>CATYJC010000110.1 GCA_958407555.1 uncultured Collinsella sp. | reverse complement strand
TAGCCCTCGCGCCAGTAGCTCTCGAGCGGGCGCCAGGTGTAGACGGTGATGCCGAGAGTGTTGTAGTAGTCGATGAGGGTGACGTGCGCGGTCACGCCGCCCAGGCACAGCACGGCGACGAGCAGGTTGGTGATCAGCATGCGCTTGGCGTTGGCGGCGCCCTTCTGACGGTGCGGTGCCACCAGGCCGGCGTACTCGCATAACAGCATGGCGATGGCGGTGAAGCCCATGGACAGCACGCAGAACAGCGAGATCGAGAAGGTGTAGCCGTTGCCGGCGACCGCGGCGGCGGTGGAGATGGCCGAAAGGTCGCCCGGCTGGATGGGCATGGATTTAAACGTGATGACGAAGAACTCGGCAATGCCCAGGACAAAGAGGGCGAAGGCCAGGACGGCGGGAGCTGCGCCGTGGCGCTGGAATAGGAAGAACAGGCCGACCATGAGCGTGGTGATGATGGCCCACTCGAGCAGGATGCACAGGGGGTAGACCCAGGTAAAGTCGTGGTTGGACGAGACCTCCATGCCCAGCAGCGCAAAGACGCCGGCGAGCAGCAGGCACAGGACGGCGGCGACGAGTGGTTTGCCCACAAAGGCGCCGCGCAGGCGGGCGAGCTTGCCGGTGGGGGCGGGGGCGTCGGGCTCGGCAAATGCAAAGACGCGCGGAGCGATGCGGTCGCGGGCGATGCTGGCCCAGGCGCAACCGGTGAGAATGGCATTGGTCAGGATGAGCATCACAAAGGCGAGCGGCTCGTTTTGGGCGACGAGGCCCACGGCGCCCCAAATGGTCAAAAAGACCTGGAACAGACCGAAGGCGACGCTCCACCCAAGAGCGCTTTTGGCAACGGTGCCCGACTGAGCGCGAATGGCCTTGGCCTCGCGCAAAACAAGGTAGACGGTCGCCGCAAGACCGACGAGCGAGATGGCGGCTGCGAACATGCTGAGACTCCTCACAAACTTAAAACCTACGAAAGCGGGGGTTTACCCGATTGTTACTAAGATATGCGCTGCAATTGGTGACTGCGCACAACAACCAGCCATATTAACGCGCACGTGTGGCGGTGTGGCGCAATGTAGTGGCGACCTGCGCGATAATGGACGGGAATTACACGGAAACGTAAAGGCTTCTTAAAGAAATGGCGAGGGTAGGGCGATGAACGAGCAGGTTTGCAAGGCGGACATGGGCGGCGACGGAGCTGCGGTCGTGGATACGTACGGCTATCCGGTCGAGACCACGGGCAACGCGGTGCTGGACACGTTGGAGCATCGCTCGTCTACGCGTGCCTTTGCGCGTGATGACGACGACCGTCCCGTGGCGGTGACCGACGAGCAGCGGGCGGCGATTTTGCATGCGGCGAGCCGTGCGCCGTCGGCAGGCGCCATGATGATGTATTCCATCGTGAGCATCCGCGAGCAGGCTACGCTCGATCGCCTGGCCGACCTGTGCGACCACCAGCCCATGATCGCCAAGGCGCCCTGGGCACTAATATTTGTGGTCGATTATGCCAAGTGGATCGATCTGTTTGAGCACGTGGGCTGCTTTGAGCCCGAGTTTGTCGAGCGTACGGGTAAGGCGCCCCGCCGCGCGCCGGGTTTGGGCGACTTTGCCATCGCGGCCCAGGACGCCGTGATCGCCGCGCAAAACGCCGTGGTTGCCGCCGAGGCCCTGGGGCTGGGGAGCTGCTACATCGGTGATATCGTCGAGAATGCCGAGGAAGTTGCCGAGCTGCTCGATCTGCCGCCCTATACCATGCCGCTATCGATGCTCATCATCGGCACGCCCCGTAAGGAGCGTCCGGCAATCGCGCACCCCGTGGTGAACCTGGTGCACGAGGAGCGCTACTGCCGTGCGGATGCCGCGACCATGGACGCGCAGGTGGCCGAGATGGACGCGATGTTCCGTCCGCATGCCCGCGAGGTGGGGGAGCGCGTCGTGGATATCTACACCCGCAAGCACACGAGCCCCTTTATGGCCGAGATGAGCCGCTCCATGGAGTGGTGGTTCAAAAATTGGCTCGGAAAATGACGAATGTGACAAGGGGACGGTCCCTTTGTCACATTCCATATCGCCGCGGTAGTCTAAAGACTGTATAAATCTTTATCTAGCTGGGAAAACAGTGCATTAAAACATGGGCCGATTACCTATAATCCCTTCGAACGTTAAAGTTGGGAGGAAACCGGCTTATGGAACAGAAGGTCAAGGAGGCAGCCTCACACGCTGCGATTCCTGTGAGCATCTCGGCGATGCTCGTCACGCTAGGCGTGGTGTACGGCGATATCGGCACCAGCCCTATGTATGTAACCAAGGCGCTCGTTGCCGGCAACGGCGGTATCGGAAGCGTGACGGAGGAGTTCGTACTCGGCGCGCTCTCCCTTGTCGTGTGGACGGTCACGCTGCTGACCACCATCAAGTATGTGCTCATCTCGCTGCGCGCCGATAACCATGGTGAGGGCGGCATCTTTGCCCTGTACAGTCTGGTCAAGCGCTGCGGCAAGTGGCTTATCATCCCCGCCATGCTGGGTGGCGCCGCGCTGCTCGCCGACGGCATCCTGACGCCGGCCGTTACCGTTACCACGGCCATCGAGGGCCTGCGCACCATCCCGGCGGTCCATGCCGTGCTGGGCGATGACCAGGGCCGCGTCGTCGCCATTACGCTCGCCATCATCATCGTGCTCTTCTTGGTACAGCGCATCGGTACGGCCAAGATCGGTCACGCCTTTGGCCCCATCATGACGCTGTGGTTCCTGTTCCTGGGCGGCACGGGTCTGTTCTTTGTCTTCCAGCACCCCGCCGTGCTGCTGTGCCTCAACCCGGTGCGTGGCATCGCCTTTTTGCTGAGCCCCAACAACCACGCGGGCATCATGATTCTGGGCAGCTGCTTCCTCGCCACCACCGGTGCCGAGGCGCTCTACTCCGACATGGGCCACGTCGGCCGCGGCAATATCTACGCCACCTGGCCGTTCGTTAAGTGCTGCCTGCTGCTTTCCTATATGGGCCAGGGCGCTTGGCTTATGAACAACGCTGCCAACCCCGAGCTCATGGGCATTGCCGACCTCAACCCCTTCTACCAGATGCTCACCCCGGGCCTGCGTCCCTTTGCCGTCGGCCTTTCCACTGTCGCGGCCATCATTGCCTCGCAGGCACTCATCACCGGCGCGTTCTCGCTGGTGTCCGAGGCAAGCCGTCTGGACCTGATGCCGCACATGCAGGTCTTTTACCCGGCCGAGACCAAGGGCCAGCTTTATATCCCCATGGTCAACAACGTCATGCTTGTGGGCTGCGTCATCGTGGTGCTGCTGTTCCAGAGCTCGGCGCACATGGAGGCCGCCTACGGCTTGGCGATCACCCTGACCATGATGTGCACGACGCTGCTGCTCTTCTTCTACTTGCATGTTGATCGCGGCCTTAAGGTCGCCCCGTATATCTTCGTTGCGTTCTTCCTCATGCTCGAGGGCTTCTTCTTTGTGAGCTCGCTTACCAAGTTCTTCCACGGTGGCTATTTCACCATTCTGATGGCCATGCTCATCATGGGCATCATGGTGTGCTGGTACAACGGCACGGCGGTCGAGCAGCGCCAGTTTACGCTGCTGCCGCTGCGCAGCTACCTGCCACAGCTCAAGCGCCTGCGCGACGACGACCGTTACGAGCGCCTGAGCGACAACATCGTGTATCTGACCAAGGACACCCATACTGACTACATCGACCGCGACATCGTCTACTCGATTCTGGACAAGCATCCCAAGCGCGCCCGCGCCTGGTGGTTCGTGAACGTCGAGACCATGGACGAACCGCATACCTTTGCCTATTCGGTCGAGACGTTCGGCACCGACTACGTGTTCCGCGTGCATCTGTACCTGGGCTACAAGATCAACCAGCGCGTCAATGCCTACCTGCGTCAGGTTGTTCAGGACCTGGCTGCCACCGGTGAACTGCCGCCGCAGACGCATGACTACTCGGTCTACAAGGATCCGGGTAACATCGGCACGTTCAAGTTCGTCCTGATCCGTAAGCTTCTGGCGCCCGAAAGCGACGTGGAGCCCAGCGAGCGCACGGCCATCACGCTCAAGTACATCATCCGCCGCGCCGCCGGCACGCCTGCACGCTGGTACGGCCTGGAGAACTCCAACGTGAGCTTTGAGTACGTGCCGCTGTTCACCAAGTTCAAGGCCGTGAACAAGATGCAACGCCTGGCTCCCAACGAGCGCCCGTAGGCGCCGACAGGTTGCATGGAGTTGGTTTTCGATGGACAAGATTGAGGCCGGGGAGGCAAACATGGATACAAAGGCGCTCGATGGCCGCGAGGCGGTGGTCGAAATGGTGCGTGAGGCGCGCGCCGACGCCGCCGAAGATCGGTTCTTTACGAATCGCGCCAACATGGACATGGCCGACCGCGTGATCTCGGTCGTGGCGCTGGTATTTGGAGTGGTGTGCGTGTGTGCCCTGCTCGCGCACGTGCTGTTTGTCTAGCGGCTGCCGGTCGTAGAAGGCTTTACACTTAGAACCACCACGAGGGAAAACCACCACAAAGGTGCCTGTCCCTTTGTGGTGGTTTTTGTTTTTGAGAGAGGGGCGGGTCGCTGATGGACGTCCGTACGGACGGCGATATTGCCGATAGCTTTTGGTGGCGGCGCACAACGCTGACGCGCCGCACTCCTCTGTATGACGCCTGCGTATCGGCGGGGCTGCTGGTCGCAGCGACGATTGTGGGCGCGCTGCTCGACCATCCGGGTCTCGCGCCGAGCATCATGATCGTCTATGTGTTCGCCGTTCAGCTGTGCGCATTCTTTACCTGGAGTCGCCTGTATTGCTTGCTGAGCTCGGCTGCCGCCGTGGCGCTCTACAACTTCTTGTTTGTCGACCCGCGCTACTCGCTGTCGCTTATCGACCGCGTCTATCCCGGCATGTTCTTCATCATGTTCGTGGTCTCGCTTGTGTCGAGCTCGATTGCGTTGGCCCTGCGCCGCGCCTTGGCACAGGCTGCCGCTAGCGACCGCCGCACGCATATGGTGCTCGAGACCAACCGCATGCTGCAGCGGTGTGCCGATCAGCAGCAGATTGTGCATGCCATGGCAACGCAGCTGGCGCGTCTTTCGGGCTGTCCGGTCGTATGGTACAGCGCCGACGACGAGGGCGATGACCTGCTGCCGCGTGCGACGTACACGGCCGTGGGCGATGCCGCGCCGGTGCACGAGCTGGCGCCGCAGATGCCGCCGCGGCTCTCGGCGTCCGCCTATGTGGGGACGCCGCTCGACGCCACGTTTGGCGGCTCGGCGTTTTATGGCATCTACCTGACGGTCCGCACAGGTGACGGCTTCGTGCGCTCGGGCGACCCCGCCTCGGTGGTGGGTGTGCTGGCTATCGTTGCCGAGCCCGACGTGCTGACGCACGAGGAACGGACACTTGCCGATGCCATCGTGAGCGAAGGCGAGCTGGCACTCGATCGCGCCCGCGCCATGGAGGCCCGCGAGGAGGCGGCGGTGCTCGCCAAAAACGAGCAGCTGCGCGCCAACCTGCTGCGCTCCATCTCGCACGACCTGCGCACGCCGCTCACCAGTATTTCGGGCAATGCCGATGTGCTGCTCGACCAGGGCTCGACTGGCACGGCCGTGCTCGATAGCCAGACGCGCCGCGGCCTGCTCCTGTCCATTCGCTCGGATGCGCAATGGCTCAACGC
>CATYJC010000109.1 GCA_958407555.1 uncultured Collinsella sp. | reverse complement strand
GAACTCGCGATGACCTTAATATATTTCTCCGGCCCTCCGCCGTGCTCGGGAGACGACACGTTGATGTCTGCTTAACTCTGCTCGCTCAGCTAATTACTTTGTTGAGGATCGATGATTTGCTGCAAGATGAACTTGGATTGGAGCGCGTCGCCTTCTTCTCCCGACTTTTCCTCTTCGAAATCGAAAATCATGATGGCGCAGTTGGGGAGTTTTGTTGGGAACTCGAAGCCCTCTGGGGCTGCGGCCTTGATAAATTGGCGGCTGGCGCTGCCGTGGCTTACTGCTAGGAGGGTTTCGATGCCCTCGGCGCCCATGAGATTGGTGAGGGTGTCTACCATGCGCTCTTGCAGAGCCTGGCTTCCTTCTCCGCCAAATGGGATCAGATCCTCGCCCGGATCCCAGACGTCGGTGGGTAGCGCGTCGTGGGGACCTTCCTCAAAGGTTCCGTAGCTACGCTCGATGATGCCTTCGCAGGGCTCGACTGCTGCATCCGGGGCGAGGAGTTCACATGCGACGAGACTTGCCGTGTCCATGGCTCGGCCTAAAGGCGATGAGACCACTTTGTCGGGGACGACGCCGTGGGCTTTGAGCCATGCGGCCGCCATTCCAGCTTGTTTGCGGCCCAGGTCGGTCAACGGTGAATCGCAGCGGCCCTGGACCAGTTTTTTGACGTTGAATTCCGTCTGACCGTGGCGGAGCAGATACAGCCTCTTCATATTCTCCCCTTCTGTATAACTTGCTTTGCCGGCACAGCCCTACTCGTGGGTATGGCCGACATAGTCCTCGTCGATCGTAATCTTGGCAATCGACTTGGGGTATTCCGATTCGACCCTCTGGGCTAACGCGTGTTTGAGCTCATCGGCTCCCATGTCCAAATCCGAGGGCCGCACGCAGTCAAAGATCACATTGGTGTGCGTGGGACCCGGCACGCAACGCAGATCGTGAATCGAAAGGCGGCTATCGATCTCTTGAGCCATAGCATTGATGCGCAGCCGCATGCTCGCCGCCTTTGGATCGTCGGTCACGATGGGATCGTAATGGAGCGTAACGATCATGCCGTCCTCGTCCCTAAACGACTGCTCGATGTTATCGAGCGTGTCATGGCTTTCCAGTGGGCTGGCCTCGGCCGCCATCTCAGCGTGCGCACTTGCAAACTTCCTGCCCGGACCGTAATCGTGAACCATTAGGTCATGAACGCCCAAAACGCCGGGGTAGCTCATGATCTTGTCTCGGATGTGCTTGACCAACTTGGGATCGGGTGCCTGACCCAAAAGCGGGCTCACCGTATCTTGGATAAGCTCAAAGCCGCTCCAGCCAATATAGGCGCCAACGGCAAGGCCGACCCAAGCATCAAGGTTGATGCCCGTCACCTGAGAAACAATCGCGCACGCCAGCACAGCACCCGTGGCAAGAACATCGTTCTTGGAATCCTGGGCCGTCGCATGCAGCGTATCGGACTCAATGCGATCACCGAGCTTTTGGTTGAGGGCCGCCATCCACAGCTTTACAACCATCGAAAGCGCCAGAACTGCCACCAGGGCAAGCGAGAACTCGACAGGTTCGGGGTGGATGATGCGCTCAAACGAGGACTTGATAAGCTCAAGGCCAATCAGCAGCACGAGCGCCGCCACGACCAGGCCAGAAAGATACTCGTAGCGACCATGTCCGTAAGGATGCTCGGGGTCGGCCGGCTTGCTCGCCAGCTTAAAGCCCAGCACGCTCACGATATTCGAGCTGGCATCGGACAGGTTGTTCATGGCATCCGCCACGATCGAAACCGATCCCGACAACAGGCCAATTGCACCCTTCGCAGCGCATAGTGCCACATTGGCGAGAATACACACCACGCCTGCCAACGTTCCCACGCGCGCGCGGTCGCCCTGCGCACGACGAACGATCCACTCGACCATCTATATCTGCCCCCAACAGTTTTACTCTTACACCCGTTTGTCGAATAGTTCAGTAGTGTAGACCCTTTACCCCATCGGCACAAAAAAAGGCCGCAACCCTTAGGGCTGCGGCCTTGCAAATCGCACTATCGAACAAAAAGCTTAGAGCTTGATGTCGATGTCGACGCCAGCGGGGAGGTCGAGACGCATGAGCGAATCAACGGTGCCCGAGGTGGGGTCAAGGATGTCGATGAGGCGCTTGTGGGTGCGCATCTCGAACTGCTCACGGGAGTCCTTGTTCACGTGCGGCGAGCGGATAACCGTGTACAGGTTGCGCTCGGTGGGCAGGGGGACAGGACCGGAAACGCGAGCGCCGGTCTTCTGAGCGGTCTCAACGATGAGCTTCGCGGACTGATCGACGACCTCGTGATCATAGCCCTTGAGGCGAATGCGGATCTTCTGGGTAGCCAACTTAAACCTCCAAAGAGTGCGAGAAGTGTTCTCGCAGGATTACGTAACAGGGAGCTCGAACTTAGGCGTTCTTGCTCATGACCTCGTCCACGATGGACTTGGGCGCGGGCTCATAAGAGTCGAACTGCATCGTGTAGGATGCACGGCCCTGGGTCTGGGAGCGAAGGTCGGTAGCGTAACCGAACATCTCGCCCAGCGGCACCTTGGCACGGATGAGCTTGCTGTTCTTGCGATCCTCCATGCCCTCGATCTTGCCGCGGCGACCGGAGAGGTTGCCCATAACGTCGCCCATGTACTGCTCGGGGGTCTCGACCTCGACAGCCATGATCGGCTCGAGCAGCTGCGGATCGGACTTCTTGAGGGCGTCCTTGATAGCCATGGAGCCGGCGATCTTGAAGGCGGCCTCGGAGGAGTCGACCTCGTGGTAAGAACCGTCGAACAGGGTGACCTTAACGTCGAGGACCGGGAAGCCGGCGATAACACCGGTGTTCAGGGCCTCCTGAATGCCCTTGTCGATGGACGGGATGTACTCCTTGGGCACGACGCCGCCGACGATAGCGTTGACGAACTCGTAGCCGAAGCCCTCCTCCATCTTCTCGAGCTTGATGACGGCGTGGCCGTACTGACCGCGACCGCCGGACTGACGGACGAACTTGCCCTCAGCCTTCTCGACGTCGTGACCAGCGGTCTCGCGGTAGGCAACCTGGGGCTTACCAACGTTAGCGTCAACCTTGAACTCGCGGAGCAGACGGTCGACGATGATCTCGAGGTGCAGCTCGCCCATGCCGGCGATGATGGTCTGGCCGGTCTCGTGGTTGGTGGACACCTGGAAGGTCGGGTCCTCCTCGGCGAGCTTGGTCAGAGCCAGGGACATCTTGTCCTGCTCTGCCTTGGTCTTGGGCTCGATGGCAACGTCGATAACGGGCTTAGCGAACTCGATCTTCTCGAGGACGATCTCCTTGCCCTCTTCGCACAGGGTGTCACCGGTGGTGGAGTTCTTGAAGCCGACGCAAGCGACGATGTCGCCGGCGGCAGCGTCGTCACGGTCGATACGCTCGGCGGCGTTCATCTCGAGGATGCGGCCGAGGCGCTCGCGCTGACCGTTGGAAGCGTTGACCACGTAGGAGCCGGACTCGGCGCGGCCGGAGTAAACGCGGACATAGGTGAGCTTACCGACGAACGGGTCGGTCATGATCTTGAAGACCAGGCCGGAGAAGGGCTCGTCGAAGGAAGGATGACGCTGGATCTCCTCGCCGGTGTCCGGATCGGTACCGGTGACGGCCTCGACGTCGAGCGGGCTGGGCAGGTAGTCAACGACAGCGTCGAGCAGCTCCTGAACGCCCTTGTTCTTGTAGGCGGAACCCACGAAGACGAGGTTGAGCTCGTTGGCCAGAACACCCTTGCGCAGAGCAGCCTTGAGCTCCTCGACGGTGAAGTCCTCCTCCATGAGGATCTTCTCCATGAGTTCGTCGTCAAAGCTGGCAGCAGCGTCGAGGAGCTCCTCGCGCTTGGTGGCAGCGATGTCGGCAAACTCAGCCGGGATCTCGTCCATCGGCTCGGGGTAGGTCATGCCCTTCTCGTCGGCCTTGAAGTCCCATGCAGTCATGGTAACGAGGTCGATGACGCCCCAGAAGTTGTCCTCGGCGCCCATCGGGACCTGAGCGGCCACGGCGTTAGCGTCGAGACGATCCTTCATGGTCTCGATAGCGTTGAAGAAGTCAGCGCCCACGCGGTCATACTTGTTGATGAAGGCGATGCGGGGGACGTTGAAGGTGGAAGCCTGACGCCAAACGGTCTCAGACTGGGGCTGAACGCCGGCAACGGCGTCGAAGACGGCGACAGCGCCATCGAGGACGCGCAGGCAGCGCTCGACCTCGGCGGTGAAGTCAACGTGGCCCGGGGTGTCGATGATCTGGATGCGGTAGTCCTTACCGTCCTTGTTCCAGAAGCACGTGGTAGCAGCGGAGGTAATGGTTACGCCGCGCTCCTGCTCCTGAACCATCCAGTCCATGGTGGCAGCGCCCTCATGGACCTCACCGATCTTGTGGGTCTTACCGGTGTAGTAAAGAATACGCTCGGTCGTGGTGGTCTTACCGGCATCGATGTGGGCCATGATGCCGATGTTACGGGTATCGGAAAGCTTGTACTTAGGCTTAGCCATGTTAGTTCCTTACCTTAAACTTACCAACGATAGTGAGAGAACGCGCGGTTGGCCTCGGCCATCTTGAAGACGTCCTCACGCTTCTTGACGGAAGCGCCCAGGCCGTTGGAAGCGTCGAGGATCTCGTTGGCGAGACGCTCGGCCATGGTCTTCTCCTTGCGAGCGCGGGAGAAGTTGACGATCCAGCGGATACCCAGAGCGGTGGAACGACGGGAGTTGACCTCCATCGGGACCTGATAGGTAGCGCCACCGACACGCTTGGGCTTAACCTCGAGCGTGGGCTTGACGTTGTCCATAGCCTTCTTGAAGGTAGCGAGAGCGTCGCCACCCTCGGACTTCTCGGCAACGATCTCGAAAGCGGTGTAAACGATGCGCTCAGCGGTGGCCTTCTTGCCGTCAAGAAGGACCTTGTTGATGAGCTGAGTCACCAGACGGTTGTTGTAAACGGCGTCAGGCTGAACCTCACGACGATTAGCTGCTGCACGACGCGGCATGTGAAATCTCCTTAAGTGTCTACCGTGCGGCGCTTAGGCGGCACACGGCGAAAGTATCAAAACGTTATCTGGCTTATTTGGCCTTGGGGCGCTTAGCACCGTACTTGGAACGGGCCTGCAGACGGTTCTGGACCGGAGCAGCGTCGTAGGCGCCACGGATGACGTGATAACGGACACCAGGGAGGTCACGGACACGACCGCCGCGGACGAGCACGATGGAGTGCTCCTGCAGGTTGTGGCCCTCACCCGGGATGTAAGCAGTAACTTCGATGCCGTTGACGAGGCGAACACGGGCAACCTTACGAAGAGCCGAGTTCGGCTTCTTGGGGCTCGTGGTGAAGACGCGGGTGCACACGCCGCGCTTCTGGGAGTTGTGCTGCAGAGCAGCGTTCTTGGACTTCTTGGGCACGGAACGACGGCCCTGGCGAACCAGCTGGTTAATAGTAGGCAAAGCGTACTCCTTCTCGAATGATTCCAGCTTTCTGTAAAGTGCAACGGCTTGAATCGAGGGGTCAGCATCCCCCTACGAAACACGCAGTTCGATAGGATACGTGCCGTTAGCTGTGCCGTCAACAGACCACGCCGCCGGGCGTATCCCAAAATTGGCACATTTCCGCAAAGCCTACACAAAAGGAATCTCCTCCTGTGCGCAGGGGCGGGTCCCCGGCCCGGGCGGCACAGGGGTTAAGTTTG
>CATYJC010000108.1 GCA_958407555.1 uncultured Collinsella sp. | reverse complement strand
ACCCCGGCGGCGATGCGCGCGGCCGCCCGAGAGGCGGCCGCCGCGACGGCCAGCCGAGCGGCATCGGGGAGAATCGGGCTTCATCCCTGACGCCCCCGGGGATGCGTCAATGCCTGATGCCGCCGCCCTGCTTCACGCTTTCGGCGGGCGCATGCTCATTGGCGTAGTCGTAGAGGAATTCGGTAAATCCGTCCATGGCGTGCCCGTCGTTCCAGTCCGTCACGGCTTGCGACGCGATCTCGCGGCACTGGATGAAATCGAGGTCCGGGCGGCCGTGTTCGATCATGTTGGCATAGTCGTCGATATCGTCATCGGTGAATACGAGCGCATCGACGTCGCGGCTGTAGCATTCGGCATGCTTGCCTTCGAGCGCGGCATCGAGCGCGGCGCCCGTTTTACGCCCCATCGCGCCGACAAAGGCCCTCGCGATCTCGCCGATGTCAAGGCGGCCCTCGGAGATCTGGCGCGAGATGAGCTTGGTGTTGTCGCGCTCCATCTCCTCGAACCCCGAGATGAGGAGGTTGTGCGCGAGCGTGTGGTCGGACACGTCGCCGGCGCGCTCGTCGGTCGCGCGGATCAGGGCGATGGCGCGGGAGAGGGAGGCGAACGCCTCGTCGGGCGAGTCTTCCCTCATCGACTTGGCTGCCTGGACGAGCAGGGCCCGCTGCGCGACGGCGAGGCCGTTCCAGTTGTCGAGCAGCCCGCAGAGCGCGCTGTCGCGATAGTAGTGCTCCGCCGAGACGAGGAGGTTGCGGGCCATGTCGTGGGTGAGCGTGCCACCGTGAACGATGGAGACGTCGATCTTATAGGGTGAGGGTATTGCCTCGATCGACGCGGATGCGCTCAGGGGCAGCGCCAGGATCCCGGCGCGGATCGCCTCGGCCGCCCTCGTCTTCGCGCAATCGTCCAGGGGGCGGCGTACCTCCCAATCGAATGGAATACCGTCGTCGAGTTCGCCCTGGACCCGAGCGAAGACGGCGCCGCCGGGGAGCACCATGTCCGCGACATAGTCGGCACGGCAGATATCGCCAGCCCCGCCCCATTCGCCCTCGATGAGCCTGCCGGTCTCCTCGCTGAACGATATGGTTCTCCAGAAAAACCAATATCCGGACGGATAGTCCAGGTTGTCCGTGATGCTCGCCTCGAGGAATTTGACAGGCTCGCCCTCCTCCTTGACGGCCCACAGGGCGTAGGCGCTCTCGCACTTTTCCGGGTCGAAATCGGGATCGCACGGCGTGAGCCACGGTTCATAGTCGTCCATACGCTGGACTCCTTTCTATGGTTGTCGTTTATGCTTCCCTCTACTGTGCGCGGCGGGGGCGGTAATGCGCGCCGCTAGGTCGCGCCGTGCGCGCGGCGGCGTCCTTGGCGCGGTCGATGGCCTGCGCGCGCTCGAGCGCGGCGGCCCGCTGTGCGGGCTCCCTCTTCTCGGCCTCGCAGGTGATCGTCCAGAACGGATGCGTGACGGATGCCGGGCCGTTCATGTCCATGACGGTCGCGACGTTGCATCCTGCGCACCAGGCCTCCTGCTTGCGGTCGTAGACCGCGGCGCCCTCATAGCCCTCGACGTCGACCAGCCTCTTGGCCGCCCTCATGGCCTCGCCCAGGGTCTCGAAGTCGCCCTTCTCGTCGTCGCCGCATGAGCAGTCGGTCGAGACGACCGAGAAGCGCAAGGCCTCGGCGCCGCCGACCTTCACGCGCTCGCCGAGGCCTTGCGTCTTGAGGTACATGCTGATGTAGTCGTTGCGGTAGAACTCGGGGCAGGCGTCGATGCCGGCCTCGTCGGCCTCGTCGGTGAGCATATCGACCGCCGCGAGCACGGTGTCGCGCGCGCGGTAGCGCTCGCCCTTGTCCTGGTTCCAGCTCGTCGGGATGTCATACGGGTTGAGCCCGTCGCATCGCACCGCGCAGCTGAACTTATTGGGGTAGGCCGCTATCAGCTCGTCGGCCGCGCCGTAGTCCCAGAGGATATCGCTGTAGAAGTCGTCGAGCGTGCCGTCCTCGTCGATGCGGAAGGCGTCGACGGCGAAGCCGAGGCCCGACGGCGAGAGCGCATCGTCGAACAGCCGCGAGTAGAAGAAGCCGATGGGCTTGCCGGGCTCCTTGACGACCCAGGTGGCCGAATCGCAAAGGCAGTGGACCCAGTTGAAGTCCGGGTCGCTACAGGTCTTGAACATTATGGCCTCCCGGGCCGTTGTCTCGTCTGAAATGTCTAGCCCATGTGCGCGCCGTGCGAGGCCTTGGGGAGATGGCGCGTGGGCACGTTCGCCGTGGCGTCGGCGCAGTGCTTGGCGGCCGCCGCCACCGAGCGCGGGTCCTTGGCGGCCGCCGCCACCGAGCGCGGGTCCTTGGCGGCCGCCGCCTTGATCTCCTCATAGCCCTTGCCCATGAGCTCGGCGGCGTCGCGCACGGCATCCGAGATGCCCTGCGCCGCGGCGGACAGCACGAACGGCACGCACTTCACCTTGTCGGCGAACGCCCGTCCGCGCGCCGAGATGTTCTGGGCCGCGCGGGTGCATGCGGCCTGGACGGCCTTGATGTCGCGGGACATGAACTCGAGGCAGGTCTGCACCTTCGCGGATCCGGCGGCGGCCAGCTCGCTGAACTTGTAGCGGATGCCGGTGCGGTCGAGCTCACGGCTGAACTCGGCGACCTCTTCGCTGTTCTCCTCGATCGTGCCGTCCATGAGGGGCACGCACATGTCGAACTCCTCCTCGGCGGCGGGCACGGGGGCGTACGGGCCGTGTTCATCGGCCAGGCCCACGGCGGCGCGGTTGAGCTGCTTGTGGAACAGCTTGCTGTTCGTTCGCGCCTGGGCGAGCGCCTGGTGGTTGGCGAGGTCGACGACGTACTGCTTGACGTAGGCCTTGGCCGCGGCCGGGTCGCCGGTGATGATGTCGGTCTTGTCCGGGAAGTGCTCGACGAGCGACGCCGCCAGGCGGCTCGTCATCTCGTCGGCCGAGATCCCGTCCACGGCGAGCGTGCCCGCGGTCGAGCCCGCCTGCGCCTGGGTGACGGACGAGAAGTTGCCCGAGCCGTCCGGGTTGACCCCGAAGTATGCGGCGGCTTCGCGGCACGCCTCCGTCCAGACGCCCATAAGGGCGAGCTTGCAGTTAAGGGTCTCGTTCTGGTTCATGCGGAGGTCATCATTGTCCGGCATGGCTTCCCCTTTCGACGGAAAGTTGATATTCCAGGCAATCGTATCGGCGGGCGTCGTCTTTTGGGTATGCGAAAGCCCCCGTTTCCCGAACGGGAAGCGGGGGCTGACGGAAAGGAGATGCTACCTGAGGTTGAGCGAGTAGTTCCTGACGGGCGCCGCGGCGGTCGCGCATGCAGCGCCCGCCGCCGCGGCGACGCGCGCCGGGGGGGGCGGCCGGAACGCGCGAGTCGATCGCCGCGCTGCGCTCCCTCTCGCGCTCGGCGTCGCGCGGCTTGAACTCGACGATGTTGTCGGCCGTGGCCGGCTCGTCGATCTCGTCGAGGGCGACCTTGGCGTGGGCGGCGTGGCGCCCGCGCGTGCCTGCCGGGAGTCCGGACCTGAGCGAGGTGCCGATGCCGTTGATGAGGTCTCGCAGGCGCTCGTCGTCCGCCGCGGCCGCCGGCTTCGCCGCCGCATGCTTCGGTGCGGGCGCTGCCTCGGCCGGCTCGGCTGCGGACTCGGGCCCGGCCTCGCGCGGCACCGGAGCCGCCGCCGTTGCCGGGGCGGGCGCCGGGGACGCCTGGCGCGGTTCGGCCGTGGCCTTCGCGGGTTTGGGGACGGCGCGCAGGCGGCGCATCAGCTCGCCCAGGGCCTGGGCGATGCGCTTGCGCCCGGCGGCGAGAACTTCGGAGACCTTGAGGCCGTGGAGCGAGGAGATCGTCTTGGCGGCCTGCTCGCGTGAGAGCTCCCCGATGTAGTCCGAGATGCGCGATTGCGCATCGAAATCGGCGGGCACGGGGCTCCCGAGCTCGGCAAGGGCGCGCTTCGCGAGCAGGTCGACGCACTCGCGCCGGAAGTCGGCGCTGCTCTTGTAGATGGAGGCGTTGGCGGCCGCGAAGGCGTCGAACGCGGAGTTGAAGGTGTTCTTCTGGTCGGGCGATGCCGTCATGCCCATCGATGCCGTCAGGGCGTCGATGGTGCCCTCGAACTCGGCGTCCAGCGCGCGGCGGTATTCCTCGAGCCCGCCGCGGGCGGACTTGGCGGCGAGGTTGCCCCTCACCGTCTCGACCGCGCGCTCGCGGGCGGCGCCGACCGCAGC
The DNA here is from genome assembly GCA_958407555.1 of uncultured Collinsella sp. Classification (GTDB taxonomy): domain Bacteria; phylum Actinomycetota; class Coriobacteriia; order Coriobacteriales; family Coriobacteriaceae; genus Collinsella. The sequence continues at coordinate 1,533 of CATYJC010000108.1, read as the reverse complement.
CATGAGCTCCGCGTCGTTTTCCATAGCAGCTGCCACGAGTCGATACGCCTCCTCGATATCGATGCCGTCACCGAGCCCGGATCCGATTGCTCCGATATCGAGCGTGACCGAGCGTTGTCCCGACGCTGCGGGGGGTGCGTCCGCCATGAGTCGACCCTGCCTTTCCAGAGGTTCAGATGGGCCTAGTAGCCCTGCTTGTAGGTGCTGCCGTAGGCGTCCTGGCCATAGGGGCCGTACTGCCCGCGGATGTCGCCATGGGTCTCGGGTCGGGCATATCCCGCTCCCTCTCCCTGGTAGGCGTCCTGGTAATCGTCCTGTCGGTACGTCTCGGGCTGGACCGGGGCCGACGTCGCCTCGTCCGGGCGGGCGGGGTGATCGGTATCGGGGCGCGCGATGATGCCGGTTGCGTCCGCGTCGAGGCCCTGCGCCGCATCGACCGCGTCCTCGAACTCGGCATCGGTCTCGTCGGTGTATACCGGGCGGAGCGCGTCGTCGAAGTGGTCGACGGTTTTGTGCTCGAAGACCGCCTGGGTCACGGCGAACTGGACGGCTGTCTCGGGGACGCTGGGCGTCGAGGTCGCGGCCTTGACGTTCTCGATCGCGATGCAGGCGTCGTTCAGGTGGATGAAGCTGTCGGGGGTCGTGACGTTGTCGTTGATGAACTTGTCGGCGAACTCGACGGACGCGTCCGTGTCGAGCTTGAACCCGCGGACGCTGTTCATGGCCTGCTGGTAGGCCATCTTCGAGATTCCCTCGGCCACGTAGAGCTGGCAGGGGACGGGCATGTCGGCGGCGTAGCCGTCGAACTCGAGGCAGGCGTTTCGCGCCAGGAACTCGCAGAAGCCGTCGACGATCTGGGGTGCGGCGCCGTAGAGGTCGCAGATGTTGGCCGCGAAGGCGTCGACCGCGGACTTGAAGGTGTTGTTGCCGTCCTTGGAGAAGCCGAAGCGGCACGCGGCGTCCTTGCAAGCCTCGCCGAACACCGGGATGAAGGAGTCCTTGAAGCTCTTGATGCGCTCGGCCCAGACGGTGAGCACGGCTTCGCCGAACGCCGCCTCCTGCGCCTCGGCGAATGCCGCGGCGAGCTCTTCGTTGCCCTCGAGCTCGGCATCCATGACGGCGTAGAGCCTGGGGAGATCGGAGGGGTTGATTTTGCAGTTGACCTTCTTGGAGCGGACGCGCTCGACCAGGGCATCGTAGCCGTCGAGCTCGAAGGTGACGTCCGCGCCGTCGAATTTCATTTTTCCCATTGAGAGGCCCTTTCGGTGAGAATCGGTGGGTGAGCTTCGATCACGGTATGGCCGCGGGCCGAAGTTTGTAACCCTTTTTCCCAATCGGGAAGCATTTCATACCGATATGCGGGCGCGATGCTCGATTTTTGGGAATTACCGGTGGTGCCTTTTCCGCGCGTCGGCCTGGGCCGTGGAGTCAGCATGCGGGACGGGGACGGTGAAACCGCGTTCATGCCTGACCTCACGCGCGTGCCGGACCAGCATCATGGCGCGAAGGTCGATGGCCTCCTTGATCTTGTCG
>CATYJC010000107.1 GCA_958407555.1 uncultured Collinsella sp. | reverse complement strand
ACTTCTCAGAGGAAGGCACCCGCCCGGAGGCGGCCCCAGCGCGAGACCGTCCCGGATGCTATTCGTTATCGCCCGCGGTCATCTGCGTTGCGGAGAGCGCGCCGTCGGCAGCAGTCGCGGCTGCGGCTTCGGGCCAGACCCAGTCGGTAAAGACCGGGTGATCGAAGCCCTCGTCGCACGCGAACTCAAAGGCCTCGGTGCGGAAGGCCTCCCACTCATCAATCTGCTCGGCAAACTTATCGGCGTCGACCATGCGCAGCACGTCGGCGGCCAGGGCCCAGCGGTCCATGTTATTCAGGCGCAGCATGTCGAACGGTGTGGTCGTGGAGCCCTTCTCCTCGTAGCCGTGGACGCGGAAGGCGTCGTGGCCGGGGCGGTTCCAGATCAGGCGGCGAATCGTGCCGGCATAGGCATGGAAGGCAAAGAGCACGGGCTTCTCGCCGCAGCCGAACAGCTCAGCCCAGCGCTCGTCGCTCATGGCCTGGTCATTCTCGCAGACGTTCTGGATCTTAAGCAGATCGACCACGTTGACGAACCACACCTTAATGCCCAGCTCGCGCAGCATATCGGTTGCAGCCAGCGCCTCAAGCGTCGGCACGTCACCGCACGTGGCGACCACGACGTCGGCTTCGGCGAGCGAGTCGGCAGTCGATGCCCACTCCCACGTCGCGACGCCCTCGGCGAGCTCCGCGCGGGCCTCGTCGACCGTCTGGAACGTCGGGGCGGGCTGCTTGCCGCAGAAGATTGCGTTGACGCAATCGGTGGACTGGTAGACGCGCTCGGCCACGGCAAGGGCCATGTTGGCATCTGCCGGATAGTAGGCGTTTACGATATGCGTGTCGTTGGCCTTGTTGAGCAGCAGATCGATAAAGCCGGGGTCCTGGTGAGAGAAGCCGTTGTGGTCCTGGCGCCAGACATGGCTCGAAAGCAGAATGTTGAGGCCGCTGATGGGTGCGCGCCACGGAATCTCGCGCTTGGTGGCCTCGAGCCACTTGCAGTGCTGGTTGACCATGGAATCGACCACGTGGACAAAGCTCTCGTAGGAGCTCCAAACACCGGAGCGGCCGGTGAGCACGTAGGCCTCGAGGAAGCCCTCGCACTGATGCTCGGACAGCTGCTCCACGACCTTGCCGGAACCGGCCAGCAGCTCGTCGTTGGCCTCATCTTCGTAAAAGCCGGCATCCCACTGCTTCTTGGTCACCTTGTAGGCAGCCTGCAGACGGTTGGACGCGGTCTCGTCGGGGCCGAAGATGCGGAAGTCGTCCATGTTCTTGGCAAGGACATCGGCGGTGTACTCGCCAAAGACGCGGGCGGCCTCGGTGGAGCCCCAGCCATGGCCCTTCTCGGCGACGGGGATCTCGTGGGCGTGGATATCGGGCAGGTCGAGCTCGCGGCGGACCTTGCCGCCGTTTGCGTTGGGGTTGGCGCCGATACGCAGCTCACCGGTCGGCATAAAGGCCGTCACCTCGGGGCGCACCTGGCCCTCGGGCGTAAAGAGCTCCTCGGGCTTGTAGGAGCGCAGCCACTCGCGCAGCACGCGGAAGTGCTCGTGGGTGTCCTTGGCACTCGCCAGCGGCACCTGATGGGCTCGCCAGGAGTCCTCGGTCTTCTTGCCGTCGATTTGCTTGGGGCAGGTCCAGCCCTTGGGCGTGCGGAACACGATCATGGGGTAGGCCGGACGGACCACGGTCTCACCAGCGGCGGCCTGGGCCTGCGCGGTGGCCTTGATGTCGCAGATCTCGTCAAAGACTTGCTCAAACAGGGCAGCGAAACGAGCGTGGATGCTCGCATGGCTCTCATCGTCAAAGCCGGCGACAAAGAAGTGCGGCTTATAGCCCATGCCCTCAAAGAACTTGGTGAGCTCTTCGTCGGACACGCGGGCAAGAATGGTGGGGTTGGCGATCTTGTAGCCGTTGAGGTGCAGTATCGGCAGGACGATGCCGTCGGTTGCCGGGTTCACGAGCTTGTTGGACTGCCAAGAGGTCGCGAGCGGGCCGGTCTCGGACTCACCGTCGCCCACCACGGCCACAGCGAGCAGGCTCGGATTGTCCATGACGGCGCCATAGGCGTGGCTGAGCGTGTAACCGAGCTCGCCGCCCTCGTGGATGGAGCCGGGCGTCTCGGGAGCAAAGTGGCTCGGGATGCCACCGGGATAGGAGAACTGGCGGAAGAATTTCTGCAGGCCGGCCTCATCGTTGGTGATGTCGGGGCGAATCTCGCGGTAAGTACCGTCGAGCAGCGACTGAGCAGTACCGGCGGGGCCACCGTGACCAGGGCCCATCAAGAAGATAGCATTCTGGTTGTGATCGGCGATGAGGCGGTTGACATGACCGAACAGGAAGTTGATGCCGGGCGTGGTGCCCCAGTGACCGACCAGGCGGTGCTTAACGTCCGGGCGACCAAAGTCGCGCACCTCACCGGTTTTCTCGTCGACAAAGTCGGTGCGCATCAGCGGGTTGGAGCGAAGGTAGATCTGGCCGACGGACAGGTAGTTCGATGCGCGCCAATACAGATCGACACCCTCGAGCTCGGAAGCCGGCACCTCGTGTCTCAGCTTTTGCCATGGCGTTCCCAGAGTTTTAGCCATTGTTTATGTCCCTTCGCTGCATGGTCACCCTCCGATATGGCGACCTTTCGTTGGGACAAGTATATTTGCTAAAACGTTTTATCATGGTGAAAAAACGTTTTATCACCCTTATCAATCGCATCGATCTACAAAACGCGACATTCACCTGCGGCATTGTCTGTCACAGGTACTCCACATCCAATCTGCATGAATTGATAAACGTGTTTAGTTGTGTTTAGTAAGCTCGAGCACGCTGCCCTTAACGATAAGCGCCGGCTCCAAAACGACCTCTTCGGCACGCCTACCGCCCCTACCGGCAAGACGCTTGGACATGCAGCCAAAAGCATGCTCCGCAAGAACACCAGGATCCTGCTCGATCGCGGTCAGCGCCGGCTCAAAGAGAACGTCGGCCGCCGAGTTGTCATAGCTTACGACCGAGATATCGCCCGGGATGCTCTTACCCATCTCGTGCAAGCGCTTGAGCAGACCGAGGGCAATGTTATCCGAGCTTGCGAACACGGCGGTGGCGTCAGTTGCGAGCACCGCCTCCGACGCCTCGTATGCGCTCGGAATGTAGTACTCGCTCTCAAACTCCAAACGTGCGTCGATCGGCAGGCCAACCTCGCGCAGCGCACGCTCGTAGCCGGCAAGACGTTTACGACCCGTATTGGAACGGCGAGCATTAACCAAGCAGGCAATGCGACGGTGACCCTGCTCGATCAGATAGCGGGTAGCCATGTAGCCACCCATCTCGTGGTCGAACATCACCTTGTCGCACTCGAGCCCCTCAATGGCACGGTCGACCATTACCGCCGGAATGGGCAGATGGCTGACTTCTTCGCGCAGGGCGCGATCGTCGGAAAACTCGTCACCCACTACCAGAAAGACGCCGTCGACGCCGCGCGTCACCAGCTGGCGCAGCAGCTCAAGATCGTCGTCGGCACTTCCACCCGAGCTGGTAATAAAGAGCGCATAGCCATCCTCGCGGCAGCGCTTTTCCAAGCTGCCGGCGAGCGAGGCAAAAAAGCGGCTCTCGATATTGGGAACGATAAGGCCCAGCGTGCGTGACTCGCGCATGACCAGGCTGCGCGCGATCTGGTTAGGGACATAGTGGTTGCGCGCCGCGACCTCCTTGATGAGCTTGCGGTTTTCTTCCGAGATGCGGCAGGGCCGATTATTGAGAACAAGCGAGACCGACGAGGGGGAAAGCCCCACCTCCTGGGCAATCTGCTTGAGAGTAACTTTGTTGCCCATCTCGCTCCTTCCGAGTATTCGCGCAATCCCTTGAAAGTATAGCGACCGTCCCTCTACCTCGATGATAAACACTTTACCAATCCGGTAGACGGCTGTTTTATCGCCGCCAGCGCACCAAATCCGTCCGGGTGGGGTATATTGCAATCGATTGATGACAACGACCACCAAAAGGCGGATATTCGTATGCACGAGAACGACTTTTTTAACGAGGACCTGCTGTGCGCGCTTGCTGGCGTTGCCGGCGAGGACAACGTGCTGATGAGCGAGCCCATGCGCGAGCACACCACGTTTAAAATCGGCGGCCCGGCCGACGTCTTTGTCACGCCCGATACCGAGCAGGGCCTCGTCGCCACGCTCGATACCTGCTATCGCTGCGATCTGCCCCTCACCATCGTGGGCAACGGCTCCGACTTGCTCGTCGGTGACAAGGGCATCCGCGGCATCGTCGTGGCACTGGGCGAGGGCCTCTCCGACATTACGGTCAACGGCACGCACGTCACGGCAGCAGCCGGCGCCTTGCTTTCCGATGTCGCCGCGGCGGCAGCCGAGGCCGGTCTCACCGGCATGGAGCCCATCTCGGGTATCCCCGGATCGGTCGGCGGCGCCTGCTACATGAACGCCGGCGCCTATGGCGCCTGCATGGCCGATGTGCTGGAGTCTGTGCGCGTCTACAAGCCCGCCCGCATGCTCGACGACGGCACCCGCGGCAGCGGCAGCATCATCGAGTTCGATGTCGACGAGCTTAACCTGGGCTATCGCAAGAGCCGCATCGCCGACGACGGCTTTACCGTGCTTTCGGCCACCTTCAATCTCGCCCCGGGCAACGCCGCGATGATCAAGGCCGACATGGACGACTACCGCCAGCGCCGCGAGGACAAGCAGCCGCTCGACATGCCGAGCGCCGGCTCCACCTTCAAGCGCCCCGAGGGCTACTTTGCCGGCAAGCTCATCATGGATGCCGGCCTGCGCGGCCATGCTGTCGGCGGCGCGCAGGTGAGCGAAAAACACTGCGGCTTCATCGTCAACGCCGACCACGCCACCGCCGCCGACGTCGACGAACTCATCCGCGACATCCAAGCCAAAGTCAAAGAGCAGTTCGACGTAGACCTAGAACCCGAAGTCCACCGAGTCGGCGAATTTTTATAGCCCGCTCGCCGCGGTCCACTTTAATTAATAACGGGACAAGTGACGTAGCTCACTTGTCCCGTTTTCATTTATTTGCGAAGAACATCGGCCATCCGCAGGATTGAAATCATCGACCGATAAGTGAGTTCCACCTTTTCGCCCGCAAGCAGTCGTTTCGAGCCAATCTCATCTAGCCCCACAAGGCGAGAAAACAGCAAGCTACTCATCGTGCCCTCGTCAATTGATTCCTTTATGGTCTTCAAAACGTCCGTATCATGAAGCGACGCCGAGCTGTAGGGGGCAACACGAGCGGAACTCTCAATTAACGACGAGACAAAAGGATGGAGATGCTTTGGACATAGTCCGTCAAACACCACATCCCCATTGTCATCCGAGCCGACTAGTCGCCAACTATAATGATCGACCCAGTCGTCTCCGTCATATATGGTGTCCATGAGCAACTTCCCGTCTAGAGAGAAACCTGTTTGAACATCGGGGCGCAAGACCGCAATCCATATAGGACCCGCAGCAGCTCCAACCCAACGCACCACACGACAATTGTATATTGCGACTATTTTAGATCTACATGATCAGTTCGAGTTCGCAACAAGGCGATTATTGCAGCTAGGTTATATTTCATTTTCCACTTTGATGAGCCGTCGGCTCCAAATTCCAAAACCGAAGTCCACGGAGTCGATAATTTTATTTAAAAAGAAGGCCCCGAAAGGGGCCTTCGCCATCTTTATATCAGACAACCAGTCCGGTGTGTCGCGCTTTGAACCCGGAAGGTCCGGGACTGCGGGCGAGGCATAAGGTTGCCTGCTCTACAGTCCTGCGCAAGA
>CATYJC010000106.1 GCA_958407555.1 uncultured Collinsella sp. | reverse complement strand
GCCTGGTCGAGGACGACACGATGCAGATCGTGCTGGGTCCGGGCAAGGTGAATAAAGTGCTTGAGGAGTTCTCCGGGCTTACCGGTCTTGCGAAGGGCGTAGCTGACGAGAGCGTGGTTGACGCTGCGGCCACAAACAAAGCCGCGCAGAAGGCCAAATACGAGACCAAACCGGTTCAGGCCTTTCTTAAGAAGATTTCCAATGTCTTTGTCGCCCTGCTTCCCGGCATCATTGCGGCTGGCCTCATCAACGGTATCTGCAACGTCATTAACGTCTCGACGGCAGGCGCGCTTGCAGGCGAGTGGTGGTACCAGGGCATTCGTTCCATGGGCTGGGCCCTGTTTGCCTATCTGCCCATTTTGGTGGGCTATAACGCAGCGCGAGAGTTTGGCGGCTCCGCTGCGCTGGGCGGTATTGCCGGCATGATGTGCATCGCTAACAGCGCTATGCCTCTGCTCGCGCCTGGCGCCGCCGATCCCAGCACTGCTATTCTGCTGCCGCTCACCAATGCGCAGTACAACCCCGCAGCGGGCGGTATGATCGCGGCTCTCATCGCTGGCGCATTTTTTGCCTGGATGGAGCGTCAGATTCGCAAGGTTATGCCCAACGCACTCGATACGTTCCTGTCTCCGCTGCTGGTGCTCATCATCGGCGCCTTTGCCCTGATGCTCGTCATCCAGCCGGTTGGCGCATGGCTGACGACGGCGATCTTTAGCGTCCTCACCTTTGTCTTTGAGAAGCTGGGCGTTCTGGGCGGCTATATTCTGTCGGCAGGCTTCTTGCCGCTGGTGTCCGTCGGCCTGCATCAGGCGCTTACGCCGATCCACGCTATGCTCAACGATCCCGACGGCGCTACCAAGGGCATCAACTACCTGCTGCCCATCCTTATGATGGCTGGCGGCGGCCAGGTCGGTGCTGGTCTGGCGCTGTACTTTAAGACCAAGAACGCCAAGCTTAAGAAGTATGTTGCAGAGTCCATTCCCGTTGGCATCCTGGGCGTTGGCGAGCCTCTGATGTATGCCGTTACGCTGCCGCTTGTCCGCCCGTTTGTGACGGCCTGCCTGGGTGCCGGATTTGGCGGTGCGCTCGCGGCGCTGCTTCACATCGGCACGGTTTCTCAGGGCGTTTCCGGTCTGTTTGGCCTGCTGATCGTCGTTCCCGGCCAGCAGCTCGGCTATGTTACCGCCATGCTGCTTGCCTATGCCGCCGGCTTTGTCCTGACGTGGTTCTTTGGCGTCGACGAGCAGAAGATCAACGAGTTCTTTGGCGAGTAGCCTGATGCTGCGCGCTATGTCATTCGAGCGTCTTGACGTGCCGCAGGTCTCTTGATGCTATGGTTGTGCCGGCGGGGCTAACTGCTCCGCCGGCCTTTTTTAAAGGAGAATCGAAGCGTGAGAACGGGTATTTCTGTCTATCTTTCCAGTCCTCTACAGGATATCGAGCGGACGATTGAGCATGGTGCCGCGGCGGGTGCGCGCTATGCGTTTACCTCGCTGCATATTCCCGAGGATGGGGGAGCGGCATATGCCGATAAGGTTCGCCAGGTGCTGTCGCTGCTTTCCGCTCGCGGTATTGCGCTCATTGCCGATGTGGGGCCGCGCACGTGCGATTTGCTGGGCCTTGAACGCATGGAGGATTTGCGTGATCTGGGATTGGAATACCTGCGCCTGGATTACGGCTTTAGTGCCCAGCGGGTCGCGGAGCTGTCCGGTGTGTTTCGAATCGTGGTCAACGCTTCGACAGTGAGCTCTGACGAAATCGCATCGTGGCGAGAGGCCGGCGCCGATGTGACCCGTTTCGCCGCCTGCCACAATTTTTACCCCAAGCCTTATACCGGTTTAGCTCTGGAGGACATTGCTCGGACGAATCTTCGTCTTGCAGCGCTCGGCTTTGAAATCATGGCCTTTGTGCCGGGCGATGCCAACGTTCGCGGGCCGGTATTCGAGGGCTTGCCGACGGTTGAGGCGCAGCGCGGTCGCGCGTCAAAGGTTGCCCTCAACATGCTTGAGCTCGCACATGGCGCCGATTGCGATATTGTTTTGGTCGGCGACCCCGATCTTTCCGAAGCGGGTTGGGCACAGTTTGCTCAAGTTTCCGCGGGGTATGTTGACATGCCGTGCCGGCTCGATTCCGGATACTCCTATTTGTTGGGGCAAGTCCATCACGATCGGCCTGACTCGAGCGCCCTTATTTTTAGGTCTCAGGAGTCGCGTACGTCGCTTAAACCGGATTCCGTGCCGACGGATGTCGGTGCAGGTCTGCCGCGAAAGACGGGGTCGATCGCTGTGAGCAATAGCGGCTATGGGCGCTACGAAGGCGAGCTGGAGATCGCACGAGTCGATCTTCCCGGCGACGAGCGTATGAACGTTGCGGGCCATATCACGCCCGAGGCAATGGAGTTGCTGCCGTTCGTTAAGCGAGGCTTTGGGGTGCGGTTCGTTTAGCGTGGAATCCTTGGGCTACAATTGCTCAATCGTGCGTTATTCCTTGTTTGGCATGCGCTCATCCACGTTGTCCGATCTGTATCTGGAGGATTTCCATGGCAGTGCTGTTTGTTGAATATCCCAAATGCTCGACCTGCAAAAAGGCCAAGGCCTGGTTGGACGAGCATGGGGTCGAGTACGTCGATCGCGATATTGTTACGGACAATCCTTCGGCTGAGGAGCTTGCGACCTGGATTGCGCGTTCGGGGCTGCCGGTGCGTCGCTTCTTTAATTCGTCGGGCATGAAGTATCGAGAGCTTGGCCTGAAGGCGCGCCTGGACGCGGGGATGACGGATCAGGAATGTTACGAACTGTTGGCGACCGAGGGCATGCTGGTTAAGCGTCCGCTGCTGGTGGGCGATGACTTTGCGATTCCAGGCTTTAAGGAAGCAACCTGGACCGAGGTACTGCTGTAGCAGCTGCGGAAAGTGCGTCCCGTTTCGAGCACTGATTCTGGGACGCGCTTTCCGTCGGTGGGTTCGCTCCGGTCAGTCCTCGAACTGTGCCCACTTATGCGGTTCGTAAATCTTTACCTGTTTGTTGGGCTTGCCGCTCCAGTACTCTTCGTCCATAAAGGGCAGATATGCCTGAATGTCGGGGCAAATGAACGGGATTCGCTGCGCTTGCAAACGGTCGCGTTGGCATTGCTCCAAATGGGTCTCCGAAATCACGACGGGAATACCGGATAGCTCCACGAGGCATGCTTGAACTCGCTTGAGGTCGGGTAGCGTCGCGTGCCATGCCATTCGCATCATCAAAAATGAGGCGCCGCGATACGTTGCCTGCATGACTGTGATGGCGGGGCGTAGCGTGGGGTGAATTTTGTGCCGATCTGGCCAAGGGATAGCAGTTATCTCGAGGCCGAGGGTCTCCCATAGGTAATCAAGCTCTTCATCCATGTCGTCTCGATATTCGCGCGATAATTGGCATCCTGATTGTGTCACTATTGACGGCGACCAGAATGCAGCAATCTGCCAACGGTAATTACGGTGCGCTTGCGGCATTTTGCCCCTTGCATGCGGTTTGGCTTCACAGGTCCTTCATGGGTCAGGGCAAATTGGCCGATTTTCAAAAAAGTTAAAAATGGGGCTTGCGCCACCGTAGAACTTCCCGTATATTTCTTTCTTGCGCAAAGGCACAGCCGAGCGCAGCGATGCAGTCATTGGGATGTCGTCTAATGGCAGGACAGCGGATTCTGGTTCCGTCAATGGGGGTTCGACTCCCTCCATCCCAGCCATTGCATTTGCTACATATGGCCCGTTCGTCTAGCGGTTTAGGACGCCGCCCTCTCAAGGCGGAGATCACCAGTTCGAATCTGGTACGGGCTACCACAAAATGAACGCCCGGGCCTCGCAAGAGACCCGGGTTTTGTGTATACACCGCATGTGTGGAATGAGCCGCGTTTCACCTGGACCGAGGAGTTGCCATGGACCTGCCCATCAGCCTACAAGACATTACGTATGCCGAGAATTACCTGGCGCAGGGAGACTTGGCAACGGCGACGCCGCTGTTGGAGCGTCTGGTTGAGCTCGCCGAGGAGTATATCGACGCCGAGTGCAAGACGGAGGAGAAGCGCCAATACTTTAGCTTCGATAGCAAGTTTGAGCGTTTGGCCTACCGCCGCGTGGAGAAGGATCCGCGCGAGCTGGTGCAGGTCGAGGTGCCGTTTGACCGCCTGTATTCCGACATGGCGTTTGCCTACATTCGCCAGCAGGACTATGTGAGTGCTCGTAATGCCCTGATGCAGGCTGTGCGTTGGGACCCCATGAACTGCAACTATCGCTTGGACTTGGCCGAGCTGTTCCGCGCCCTCGAGGACAAGCAGGAGTGGGCTTCGCTTTCGTTTTCGGTGCTAGAGCGCGCGAGCGACGGCAAGTGCGCCGCCCGCGCCTACGCCAACTTGGGCCAGTATTTCCTTGAGCCCGAGACCGAGAACGTCTCGGCTGCCGTGGGTTGCGCGCGCCTGGCGCTGCGCTTGGCCCCTGGTGATGCGCATACGACGCGCCTGCTCAACAAGATTCATGCTGCCTATCCCGATGCCGCCGATGAGAGCGACGACCACGTGATGGGCGAGCTGAGCCTGCAAGGCGTGCCGACCTCGCCTTCGGCCGAGATTGCCATCTGCCTGATCATGTGTGCGACCGATGCTGCGAGCGACGGCGACAAGCAGGAAGCTACGCGCCTGACGGTTCGTGCCCGCGACCTGGTGGGCGAGGAGGCATGCGCGGCGATCATTAAGCTGGTGCGCGAGAGCGATGCCGAGCTCAACGCCGAGCGCAAGGCAAAGCGCGCAGGCGCCGACAAGGGAGCCGACGGCGTCAAGGAGGCCGGCGATGCCCAGTAAGCGCGAGCGCAAGCTCATTTCCAAGAATCGTTCGGCGCATCACGAGTACTTTATCGATGAGACCTTTGAGTGCGGCATTGAGCTGAGCGGCACTGAGGTCAAGTCGATTCGCGAGCGCGCGTGCCAGATCACCGACACCTTTGCGCTGATTCGTGGCGGCGAGTGCTGGCTGGTGGGTCTGCACATTCACCCTTACAGCCACGGTGGCGTGTGGAACCGTGACCCCGATCGCCGTCGTCGTCTGCTGCTGCATCGCAAGGAGATTGATTTTCTTGACGGCAAACTGCGCAACCGCGGCTATGCGCTGGTGCCGTTGGAGCTCTACTTTAATACCGATGGTCGCGTAAAGCTGCTGTTGGGCTTGGGCCGCGGCAAAAAGCTCTATGACAAGCGCGAAGACATGGCCAAGCGCGACGTTCAGCGCGAAATCGATCGCGCGCTCAAGGAGCGCAACCGCTGACCACCCTTCATAAGTTGCGGTGGAATACGGACTGTTTTGCCTGTTTGAGGGGCTATTCAGTCCCTATTTCACCGCAACTGCGAGCGTCTCATCTTGTTTACTGTTTTGACACATATGTCTCAAAGGCGGCGTCCGGTATGGGCGCCGTCTTTTTTGTGGGTACATACACCCATGAGGTTCAATCCCGGGTTAGGGGAGTGGTCGTTATGGACAAAACTGCGTTCTTTACGATGCCGAGCGGCCTGTATGTGGTGAGTGCTGCGGCCGACGGGCTGCGTGCCGGCTGCATCATCAACACCGCGGTGCAGGTGACGTCCATGCCGCCGCGCATTTCGGTTGCCGTGAACAAGGAAAATGTCACGTCTGGTGTTATCTCGTCTGCCAAGGCCTTTGCGCTGACCGTGATCGATCAGACGGCCGATATGCTCTACATTGGCAACTTTGGATTCCGTACCAGCAGCGACTATGACAAATTTGCTAAGTACGAGACGCGCGAGACTGCACTGGGCATGCCCTATGTTCCCGAGCATGCGGCGGCCTTGTTTAGCTGCCGTTTGATCGACACTGTTGACGTGGGTACACATCTGCTCTTTATTGGCGAGGTCGAAGATGCCGAGCGTCTGAGCGGCGAGACTCCGT
>CATYJC010000105.1 GCA_958407555.1 uncultured Collinsella sp. | reverse complement strand
GATTAATGGATGGAAACGGATGTTCTATCGGGACACACTTTTTGTCCTATAAGCCACAAAGTCGCCCAGCTCGAAGGCTAACCGACCAAAACCACCACAAAGGGAACAGGCACCTTTGTGGTGGTTTTTGTTTTAGGCGGAGGGGAAGGCCTTGGTGAGACCGGCGCGCGTTTGCGTGTCGGTCTTTTGGTAGATAGAACTCAGGTGGCGCTGCACCATGCGCATCGAGATACCGAGCTCCTCGGCGATCTGCTTGAGCGGGCGTTCATCCTGGGTCACGGCTATGAGCACGTCGACTTCGCGCGGGGTGAGGCCGTGGTCGGTGATGAAGGCCTGGCGCTGCTCCTCGACGGTGGGCGCGGCGAGCGCTTCTTCTGCCAGCTGCTCGCGCTCGCGCTCCTGCTCGGTTTGGGGTAGGCGGAACAGGCCGGCTGCCACGAATGCCGCGCAGGCGGCGACGAGCAAAACGAGCGCACCAATCATAATGAGGGCAACGTTGCCCGAGGTCACGAGGGCAAGCGAGATGCCCGATGTAGTGAATGCACATACATTGTTGGCGGCGCGCCCCATGCCGGCCCAGAGGGCGGGTGCATGCATGCGCGGTGCCAGCTGTGTAAAGGTGGCGGTAAAGAACGTGACAAAAAAGCCCGAGCTCAGGTAAAAGACGACAAGGCCTAGGTTGGGATCGGCGCCGGCTTCCACGGCCAAGATCGAGATGGTGGAAAGTGCCGTGACGCCGAGCATGATGAGACCCATGTAGCGACGTTCGGCAAGATCAAAGATAAGACCGGCGGCAAGGCCGCTTGCCGCCAAAAAGAGGCGCGGCCAAGTCTGCACGGCAATGGTGCCGTGGGCGTTGGAGAGCGTGACCACGTTGTCGAGGGTCGAGAACAAGCAGGCAAGAATCATGACGAGCGCGATGCTCCAACATGCCTGCTTGGCGAGGGCGCGTGAGGGCTCGGCAAAGGGGTTGACGGTGGGATTGGGACTCTCGGCAGCCTTTAGGGGAACGACGCTGAGGGCGGATATGGCGATAGTCGCTGCGCCAAGGACGATGAGCTCTGCGATACCGCCGCAATTGAGCAGGTTGACGGCGAACTGCATCAGGATGCCCGCGGCATAGGCTGCTCCCGCACCGGTGGCGAGCTTGGGATCGTCTTGGAATGCCGTCGCGAAGGCGTGGTGAGCGGCGGCACCCAGCAGGCCGAGTCCAAGGAATGCCACGCAGCCCAGAATTTCGAGGACAAGCGGGGCCGTAGGGAACTGAATTTGGGTCAGGCCCACGATGACGATAGGGACGGCGGCGGCGTTGACGGCTGCCAGTGAGTGGCCTTTGCGCCGTGCGAGCCCGAGCAGCGGCGCGTACCCGATAAAGCCGAGCACGCTCGCACCCAGAATAAAGCCCTGTGCGATTACAACGCGTTCGGCACCGGCGAGCAGCCCGACGTTGACGTCGAAACGAAACTCGGCGGCAAGGAAGGCGAAGGTGAAGAGCGCGAGTGCCAGAAGCGCGTTGATTTTAGGCCTGCTCAGGTTCAAGGACGGTCCTTTGGGTGGACGAATAATCGTGTCCTCGATTGTAGCGTTCCCGGGACGAGTGTGGCGATGGCGAAATCATATTGAATTAAACCGCAGGTAGAGGCCTAGGTTCACATCTACGAACCTAGGCATACGGAGTCATTTGGCACATCTTGGTGGTACAGGACCACCACAAAGGGGACAGGCACCTTTGTGGTGGTATGTCCCTACGACCAAGGAGGCCGTTATGAACGTAAGCCACTTTGACAAGCAAGCTCAACGTGAGTCCACCTGCTCGCTGGTTCACGGTACCTGGCGTTGTGTGGGTGCCAAAATAGCTTGCGCCGGCGCGTGTGCGCTTATGGTCGGTCAGTTGCTGCTGCCGAGCGTGGTGCTGGCGACGGAATGCGCCGATCCCGCCGCTGGGACGGATGAGGTTGCCGCGGCTCCGGTGACGCCGACGGTTGCGGAGGATGCGGCTGCAACGACCGCACCAGCTGCTTCGACCGCGCCTGCAACCGATGCTGCTCCGGCGGCGCAAGCCACCGTTGAGCCTCAGCAGACAATCCCAGCCGATGCCGTCAATGAGTCTAGCGGTGCTGCGCTCGCTGGGCAAAACGCTTCTGGCGACGACAACGCCGCCATGCCGGCGAGCAACGCCATCATGCCCTGCGGTGTGACCGATGTTGTTGGCGGCAGCGACGTTAGGGTCAATACGACCGTGGTTCCCCGCTACACGGACTGCGCGCTTCCGAGCAATGTCACACTCGAAAAGGGCCAGTCGTATACCTATGATTTTCCCGATGTTGAGGGCGGCATTCCAGAAACGCTTGCGAGCGAAGTCGTCGAGGTTAAGTACTACAGGGCCGATGCCGCTTCGGGCACTCTGGTCGAAGTTCAGGATGCATCCATGTCCGACGTGACGGCTCGCTTCGAACCCGCTGGCGATCACATGAGGCTGACGCTGACCTTTACGGGTGGCGCGGCAGTCGGCTCGTATCGACTCACGCGCAATGAGGCTCTCTATATTGGCTCGGCACTGGAGTATACCGGAACTGACTATGAAGGCAGCTCGGCTATCGTCAACGAAACCAGGTACGATTATTACCTCCGCTACGTCATCAATAGCGAAATTACGCTTGTTGCATCGGAAAACGAAGCCCTCCATAACCTGAACGTCAACGACGTGAAGACCGACTACGCGCCCGGCGAGGCGCCGCGCGCGACCGCGACGATCCCCGCCGCCGATGCCGACAAGTACGAGATCGCCTACGAGTGCTGGGAGGAAATGGATGGCAGCGACCCTGCGGAGCTCACGCCCGTTGCCTTCTGGTATTCCGACCCTGCCAAGTATCCGACGGGCGCGAGGAGGATCGAACACTTCGAAGAGGGCAAGTTCTACATGTACTCCGTTGAGCTGAGGCTCAAGGGCGACAATACCGTGGCCGATGACTGCATGATGTACGTCAACGGTCATTGGGCGCACCACATCAAGACCGTCAACGGCGTCTTCGCGCCAAACGCTGACAATATGCTGTGCGAGCAGCCGATCGACGAATGGCGGGCCATCGACGTTATCGAGATCAACGGCGCCACGACCACCTTCAAGGCGGGCGATAAGCCGGTCTTTACGGCGAATGTTCCGACGGGCTCCAACTCCCTTCCTCAGTGTGAGTTCTGGACGGGCAGCGATGGCAGCGAAGTGAACTCTCAGGAGTTCTGGGATCAGAACATTACGAACCACATCGACGCCTTTAAGCCCGGCGTGACCTATCGTTACGGTATCTACCTCAAGTCCGCGCGCGGCTTCTACTTTACGCCCGACACCAAGCTGGTGATCAACGGCCAGGAGTGCGGCTACCAGGTCGCGGACAGCGTATCCGATGAGGACAGCGGTTGGATCTACACCCTGTGGCTCAACACCGATCTGACCTTTACGCCTGAAGCCACGCCGACTCCCGATCCGCAGCCTACGCCGGATCCCAAGCCGACGCCGCAGCCTGGGGTGAAGCCCGCGGCCAAGCCGGCTACGACCACCACGGTGAGCAAGACGGTTGAGAAAACCACGCAGGCCAAGAAGGGCGATGCTGTCCTGGCTATCACGGGGGATACCACCGCGATGACGGTCGCCGCCCTAGGCATCGCCGGCGCAACCGTAGCCGCCGCCGGCCTCGCCGCGACCAAGCGCCGCAAGCGTTAGAGCTGGGTGACGGCTCTCATTCTCGGCCTCAGTAAAATCTCAATCTGTAACACCAAACTGCCCAAAACGGCTCTAGATGTTACAGATTGAGATGAACCGAATGGCCGCCAACCTAACGTCTCGATCTGTAACACGTAGCGGGGAATTTGGTCTCTAACTGTTACAGATTGAGACAAAGCGGGGGCGGCTGGAGCAATATCTCGATCTGTAACAACTACAAGGCTCAACAGGGCCTAACTGTTACAGATCGAGACAAACATCGGAATCGGTTCGCCGACCAGACCCCAAACCGCCACAAAGGTGCCTGTCCCTTTTGTGGTGGTTTGCGCAGGTAGAACGGTAGGTTCGTATATATGAACCTACCGTTCGCTTTGTTTTTGGACAACGATTACGCTGGATGACTTTAGGTTTGCAAGAAAGGAACGACCATGAGGTGGACTACTGCTCGAGCGCTTTGCCGCCGGCTGACGGTTGCCACGGTGACCCTCGCGATGGTGACAGGTTCGTTTCCCGCGGGCGCGTTTGCCGAGGCCCTCAACACCGATAGCATTTTTGTGCAGACGGATAACGGCCAAGCGGACGACGCCGCTTCCGCCGATTCGGCTGACGCCCAAACGTCAGACTCTGCTGCCGCCGACCCCGCGCCCGATGCCGGCGCTGCCGACCCCACGGTGCTCGATACCGATGACACCCCTACGCCCCCGGCCTCCGAGATTGCATCGGCGGCGGGCCTGACGGGCGCCGGGCAGACCGAGAGCACACCTGCGGGTACGCTTGCCACCGATCTTGTCGAGGGCAAGGAGCTCGCCGAACAGCAGAAGCAGGAGGAGACCGCCGAAGCCGAAGCAACCTGGAATGAGGATCTTGGGCTCTGGATGACCTCGAAGGGCGCCACGGGCGTAAAGGACGAATACGACGATGGCTACGTGGCCGGCGAGCAGACCCCCGCGCAGTACTACTTCTCGATTGATAGCCTCACCAACGAAATTTCTATCGAGTATGGCGACGCGGGCATTACCACGTTGGAGGTGCCCTCGACCATCGACGACAAAAATGTCGTAAGCCTTACGGGTATGGGAAGCGCTGCGCTCACATCGATCACCTTCGCCCCTAATTCGCATGTCCGCTCGGTTGGAGGCTTGGGCGGCAGCAGCATCAAAGAGATCGCACTGCCCGATTCGGTCGAGGAGCTCAAGAGCTATGCATTCTACAAAAGCAAGACGCTCCAAACGGTAACCTGGCCCAACAACGCGGCCTTTACCACGATTCCCGAGCAGGCCTTTAAGGAATGTGAACAACTTGACGACAAGGTGGTGGCAACGCTGCCGCCTTCGGTCAAAACTATCGACTATCTTGCATTCGCCTATTGCGGCGTGCCACAGTTCTATGTCTCGGACACAACAGTGCTCACCTTTACGCAGATCAATGTGCCGGGCACGGTGGAGCGGATTGAGCGCAATGCCTTTGACGGGTGCTCGCATGTGTCGTCGGTGACGATCGGCGACGGCGTTAAATATATCGGGGCGCTCGCGTTCGCCTCTCTTGATCCTGCGATTGCCGGCAAAGAGATTGTGCTACCCAAAAGCGTGGAAATGATAGAGTGGGGAGCTTTTGAGAACACGAGATACGGAAACGAGACGAACCATAATGCCGTTGCCCTGCGCGTGATGAACCCCGATCTTCAGTTTGGTGAGGCGGGCTATCCGGGCGACTATAATGAGCGCGTGACAATCGATGGCGTAACGTATGCGATTCCCTTTGGTGAAGGCCAGACCATCTATGCCTATGCGACCGATTCGGCTGGCAACCCCTCGATGGTCAAAAAGCTTGCCGATGCCGTGGCCGATCGCAAGGACTCCGTCGATTCCTCGAAGCCTGCCTACACGTTTGAGTGGATGGGCGAGGCGGCCCAGGTGACGGGCAAACTTCCCCAGAGCGCGACGGCTACACTCGCGCAGGCGGGGCAGTCCACGCCGCTGGCGGTTGGCGATGACGGCAGCTTTACAGCGGACGCTCTCTCCAAGACAGCAGCCACCCTGCGCATTTCGCTCAGCGGTTACTATGACATGGTGCTGGCGCGCCCGGGCGACCAGATGACGGGCACATGGAATATCGGAGAGATTAAGGCGGAGGACTTTACCAAGATTCCGGCTTCGCGCGCGATTGAGCTCAACGTGGGCTATCTTGAACCGATTGTGGGCCAGGATA
>CATYJC010000104.1 GCA_958407555.1 uncultured Collinsella sp. | reverse complement strand
CGCCGCGGCGTGGCCATTGCCGACAACGGCGACTTTAACAACGCCACCGCGCGCCTGGCCGCCGACGCCTTGGACAACGGCACCAATATCGCTGCCGAGGACCTGCCCGACAACCTGGACGACATCGACGGCAGCCACAACGGCAAGAACTACGTGGCGTACACCTTCTATATCCGCAACGCCGGCAAGACCGATCTGGGCTATAGCGCCAAGCTCAAGGTGGTCAGCGCCAGCAAGGGCGTGGAGAAGGCGGCGCGCGTGAGGCTGTATCGCAACGGCGAGCCCACCACCTACGCGGCTGCCGCGACCGACGGCAACCCCGAGCCCAACACCGAGCCGTTTGCGTCTAAAGATGTAGTGACGACCATCAGTCACAAGAACTTCCGCGTGGGCGATGTGGACAAGTACACCGTGGTCATTTGGCTGGACGGTGACGATCCGGAGTGCGTGGACAAGATCATCGGCGGCGCGGTGGAGTTCGGTTTTGACTTCGATTCGTCCGAGACTGACGATTCGAGCCTGTTCGTTAAGTTCGTGCAGGATATTACCGACACCCTGACCGGCAACGACCCCATTAGCGCGAGCGGCAACGAGGCGCCCGATTACTACAAGGAACACAACGTGACTTGGAGTAACCGTCGCAACCAAAAGAACTCGCCCGCAGGGGACGGGGACAAGTAGAGCGAAGAGCGCCGGGCCGGAATCGATTTTCCGGCCCGGCGCTTTTGTTATGCTGAGGCGTTGTCTGCGGGGGTAGCGCCGTCGCCAGCGGCGGCGTCCAACAAGAACAGTCGCAGTACGAGCTTGATCGCATAACCCGGTTTGACCTGGGCCGTGTCACCCATGCGCTCGTCCAGGTCACTACAGTAGGCATAGAGGTCGCGGATGAGGTCCGCGCCCGAGAGCGTGAACATGTAGCCCGCGTCCGAAAGCGCGTTGGGTACTGCGGGCAGCCCCGCAGCCGCACGAAAGCTCGCAAGGTCGGGGCCCATGACGGCCTTGTAGTCGATTGCGGTGCCACGGTCCTGAGCGGCCTGTTCCTGCTTGCGGGTGTACGACAATGCCGCCGCCAGTACAAAGCTGGGCGTGGGTGCGTTGACGTCGTCGGTGGTGGCGACGAGCTTGCCGGCCGCTTGCGTGACCAGCCAGGCGACTTCGCGCTGGCAACGAACGGCTTTGCGCGTCACCGGCTTGATCGATCCGGCGGAAACGCTTCCCTTGGGTTGATTGGCGGCAGGCATGGGCCCTCCCAACAAATAGCCCGTTTAACAGGCAAAAAATGACACGTGCCACACCAGTATAGCGAGTAGGGAAGGGCTTAGGCGAAGCTCGGCGGAGGGCGTATGCACGCGTTGGCATGGCGCTGCGGTCGCAAGGCTTAAGAGGGACTTACGACTTTGCGGGAGAGAGAACAAATAAGGTAAACGATGTTCACATAGCACCACATATAACCCGAGGTAGACCTATGAATCTGCCGGAATGTAGGCTGCCGAAAACTCATAAGGAAATCGTAAGAATTGTGGTATTCTCAATTCCATGTCTAAAGGATGGGCAAGCAACATCCAACACGAAAGCGCGGGCTCCCCTTCCGGGCTTCTCGAGGGTCATCTGGGATGAATGGGGAAAGAAAGGGGTCCGCATGGATACCAAAGCATTGAAGAAGCAGATGGGCGCCGCCATCGCCATGGTCCTCGTGGCAGCCGTAGCCCTCGGCTCCGCCACCTTCGCATGGTTTGTGACGAACAGCAAGGTCGACGCCACCACGAGCACGATCTCCGCTCAGTCGAACGCCGCGTTTATGACGATTGCAAATGGCGTGTCGGGTGCAAAAGACGTTGACGACACATCGGTCGCAACTGAGGTCACGACCAAGCCACTTTTCCCCGCTACCTATGGTGAAGAAACCGATTCGGTCAAGGGCACTTGGATGACTGGCTTTGGCAAAGATCTCGATCACGGCGACCTTAGCGGGACCCTTGTCGATTGCAAGGATCCGAAGGGAACCGCAACTGCTGGTACCACTGCCGCTGCGCTCGCGGGCGACTACATTCTTCAGCAGGATTACAACATCAGCTCCAAGGGCCAGAACCTTACTGGCCTTCAGGTCAGTGAGGTCAAGGTCGCGAAGGACTCCACGTCGCAGTCCGAGCTTGCTAAGGCGCTTCGCGTGCTCGTCACTAATGCTGACGGAACTGCTTGGGTTGTTTACGGGCAGAAGGCTGATAGCGAAGAGTACGAGTGCAAGCTTTCCTCTGATGACGGCAACGCCGCAACCGTATCCCTTGGCGACGTTACCGCAAAGCAGGACACCGCGGTTCACGTCTACCTCTACTACGAAGGCAAGGACGCCAAGGTCACCACGAGGAACCTGCAGAATGACAAGCTGACTGCCACTGCAAAGGCAACAGTGTTCTTCACCGCAACTGCGGACAATAAGTAATCGCAGCTACGATTTATGGCTTGCGGAGGGCAGGTTCCCAGCCCGGGATCCTGCCCTTTTCCGTAACGAAGGGAGGCGACGGGTATGCACGATTCAGTAAAGAGGCTTAAGGTTCAACTTGTTGGGGCGGCGTTGACCGTCGTCGTCTCAGCGGTGGCGCTTACTGCAACTACCTACGCATGGTTTGTCACGAACAGCAGGGTCTACGCAACTACGAGCACCATTTCCGCTCAAGCGAATGGCATGGTGCTGCAAATTGCTCAGGGCAAAAATGTTAACCATGACGGTTCGGATAAGCAGACCACTGCCAGCTCGGCCGGCCACGAAATTAGCCCCTCATCGACCAACGATGCACGGTCTTGGTTCGTTCCCAAGTCCTGGCAGGGCACTGATGTTTCTGGCTACCAGAAGGCAAACACAGACGCTGGTGGCAAGTACACGCTGACGAGCGGCACCGATTCCTATTATGCCTATGTCGCTGCTGACTACACCCTCTACACTGTGACGAACACGGGCATCGCAGATGTTTATCTAGATGGCACGAATCCTGTCACCATCAAGACCTCCGACAGTGCGACAACGGAATGGTTCAACAAGATTAAGGGTAGCCTGCGCGTCGGCATTGTTATTGATGACGAGCTTAAGGTCGTTTATGCTCCCGTTGAACCTTCGACTGCCGAGCATGGCAACGATGCCTCCTCAACAACCGGTTGGAGTTGCGTCGCAGCCGAAGGAACGGCAACGCAAGCGCCGACATACGCGCATGTTGCCGGCACGAGTTTGATTGACCAGAACGGCGGCGATTGGGCCGCCACCGGATCAAGCGGCTCTTATTCCAAACCTGGTGGAGCAAATCCGAAAGCCATCGCAAAGAACGTTGACTACAACGGCACGAACATGAAGATTGTCATCTGGATGGAAGGCACCGACTCCGACTGCCAAAACTGGTCCGAGCAGGGCAAGAACACCGCTGCTCCGACCTTTGATGCCGCCGTAAGCTTGGTCGGCATTGTTCCTGATTCCAAGTAGGGCTAAGCCATTAGCTAGATTTGCCTGATAGGGGCCGCTTCAATCGAAGCGGCCCCTTTCTTGTGCGATGGCTATGCGCAAAACGGTTGCACATGAGCCCGCGTAGATCAGCGATAATGTGAGGAACTGTTCTTCCTGGAGGTTCCTTATGGACGGCATCGCTTCTAGTGTTCCGCTGATTGCTCGGCCGAGTTACGACCGCGCTTGTAGCCTTGTGCCGACTGAGTATGTTTTGGCTTGGGAGTGGTTCTTGCGCGAGGAGCAGCGTGGCGAGATTTGGGAAAAACTTCCTCATAACATTAAAGCTGATAGCCCCCAGTATCCTTATCGCATGATGATTGGCTCTGAGACCTTTTGCGTTTCGCGTCAATCAGGTATTTATTGGCCGGGTCGTGGACACATCAAGCATCCTGTGGAAAAGACCTTTGCGCTTTCGGTGCATAGCTCTACAAGTGGGAGCTATTCCGATGTTCCCCCGCTCTATCTTGAGGACGGTACGTGGGTGTTCAAGTATTCATCGCAAAGTGCTTCGGTTGAAAGCTGGCGCGACCAACGCTATAACGAAAAAATGATCAACTGCATGGAGTGCGGCGTTCCCGTTGGCGTGTTCTTTGCAACGAGCGCTGGCTACAAGGTGCTCGGCCTAGCGTTCGTTGAGCGCTACGAGCCGGAGAACAGCTGGTTTGTACTGCATGGCCCCGTTCACAAGGGCGGACCCGATGCACGTTTCTACCCCGACATGAGCTACATGAAGGACGATCCAATCGCGGTGGAGTTTTCCGGCGCCTCGGCGAGCGACGAAGAAAAGGTCCGCTACGCGCTGCGCCGTGAGCGAATCGGCCAGCAGCGTTTCCGCACTCAGCTCTTTGAGGCCTATACCGGTAAGTGTGCTGTTTCGGGCTGCAATGTCAGCGAAGCGCTCGAAGCTGCGCATATTGAGAACTATTCGGGTCCCAAGTCGCAGGTTGTCAGCAACGGTATTCTGCTGCGCCGTGACCTACATTCGCTGTTCGACGCCCATCTGATTTCGTTTGAGTTGGTGCGTGGCGACTATCAACTTTGCGGGTCGTACCTTCTGGAGCATACGGATTATGCGACGTTTGCAGGCTCGGTGCTGCGCGAGCCGGACGAACATCGCTTGCGTCCTAACGCCCGATTCCTCGAAGCCCATAGAGCTGAGTTCGCTTTCTCGGAATCGCGGCGTCGGGCGGAGGCCGTTGCTCCGTATTAGTTGGGCGTGGCCCGTCACAGCCCAATCATGTCGATTGATCGGATCGCGTCGCGCCGCAGCAAGAGACGCCCGATCCTGTCATCCTCTCCTCAACAGGTAAAACGGGAAAGGGGAGACCATGGGATGGCGAGGCGATATCGCGCGCGGCACATACGGAAACTTGCCGCGCGCTCTGATGGATCGGAGCTTGTTTCCGCTCGTCGAGGCCACCTGCAGCCAAATCTGCCTGCCCTGCCCTCGCTGTGGCGCAGACCTCCCATGCCTAGACATCAGCTTCATCGACGCCCGCGACAAACACGCTACCGACCCGCGGGCTCGAACAGGCTTGCGTCTCCCGGTCTATCCTCAGCAATGCCCAACCTGCGGATGTGCTATTACCCATGACGATGCGGAGTCATAGTTTCGAAGACTGAATATCTAGTCGGGCAAACCCAATGGTCCGACATTTACTGCATTGCGCGGGCAACTTAACTACTTGCGCATACTCGATTTTCGAGCTTTGCCCTACAGGTAAATCCCCTCGAACAGAGTTTTATGGAACTGGGTGTGGTGGTCGCGTGCCCAGGTGAAGAGCGCCTGGTCAAAGTTGCCTTGGCTCGCGGGGATGCCGTAGACGCCGGCGACTTCCACGCGCACGAACTCCAGCGCGGGTAGCTTGTTGATGGCCGTGAGCGCAAACGGCGACGTGGGCTCCTCGAAGAGGTAATGGCTGCCTTGCAGCGCGCCGCAGCCGGTGCAGGTGCTGGCGAGCGATACGGTCTTGGTGGTGCGCGACGTTACGGGCTTGTAGCCGCAGCGCTCGCGCAGGTAGTCGCGAATCTCGGCCGGCACGCAGCCCAGCGCGGGGACGATGGCTATGGCGTTGGCGTGGGCGGTATCGATCGCGATGTGGCCTGCGTCGTCCATGGTGGGCGCAGCGCTGGGCGTAGCCTTGCTGCCCGAGTCCTCGGCCACCCGATACGGAATGCCAAAGGCCGCGACCGTTGTCTGCTCGTGGCACTTCCAACATTCGCGCTTGCCCAGTATCAGGTAGATGTAGGGCGCGCTGGGGTCGGAGCGATCCACGCCGGGCAGCCACGCGGCAAAGGGCTCGGGGTTGACGCCATCGGGCACGTACCAGATCTTCTTGGCCCGGTCCCACTTGGCGCCCAGGGCCTTGGCCTCGTCTTTGTGCGAAAAGGGAACATCGAGCTCGGTGCGCATGGCGGCTCCTTTGTGTGGCTTGCGGTGCATGTGCTCCAAGGATACCCCAG
>CATYJC010000103.1 GCA_958407555.1 uncultured Collinsella sp. | reverse complement strand
CCATCAACAAACGCGTGGTCGATAATCCAGTGCATGCGCTCAAAGCTCGGCTTCATGCCAAAGTCGCTGCCCATGAGCTGCAGGCGCTCGACCGTCATCGGGGAGCCGTCGGGTAGCACGGGCTTTTGCTCCTCGAGGGCATCTGCCAGGGCCGCCACGCGCTCGACATCGGCGGGGTAGCGGTCATAATACTGCTGGGTCTTGGCTGCCATGCGCGGGAAGGTGTGCGCGTAGACCTCGCTGGCGCTCGCCGGCACGTGCGGAATGCCGCCACAGGTAAAGCTTGCCGCCACGCCCTCGGGGAAGAGCGACAGATAGCTCAACGTCAAAAAGCCGCCGTAGCTCTGCCCCAGCGTGACCCAGGGCTTGCCGCCAAAGCCCACCAGGCGCAGGTACTCAAAATCGCGCACGATGGAGCTGGCGAGGTGGCGCTTGAGGAAGTCTGCCTGCGAGCGTGCCGCATCGGTGCCTGCCGCCTCGGCGCGCTCGCCCGGTGCGGCAATCGTGCGCCCGTCTACACAGCTGCTGCGCCCGGTACCGCGCTGGTCGGGCATGATGACGCGGAAGTGCTTGACGGCCTCCTCGATCCAGCCATCGCTTGTGGGCGACAGCGGACGCGGGCTCTCGCCGCCGGGGCCGCCCTGCAAAAAGAGCAACAGCGGCAGGTCGTCGTTGATACGGTCGGGCGCGCAGACCACGCGGTAGAAGAGTTTGATGCTCTCGGGCGCGCCGGCGATGGGCGCCGGCATGGCGCCGCGGCGCATGGTGCTGCCGACGGCCAACAGCATCGGCTCCAGGCCGCGCCAGTCAAGGGGGACGTCGATGCTGTGGTCCTCGACATACAGGCCGGGGACGTGGTACGAAGTGATGAGCGCCATATGATGCTTCCATTCGTTGCGGTGTTTCGGGTTGACCAATTCTACCGCCGTCGGCGAGGATGCGTGCAAATCGGCTACCATGGTTGGCAAACATCTAAGAGAAAGGGCCGTTCATGTCGGTCGATATAGCCACCTACGTTCACGATCTTGCCGTTGAGGCCAAGGCCGCTTCGGGCGCGCTTGCCACGGCGAGCGATGCCCAGCGCCAGGAGGCCGTGCATGCCATGGCTGCGGCGCTGCGCGACGGCGTCGATTCCATCGTTGCCGCCAACGAGCTCGATATGTCCGCTGCGCGCGATGCAGGCACTTCGGCGGGGCTCCTCGACCGCCTGCTGCTGACACCCGAGCGCGTCGAGGGCATGGCCGCCGGTTTGGAGAAGCTCGCTGAGTTGCCCGATCCCGTTGGCCGCGTACTCGACCACCGCGTGCTTGCAAGCGGCGTGGACCTGACCCGCGTGAGTGTGCCGCTGGGTCTGGTTGCCATGGTCTACGAGGCGCGCCCCAACGTGACGGCCGATGCCGCGGGCATCTGCATCCGCACCGGCAACGCCTGCATCCTGCGCGGCGGTTCGCTGGCGTATCACTCGTGCGCCATGATTGCCGAGCTACTGGCCGATGCGCTCGAGGCCAAGGGTTTCCCGCGCGAGGCCGTGTCGATGATCGAGTCTACCGACCGCGAGGCCACCGGCGAGCTCATGAAGCTCCGCGGCATCGTTGATGTGCTCATTCCGCGCGGCGGCGCGGGCCTGATTCAGCGCTGCGTGCGCGAGTCGCTCGTGCCGGTGATCGAGACAGGCACGGGTAACTGCCACATCTACGTGCATGAATCTGCCGACTTCGATAAAGCGCTCAACATTATCGTCAATGCCAAGACCCAGCGCGTGGGCGTGTGCAATGCTGCCGAGTCGCTGCTGGTCGACCGTGCCGTTGCTGATCGTTTCCTGCCCGCAGTCGTTGCCGAGCTGCACGACCACGGCGTGCTGATTCACGGCGACAAGGCCACGTGCGCCGCATGCGCCGATGCCGGTCTTGCCGAGGGCGACGACTACGTTGCCGCGACCGAGGAGGACTGGGGCCGCGAGTACCTGGCGCTCGAGATGAGCGTGAAGGTCGTGGCCAACGAGGACGAGGCCATCGCGCACATCAACCGCTACGGCACCATGCATTCCGAGGCCATCGTTGCCGAGGACACGGACGCCTGCGAGCGCTTCCTCGACGCGGTCGATGCCTCGGCCGTGTACGCCAATGCCAGCACGCGCTTTACCGACGGCGGCGAGTTTGGCCTGGGCGCCGAGATCGGCATCTCGACCCAAAAGCTCCATGCTCGCGGACCCTTTGCCGCTGAGGCCCTCACCACCTACAAATACAAGCTCCGCGGCACCGGCCAGGTCCGCCCCTAAACCCCTCGCAAACGAAAAACCACCACAAAGGTGCCTGTCCCCTTTGTGGTGGTTATAGGTGGCGTGGGCGGTTAGGCCTGGAAGGTATCGCGATCGGGCGCGAAGGATTGCATGGCCGCGATGGTACGGTCAAAGAGCTCGGGGAGCTCCCAGCCCAGCATCTCGGCGCCCTGCGAAATCACGTCGCGCGAGCAGCCGGCGGCAAAGCGCTTGTCCTTGAACTTTTTCTTGAGCGACTTAGTCGTAAAGTCCATGACGCTCTTGCTCGGACGCATGATCACGGCAGCACCGATCAGACCAGTGAGCTCGTCGCATGCAAACAGGATTTTTTCCATCTGCAGCTCGGGCTTGGGCAGCGAGGTGTTGAAATCGGACGTGTGCGTCTGAATAGCGCGAATGAGATCGGGAGAGGCGCCCTCGCCCTCGAGGATCTCGGCCGCATAGATAGTGTGGTTCATGGGGTCGTCCTCATGCTCCTCCCAATCCAGGTCGTGCAGCAGGCCGACGATGCCCCAAAACTCCTCGTTCTCGGGGTCGAACTCGCGCGCAAAGTAGCGCATGGTGCCCTCGACCGTTTCGCCGTGGGTGATGTGGAACGGGTCTTTGTTGTGCTCGTTGAGCAATTCGAACGCACGGTCGCGGGTGATTCCGGCGGAAAGCGGCTCTTCCATAAAAGACTCCTTGTGTTCGTAGGTATCGCTAAGAATGAATACTACTAGAACGACTAGAACGAAAAAAACCACCACAAAGGTGCCTGTCCCCTTTGTGGTGGTTTTGGCGTGGGCAGGTTAGTTGAGGGCGGCTTGGGCTAGACGGGCTTCGGCGGCCTCTTCGGTGACGCCCAGGGCCACGGCGAACTCCTCGATGGAGCGGCGCTTGGCTTCCTTGAGTACGCGCATGTAATAAGAGCTGGGCTTTTTATCTGCTTCCTCGGCCTGGCGAATACGGTGCATCATGGTTTTTGCCACGCGAACCGTCTCGGGCGCGCCCAGCTTGAGCTGCTGCTTAAAGTGCGTCTCCTCGAGCGAGCTATTGCGCTCGGTAAAGGTGTCGCACTCCAGCTCGTCGTAGTGGCTCAGCAGGTGCTCGGCATCTTGCTGGGAGATAGCGGCATGCAGACGGTCGGCCTGCGCCACGGGGTACATGAGAATCGTCTGCGCATGCCCCTGCTTGGCCTCGAGCAACAACATGGGCTGCGGCGTGTCGTCCCTAAAGCCGACGACGGTGCAGACTCCCTGACCCGGATGAATGACGTGTTGACCGATTGAGAACATGCTACCTCCAACTTATACGAATTTACGTATGTTAAGAATACCACGCTGACGTGCGCAAACCATTACTTTATGCAGGAAAAGCACACAACTTCGATAGGTTAGAGTATTCGATAATTAGAACGGCTTATTCATACGTTTATGCATTTCTAGAACGTGTATAAACTGCAGGCAAACCGCCAACTTTGTACCGTCGCGCAAGAGCGGTAGTCATTTTTGTGCATATGCAATATCTATTGGCTTTACCCTGCGACAGTAGCTACCGCTTGTGATAGAGTGCTACAAACTCTGGCTTTTGCCCTACGAGTGACCAAGAGCTCGGGGGCTTTAACACAAGGAGGATCTATGCCCGAGAAGATTGAAGAGCTGGTACGCGCTGCGCTTGCTGCGGCCCAGGAGGTCGGCGACCTTTCCGCATTTGAACTTGACGATTGCGCTATCGAGCGACCGGCCGATACTTCTCATGGCGAGTGGACCTCCACCATGGCCCTGAAGTCCGCCAAGCTGGCTCACTGCGCTCCGCGTAAGATCGCCGAGGCCGTCGTTGCCCATATGCCCGAGGACCCCGCAATCGAGAAGGTCGAGATCGCCGGTCCTGGCTTCATCAACTTCTATCTCTCCGTTGCCGTCAAGAACGCCATCTTTGGCGAGGCCCGCGAGAAGGGTATGGACTTCGCTAAGTCCAACGTCGGTGGCGGCCTGAAGACCCAGGTCGAGTTCGTCTCCGCCAACCCCGTCGGCCCCATGCACATCGGCCATGGCCGCTGGGCCGCTCTGGGCGACTCCCTTTGCCGCGTTATGGACCACGCCGGTTACGACATCCAGCGTGAGTTCTACATCAACGACCACGGCTCTCAGATGAACACCTTCGGCAACTCCATCAGCACGCGCTATATGCAGCTTGCCGACATCATCGCCAAGCAGGGCGTGGATATCGACGAGGCTCACAAGCTGCTGATTGCCGACCGCGACGCCTTTGTTGCCGACGAGAACGACGAGCATCCCGAGACCCATCCGTATCAGGACAACTTTGCCGAGACTCTGGGCAAGGACTCCTACGGCGGTGACTACATCATCGACGAGGCCGCCGAGTTCTGGCGCACCGACGGCGATAAGTGGGTCAACGCTGATCCGCAGGAGCGCATGGAGAGCTTCCGCGAGCGCGGCTATGTAAAGATGGTCGACAACATGCGCGACCTTTGCCATGCCGTTAACTGCGACTTCGATCGTTGGTTCTCCGAGCGCTCGCTGTATGTGAAGGACACCGAGGGCGAGACCGCCGGCACCTCCGCCGTCGACCGCGCTTTTGAGAAGCTCGACAAGATGGGCTACCTCTATACCAAGGACGGCGCCTTGTGGTTCCGCTCCACCGACCTGGGCGATGACAAGGACCGCGTCCTGATCAAGTCCGATGGCGAGTACACCTACTTCGCCTCCGACGTCGCCTATCACTGGGATAAGTTCCAGCGCGTCGACCACGTCATCGACATCTGGGGCGCCGACCACCACGGCTACATCGAGCGCGTCCGCTGCGTCTGCGACGCTCTTGGCTATCCCGGCAAGTTCGAGGTTCTGCTGGGCCAGCTCGTCAACCTGCTGCGCAACGGCAAACCCGTCCGTATGTCCAAGCGCAAGGGCACCATGGTGACCCTGCAGGAGCTTGTTGACGAGGTCGGCTCCGACGCCGCTCGCTACACGCTCATCTCCAAGAGCTCCAACCAGATGGTCGACTTCGACATTGAGGCCGTCAAGAAGCGCGACAACTCCAACCCGGTGTACTACGTGCAGTACGCTCACGCTCGCGTGTGCTCCATCCTGCGTCGTGCCGCCGACGTTACCGCCGAGCAGGCCGCCGAGATGGGCATGAAGGCCGTCGCCGCCAAGGCCGTCGGTGAGAACGTCGATTACTCGCTGCTGACCGACCCGACCGAGCTCGCCCTTTCGCGTAAGCTCAACGAGCTCACCGACCTCATCGCCAGCTGCGCTCGCGACCGCGCTCCGTTCCGTCTGACGCACTTTGCCGAGGAGCTCGCCGGCGACTTCCACAGCTTCTACGCTGCCTGCCAGGTCCTGCCGAGCGAGGGCCGTCCCGTCGACCCCGAGCTTTCGCGCGCCCGTCTGGCCGCTTGCGACGCCGTCCGCGTGACGCTCGCCCTGGTGCTCACCCTCGTTGGTGTCTCCGCTCCCGAGCAGATGTAAGCGCTGGTCGTTTGACTGCGTTGGTTTGGTTTGACTGAGCCTCGAAAGCCCGATCTCCCATGCGGAGGTCGGGCTTTTTGCGTTTAGCGAGACAATTTGGCTTGCTGGAAAATGCTACCAAATCGCAACTATACCGGTTTACTACGATGAATCGAGGGATTCCAATCACACGGGCTTTTCACCGAAAAGTGCAAGCCATCTAGCTGGGGTTTTATTTTTTCGGTTTTTGGCGTGGTCGTGGTTGAGCGATTCATCGTAGTAAACAGCCATAGTTTTGAAAATGACCCTAGGGGACGGAGGA
>CATYJC010000102.1 GCA_958407555.1 uncultured Collinsella sp. | reverse complement strand
CACAAGCGCGCGCTCGAGGGCGACAAGGGCCCCAACACGGGCGGCATGGGCGTCTACAGCCCGGTGCCTATCGTGACCGACGAGGAGCACGCCACCATGGTGAAGGTCATGGAGCAGACCGTGGCAGAGCTCGCCGCCGAGGGCATCGACTACCGCGGCTGCCTGTACGGCGGCTTTATGCTTACCCCCGCCGGTCCCAAGGTGCTGGAGTTCAATGCCCGCTTTGGCGATCCCGAGACGCAGGTCGTGCTGCCGCGTCTTAAGAACGACCTGGTCGAGGTCATGCTTGCCTGTGCCAACTGCGAGCTCGATCAGGTTGAGCTCGATTGGCGTGACGAGTGGGCCGTGGCCGTTGTCCTGACGAGTGCGGGCTATCCCGGCAGCTATGAGAAGGGCAAGGTCATCACCGGCATCGAGGATGCCGAGGCCATGGAGAATGTGACGGTGTACCACGCCGGCACCGCTGTGGTGGATGGCAAGCTCGTGACCAACGGCGGTCGCGTACTCGCCGTGACCGCGCTGGGCGACACGTTCGAGAACGCTCGCGACCTTGCCTACGAGGCCTGCGAGAAGATTGATTTTGAGGGCAAGACCCTGCGCCACGACATTGGCCTGCGTGCGCTGCGCGGCCGCGACGCCTGGGATGCCTAAAATCCGAGAGGAATGAGACGGATGGACGATAAGAACGAAGAGCTCGTGGACGCGCAGATCGTCGAGGAAGACGGCCGCGCGTACGGACACGCAGAGGGCGAGCCGGGCGGCGAGGTTGCCGACGAGCCGGTGCTGGTGCTGGGCGACGACGACCCGCATGACGCCCTGCTGCACGAGAAGATTCTTTC
This sequence comes from uncultured Collinsella sp., assembly GCA_958407555.1. Lineage (GTDB taxonomy): Bacteria > Actinomycetota > Coriobacteriia > Coriobacteriales > Coriobacteriaceae > Collinsella. Next base: position 5,216 of record CATYJC010000102.1, on the reverse strand, counting down.
GGAGGAGTGCGCCTGGAAGGGCAAGATCCTCGACGTCCACCGTCTTGAGGTCGAGCTGCCCAACGGTCGCCGCAGTGCCCGCGATATCGTTCGCCATCCGGGTGCGGCGGCCGTTGTGGCACTGACCGAGAGTGGCAAGATCGTGCTGGTGCGTCAGTACCGCACCGCCATCGACCGCGTGACGGTCGAGATTCCCGCCGGCAAGCTCGATCCGGGCGAGGACCCGCTCGATTGCGCCAAGCGCGAGCTGCACGAGGAGACGGGCTTTAAGGCCGGCCGCATTCGCTTTTTGACGTCGATTGTCACGACCTGCGGTTTTTGCGACGAGATCATTCACATCTACCTGGCTACCAAGCTCGAGTTTGATGCGCCCGATCCCGACGATGACGAGTTTGTCAACGTTGACCTGGTACCGCTGCACGAGCTGATCGACGCCGTGCTCGACGGCAAGATTGAAGACGCCAAGACCGTCGTGGGCGCGCTCGCCTGCGACAGCATTGCTCATCGTTTGGGTGGAGCGGAGCTTTAAGTTACGCGGTTTTACCAAACCGCGTAACGAGTCGACGCTGCAAACGTCCCTAAGCGGCAATCTGCCTTTCAATCGTCGCTCGCGTACCGAAGTACGCGTCGCTCCTCTTTCAAGGCACCTTGCTCGCTTAGGGACGTTTTCGCTGACGCTGCCAGATCATTGGCGTTATGCTTGTTGGAACGCTTTGTTTTCAGCCCGAACGGTTCAACCAGATTTCTCACGCTATTTATTTATCCCCGAGGACTGCATGTTTAGAAGGTTTTTGTCTTATTACAAGCCCCAGATGGGGCTTTTTGTTGCTGATACTATTTGTGCCCTGGTGCTTGCCGCCATTGACCTGGCGTTTCCCATTATCCTGCGCAATCTGACCGGAGGGTTGTTTACCCAGGGCCAGGCTGCCATTATGCAGGCGCTCGGCATAATCGCGGTGGGACTGGTGCTGATGTATGCCATCCGCTGCGCCTGCCGCTACTTTGTGAGCTATTGGGGCCACGTGATGGGCGCGCGCATGGAGTCAAAGATGCGTGAGGACCTGTTCGATCAGTACGAACGGTTTAGCTTTGCATACTTCGATCGCAACAGCTCGGGTGACATGATGAGCCGTGTGGTCAACGACCTGTTCGATATCTGCGAGGCGGCGCACCACGTGCCCGAATGGATCATTATCTGCGGTATCGAGATCATCGGCTCGTTTGTGATTCTGTTTACCATCGCGCCGGTGCTCGCACTCGCCATGGCAGTGGTGACGGCGGTGTTCGCGGTCATTATGTTTTGGCAGAACATGCGCATGCGCGAGGTCTTTAGCGATAACCGCAAAAAGATTAGCGGCATCAATGCGCAGCTGCAGGATTCGCTGGCGGGCATGCGCGTGGTCAAGAGCTTTGCCAATGAGCAGACCGAACGCTCTAAGTTTCGCGCCTCGAACAATCGCTATCTTTCGTCCAAGGAGAACATGTATCATGCCATGGGCGTCTACACTGCGACGTATGGCCTGCTCTCGGGCGTGCTCTATGTGATTGTGGTGCTGCTCGGCGGTTGGCTCGTTGCCCAGGGTCAGCTGCAGGCGGTCGATATGGCAACCTTTGCGCTCTACATTTCGCTGTTCTGCACGCCGCTCGAGACGCTCGTCAATTCGGCCGAGACGTATCAGAAGGCCATCGCCGGCTTTAAGCGCATGGATGAGGTACTCTCGACTGTCCCCGATATTCAGGATAAGCCGGGTGCTGCGGATCTGCAGGTGACGGCTGGTGCCGTGGAGTACCGCAACGTGTGCTTTAACTACGAGGATGTTGAGCTTGGCTCGGACGATGGGGCACGTCCCGTTATCGACCATATGGATCTGTCCATTAGGCCCGGTCAGACCATCGCTTTGGTTGGCCCCTCGGGCGGCGGCAAATCGACGACTTGTTCGCTGTTGCCGCGCTTTTACGACGTTGCCGGCGGCTCCATTAGTATCGACGGCCAGGATGTGCGCGACGTGACGCAGCATAGCCTACGCCGTGCCATCGGCCTGGTGCAGCAAGATGTGTACCTGTTCGATGGAACGATCGGCGAGAACATCGCCTACGGCAAGCCGGGCGCCACGGCAGAAGAGATCGCCGAGGCGGCCCGCCGCGCCAATATCGATACCTTTATCGAGTCGCTTCCGCAAGACTACGACACCGTGGTGGGCGAGCGCGGCAGCCGTCTTTCGGGCGGTCAAAAGCAGCGCGTCGCCATTGCGCGCGTGTTTCTCAAGAATCCCAAGATCCTTATTTTGGATGAGGCGACGAGTGCCCTGGATAACGAGAGCGAGGAAGCGGTGCAGGAGTCGCTCGAAGAGCTGGCGCGCGGTCGCACCACGATTATCATCGCCCATCGTCTCTCGACCATTAAACACGCCGATGAGATTGCGACCGTTGAGCATGGTCGCGTTGTGGAACGTGGCACGCACGAGGAGCTTCTCGCCCGCGGCGGCACCTATGCCCGTTACTATCGAATGCAGTTCGAAGGTGCGCGTGCGCACGAGCTCGACTGATTGATATGACAGGAAGATCATGGCTGATAAGAACCCTTTGACTCCGGAAGAAGTGACGGAGTTATTCTCCGAAATCGATGCATCCGGCGTCTTGGATCCTACGCTTGCCAAAAAGCGTACCGAGCGCATGCGCGAGAAAGAGGCCGCCGTCAAGCACGGTGACAAGGCGACGCTGGCGCGGCTGCGCAGCGAGGACCGCGCGAGTCAGGCAAAACATATCGACCCGCTGTCCGAGGACGACCCTTCGGGTTCGCAGGTGAGCCATACCATTACGAAGACTGCCATGGCCGTGGTTATCGGCATCTTGGTGCTGATTGTGGGCATGCAGATTGGCTACGGCGTAATGCGACGTCTGAACACCGCAAACCTCTCCGAGAGCGTTTCGGTGGATACCGTCTCGACCGCGCTCAAGGGTGGACTTGAATGGGGCAATGGCTTTACGCAGTTCCCGCTCGATTTTACCGTCGACGAGGCAGATGAGCGCACGGGCACGGTTGAGGTGACGGTGCTGGACACGTCTTCTGCCAATGAACTCGAGCTGCTGTCCAACGGTCAGATTCAGGCGGCGGCGCTCGCAACCAATGCGCTGCTCAACGACAAAATCGACCGCGTGGTGTATAACGTTCACGCCTATATCGACGAGGACAGCAATATCCAGCATGATTCCTTCTTTGGCATGTTTCCTGCTCAGGGGCACCAGAGCGCCATCCTGACGTTCGTCTGGACCAAGAGTTCGTCCAACGCCACGAATATCGACTGGAAGATGCGCATCGTAAGCATGGACGATACCATTGCCGAGCGCATTCAAAAACAGGTCAACTCGGTTTCGTCGCTTATCGAGGACCCGGTGGTGAGCCAGACCAAGATTGACGAGGAAAAGGCCGAGCGTGACCTGGAACATCGTCTGCATGGCCGCGAGATTTTCCGCGGCGGCAAGCCCGATCGCACACCGTCCGATCTGCTGGAGCAGGACAAGCAAAAGTAGTCCGCAGCCACATAGATCGATGTCATCCCGCGTGAGTCACAAGCCCACGCGGGATGATTTTTCTGGGACGGAGATTAAAAAATCATTCTGAGAGCGGGGCTTTGTCGCCAACTCCATACATGACAGAATGATTTTTTAATCCCCGCCCCAGAAAAATCATTATGCATAGGAAGTCATAATTATCATTTTGTAAACAATTCTATGTAATTAATGCCATGGGCGATGCTTGCGGTTAGAATATCGCGAGGCCTAACTACACACCTTTAAGCCGGTCCTGTGAGACCGGGAAGGAGAACTATGGCGAACAACCATATTGCGGGCGCTGCCGCCCGCACCATCGCGCCCAGTGAGCTGTGCCAGCGTATGCTGGCTAAAACCAGCAAGGGCACCTGCGGTCCCTGCATCCTGTATCTTGAGGATGGGACCATTTTTTATGGCCGTGCATGTGGTGCCGAGGGTACCGCAACCGGCGAGGTCTGCTTTAACACGTCGCTCGAGGGCTACTTTGAGGTCATGACCGATCCGAGCTATGCCGGCCAAATCGTAACCATGACCTATCCGCAGATCGGCAACTACGGCATTGACGAGACCGATGTTCAGTCGGCCTTCCCCGGCGATACCGCTCGCCCCGCGAGCGCTCCCGCCATGCGCGGCATGGTCGTCCACGACATGTGCGCCACGCCTTCTAACTGGCGCTCGACTGTCAGCGTGCCGGAGTACCTGCGTGCACACGGCATCGTCGCTATCGAGGGCGTCGACACCCGCGCTCTTGTGCGCCACCTGCGCGACAACGGTTCCAAGATGGGCATTATCTCGACGGAGATCTTCGACGTCGACGAGCTTGCCGAGCGCCTGTCCGCCGCGCCTACGCTGGTCGGCGAGAACCTGGTCAAGACCGTGAGCTGCCCTGAGCCCCATGCCTTTGCTGCGAGCAACTTGCCAGCCGAGCATAATTTTGCGCTTGCCCCTGCCGCTCCTGCCCGCCACAAAGTGGTCGCGTACGACTGCGGTGTCAAGCGCGGCATCCTAGAGGGCCTGGTCCGTGCCGGCTGCAACCTCACCGTCGTGCCGTGGGATACGCCCGCGCGTCAGGTGCTCGACATGAATCCCGATGGCGTCTTTTTGTCCAACGGCCCCGGCGACCCCGATGCCGTGGTGGAGACTTACGAGCAGGTACAGCAGCTGATCGGCAAGGTGCCAATCTTTGGTATTTGCCTCGGTCACCAGATGATCAGCTTGGCGTGCGGCGCCCAGATGGAAAAGCTCAAATTCGGTCACCGTGGCGGCAACCAGCCGGTTATGAATCTGGTCAGCCGCCGCGTGGAGATTACCGCGCAAAACCATGGCTTCGGCCTGCTGTTCCCCAGCCTGGGCAAGCTTGTTCCCGAGCTTTCGGGCGGCGAGACCGAGCACGCGGCCGATGGCGATCTGCGCGCCTGGGTGCGCCGCGGTATCGCGCCGGTCGTGATGAACGAGCGCTTCGGCCGCATTCGCCTGACGCACGTGAACCTCAACGACGGCACCGCCGAGGGCATCCAACTGCTCGACGCCCCGTGCTTCTCGGTCCAGTATCACCCCGAGGCATCGCCCGGCCCCACCGATGCTCACTATCTCTTTACCGCCTTTACGCGACTCATGGACGGCGAGGAGAACTATCTGGACATCGATACCGCCAAGGACCGCCT
>CATYJC010000101.1 GCA_958407555.1 uncultured Collinsella sp. | reverse complement strand
CACGATATGGATCGGCCGTTTGATTCGGTCGAGGAGATGAACCGCAAGGTCATCGCTGCCATCAATGAGTGCGTGGCGGCGGACGACCGTCTTTACATCCTGGGTGACTTTACCTATCGCTTGCCCCTAGCGGATGCTGTGCGCCTGCGCGAGCGTATCGAATGCAAGAATGTGACGCTTATCCGCGGTAACCATGACGGCGATTGGGAAGATCCCGACGTGTCGCAGATTTGGGAAGACGTGCGTGATTATCTGGAGATTGCCCCCGGCTATGCCAAGGGTCATCGTCTGGTGATGAGCCATTACCCCATGCTCAGCTGGAATGGCAAGGCGCGTGGCGCCATTATGCTACATGGGCATATCCACAGCAGGGGTGACCGCACCAACGCGCGCAACCGCGATCGCGAACGTCCTATCTTTCGCTACGATGTCGGCCTCGATGCCAACGACTACAAGCCTGTAAACCGGGATCAGATTCTTAGCTTCTTTGGGCTATAGGGTGCCAGAACCACCACAAAGGGGACAGTGAACCTTTGCGGTGGTTTTCACATAGATTGGAGTCGTTATGAAGCAATTGCTTATTCGTGCCGATGATATCGGGTATTCGTATGCCGTTGACTTAGGGATTGCTCGCAGCGTCAACGAGGGCTTGGTGCGCTCGGCGGGCCTTATGCCAAATATGTCCGAGGCCGAGCGTGGGTGGTCGCTCGTGGCGGATGCCGATATTGCGGTGGGCCAGCATACTAACGTGTGCCTGGGTAAGCCGTGCGCCGACCCGGCGCTCATCCCGAGCATGCTCAACGAGAGCGGCGAGTTCCATAGCAGCCGTACCTTTCGCGAGCATTTTAAGCGCGGCGAGGAGCTGATAGACTTCGACGAGGCCTGCATCGAGATCCGTGCGCAGCACGACCGCTTTGTCGAGATTGTGGGCCGCGAGCCCGATTACTTCGAGGCCCATGCCGTCATGAGCAAAAACCTTAACCGAGCGATCTCGGCGGTTGCCCAGGAGCTGGGCCTTAAGGAGCAAAAGGCAAGCTTCGACCCCACGGCGGTGGTGCATTGCGGAGATACCGACCTGCGCATGGTGATGCGCTCGATGGAACCGGGCTACGAGCCTAAAGAAGCAATCATGCAGACGGTTCGCGAGATGGTGGGCGGCGAGACGGTCGTTTTTGTGTGTCACCCGGGCTATCTTGATCGCTTTATCCTCGAGAACAGCTCGCTTACGACTGATCGTACCAAGGAAGTCGATGCGCTGATCGATCCTGAGCTGCGCGCCTGGCTCGAGTCTCAACCCGATCTTCGCCTGATCGACTATCACGACCTGTAAGAGCTCAAGCCAACACAAGGGGAACAGACACCTTTGCGGTGGTTCTGGCGCCGTTGCCATTATGGTGGCGGCGCCTTTTTTTGTCCGTGCGGCGCGGTAGAGTGTAGTCGGTTGAAATTTGCGTCCATCGAGGAGCTGTTATGAACGAGATCAAGTGCCCGCATTGTGGCGAAGTCTTTAAGGTCGATGCGTCTGGCTATGCGGATATCGTCAAGCAAGTACGCGATGCCGAGTTTTCGCGCGATCTGGATGAGCGTGTGAGGGCAGTCCAACGCGAGGGCGAGCAGGCGCTGGAGCTTGAGCGCTCGCGTTCGTCGGCTGCCTTGCAGGAGGCGGAGTCTCAGCGCAATGCACAACTCGTTGAGCAGAAGAATGCTGCGGCTCGGGAGTTGGCACAAGAGGTCGCCAAGCGCGATGCCGAGCTTGTCGAGCTGCGCGCCAAGCTCGAGGGCGCTGCCGCAGAGCGCGAGAGCGCAAGCCAGCGTGCGGCGGTTGAGGCCCGTGCCGATGCTCAGAAGGAGAATGCTGAGCTTCAACGCGAGATCGACAATTTGCGTGCGCAGCTGGGGCGCAAAGATGACGAAGCCAAGCTTGCCGAGTCGGCGGCGCGCAACGCTGCTCAAAACGATTTAGCTGCACGTGATGCCCAGATTGCCGAGCTGCAGGCCAGGCTTGCCGCAGCGGACAAGGCTCAGGAGATGGCGCTTGCCGCTGCCGCGGCAGAGTCGCAGCGCGAGCTCGATGCCGCTCGCAGCGAGGCCGAACGCACGCTTGCCGACTATCAGGCGAAAGTACAAGAGAAGTTTTCCGCCGCAAAGGCACAATCCGAGCAAGAGGCCGAGGGTCTGCGTGCCCAGCTGCGCGAGCAGGAGCTGATGGCAAAAATGAACCTGTCGGAGGCAGTCGCCGCGGCGGAGCGAGAGCGCGACGAGGCACGTGCGAAACTGACGAGTGAGCTGGCAGTGCGCGATTCGCGCGAGGAACAGGCAAAGGCGGCACATGAGCTCGAGCTTGCTCAAGCCAAGCGCGCGAGCGATGAGCTGATCCGCTACAAGGATGAAGAGATTGAGCGCCTGAAGGACATGAAGGTCCGCCTGTCCACCAAGATGGTGGGCGAGTCGCTCGAGCAGCACTGCGAGACCGAGTTCAACCGTCTGCGCATGACGGCGTTTCCCAACGCGTACTTCGAGAAAGACAACGATGCGTCCGAGGGTACCAAGGGCGATTTTATCTTCCGCGAGTGCGACGCGAGCGGTAACGAGGTCATTTCGATTATGTTCGAGATGAAAAACGAGAACGACGAGACCGCGACCAAGCATAAAAACGAGGACTTCTTTAAGAAACTCGATCACGATCGTCGCCAGAAAGGCTGTGAGTACGCGGTGCTCTGCACGCTGCTCGAGCCCGAGAGCGAGCTCTATAACGCGGGAATCGTGGACGTGAGCTATCGCTACGAGAAGATGTACGTGATTCGCCCGCAGTTTTTCATTCCCATGATTACGCTTCTTCGCAACGCCGCCATGGGTTCGCTGCGTTATAAGCAGGAGCTAGCGGAGTACAAACAGCAGAATATCGACGTCACGAACTTCGAAGCCAAGATGGAGAAGTTCAAGGACGGCTTCTCGCGCAACTACAACCTGGCGAGTAAGCAGTTCGAGTCGGCGATCAAGGAGATCGATGCCGCCATTAAGCAGCTCGAGAAGACCAAGGACGACCTGCGTCGCAGTACCGAGAATCTGCGTCTGGCCCACAACAAGGCCGATGAGCTCACCATTCGAAAGCTCACGTGGGGCAACAAGACCATGAAGGCCGTCTTTGACGAGGCACGTGAGGCTGCGCCGGAGACAGGCGATGAACCAGCCGAGGCGGATTCGTATGAGGTCGAGGATGCCGAGTAAGGCATAGCGTATAGTGCAAAAGCGGGGCCGCTGGCGATATTGCCAACGGCCCCGCTTCGTTTCGTTCCAGTATGTTCGGCTAGTCCTCGAGCAGATCCTCGATAAAGCCGACGCGGTAGTTTTTGAAGATGACCTCGCCGCCATCCTGCGTGGCATCCAGGTCGACATCGCCCATGATGCCAAAGTCGTGGTCGCCATCCTCGTCGGCAAAAATCTGGTGCACGTGCCACACATGGTCGGTCTTCTCGTCGCTCTCATCGATGGAAAACATCGCGGCGCTGCGGGCATCTCCGTCGGTGAGGATTTCCTCGTGCTGCTCGTGGTAAGCGTCAAGTGCTTTTTGCCAGCGGATCTCGCTCATGCCCCAGTCGTCGTCGAGCTCGCCCAGGTCGCGAACGTGCTCGCGAGCGGCAAGGGTCACGCGGCGGAAGAGCGCATTGCGCACCAACAGCGTGCAGCCGCGGCGGTCCGCCACGACCTCGTTGATGCCCTGCGGCGGCGCGGCGTCGAGGGCTGCCGGGTTGCCGGCGTTCTCCCACTCGTCCACCAGGCTCGAGTCTACCGAGCGCACCACAAAGCCGAGCCACGAGATGATGTCACGCAGGCGCTCGTCGCGCTTCTCGATGGGTACGGTGCGGTCGAGCGAACGGTAGGCCTCGGCCAGGTAGCGCAGCAGAATGCCTTCGGAGCGGGCGATGCCGAGCTTTTGAATGTAGCCCTTAAAATCGCTCGCGCTCTCCAGCATATCGCGCAGGACGCTCTTGGGAGAGAGTTGGTAGTCGTTTGCCCAGGGTACTTCCTGGCAGTATTTGTCGAAGGCGGCATCGAGCAGGTTCTCGAGCGGCTTTTCGTACGTGACGTCCTGGATGCGCTCCAGACGCTCCTCGTAATCCACGCCGTCGGCCTTCATCTCGGCCATAGCGCGATCGCGTGCGGCACGCTCCTGTGCGCGCAGCACCTGCTTGGGATCCTCGAGCGTTGCCTCGACCATTGAAATCAGGTCCATGGTATAGGTCTCGCTCTCGGGATCGAGCAGCTCCAATGCGGCAAGCAAAAACGGCGAGAGCGGCTGGTCGAGCGCAAAGTCCTCGGGTAGGTCGACCGTCAGCGCGTAGTCGATGTCCGGCGCGGCGTCAGCCGGAGCGTCGGGTGCGGGCGGCACCTCGGCGCGCACGACGACGCCGGAGTCGATGAGCGTGGCGAAGATCTCGTCGGCACGAACTTCGAGCTTAGCCTTTTCCTCGGGGGTCTGCAGACTTGTCTCGATGATGTCGTGCACGCGGGCACGGGCATCGCCGCCCTGCTCGACCACGCTAATCACCATGGAGTGCGTGATGCGAAGGCGCGGCTTGAGCGTCTCGGGCTGCGTCTCGATCAGGCGTTCAAAGGTCTGCTTGTTCCAGGTGACAAAGCCCTCGGGGGCCTTTTTCTTTTTAATCTTACGGAGTTTTTTGGGGTCATCGCCCGCTTTGGCCATAAGCTTGGCATTCTCGATCTCGTGCTCGGGTGCCTCGGCAATTACCATGCCCTCGGTATCGAAGCCCGAGCGGCCGGCGCGACCGGCAATCTGGTGGAACTCGCGGGCGCGCAGACGACGCATCTTGTAGCCATCGAACTTGGTGAGCGCGGTGAGCACCACGGTGTGGATGGGTACGTTAATGCCGACGCCGAGCGTATCGGTGCCGCAGATGACGGGCAGCAGGCCCTGCTGCGCCAAGCGCTCGACCAGCAGGCGATAGCGCGGCAACATGCCGGCATGGTGCACGCCGACGCCGCATCCAAGCAGGCGCTTGAGAATCTTGCCAAAGGCTGTCGAGAAGCTCGTGCCTTTGGCAGCTTCCTTAATAGCTTCGCGCTGCTCCTTGCTGGCGATGCCAAAATTGGCGAGCGACTGCGCCGTCGCAAGGGCGGCATCCTGGCTAAAGTGCACGATATAGAGTGGAGCCTCGCCGCGGCGCATGGCGAGCTCAACCGTGCCCTCGAGGGAGGTCGTCACATAGTCGTAGCTCAGCGGAACAGGACGCGGGGCATCGATGACCAAGTCGCAAGCAGCGCCGGTGTGCTCCTCGAGTGAGGCGGCGATGGCAGTGACATCGCCGAGCGTGGCGCTCATGAGCATAAACTGCGTGTGGGGCAGGGTGAGCAGCGGTACCTGCCAGGCCCAGCCGCGGTCGGGGTCGGCAAAGTAGTGGAACTCGTCCATGGCTACGCAGCCCACATCGGCATCCTCGCCCTCGCGTAGCGCATCGTTGGCAAGGATTTCGGCCGTGCAGCAGATGACGGGCGCCTTGGTGTTGATATGCGTATCGCCGGTGATCATACCGACGTTATCGCGGCCGAGTACCTGTACCAGGTCGAAGAATTTTTCGCTGACCAGGGCCTTGATGGGGGCCGTGTAATAACAGCGGTTGCCCTGCGCCATGCCCATAAAGAGCATGCCCAGCGCGACGAGCGATTTACCCGATCCGGTCGGTGTGCCTAAGATGACGTGATCGCCGGCAGCCAGGTCCATGAGGGCCTCTTCTTGGTGATCCCACAGTTCAATACCGCGATCGCTCGTCCATTCAAAGAAACGCTCGAAGGCCTGGTCGGGCGTGAGCCATGGTTCGGGCTCGCTGCCGTCCTCGGGCTCCCACCAGGTGGGGGAGAGCGCGCCGAGCGAGCCAAACTCGGCTTCGGTTCCCGTGCCGCCCGAGAATGAGCTGGCGGCGCCGGAGACGGTGCTGGCGGCGGTATCTGTCGTGGTTTGTGCCATGTGTTTGCTTTCTCTCGCGATTGTCCGCCAACTATTATGGCGTAGCGGCGGCGCGGGGCGGCAGCGCGCAAGAAAATGCAGGAAATGGGCGTTCTGCCCAGCCGTTTGGTGCAGTTGCCAGCTAAGTGAGTAGACTTTTT
>CATYJC010000100.1 GCA_958407555.1 uncultured Collinsella sp. | reverse complement strand
CTTGGCCACCTTGTCCTTCAGTTCCAGCACGATGCGCTGGGCCAGCTTGGGGCCAACGCCGTTGGCGGCCTTAAAGGCCTTGTGGTCCCCTGCAGAGATGGCAAGCGCCACCCGCTGCGGCTCCATCACGCTCAGGATGGCCAGCCCTACCTTGGGGCCCACGCCGGACACGGCGGTGAGCATCTCAAAGCAGGCCTGCTGCTCCTCGGTGGCAAAACCGTACAGGCTCACGTCGTTTTCGGTCACGCTCATCACGGTGTACAGGGTGGCTTCCTTGCCCACACCGGGTAGGGCCCCCGCCACACTGGCCGGGCACTGGGCATAGTAGCCCACGCCGCCGCAGCTGAGCACCACGGCGTTCAGGCTTTTTTTCACGATTTTTCCAGTCAGACAGTAGATCATAAAATCCTCTCAGTCAAGACCCGCCGTTTTAATGCCGGTATGCTCTGTTTGGTGGCGGAGCCCAGCTACGAGATGAAATACAAGATCTTGCAGCGCTACTACGAGAACACGATAGCCGCCGCACCCGAGGCGGGTGACGACTCGCTGCTGGCGGCCTATGGCGGCGATGGCGGGCATCTGACCGACGAGCACTTTAAGCACATGGCAGAAGTCTCGGGGACCAACATCCGCGAACTCGAGAGCTTCTGCGAACGCTGCGCCGGCGAGGCAGGAGACCGCGAACGCGAGGGCAGCGAGCTCAGTTTCGACGACATCGACGCCATCGCAAGTCAGTACTTCGATACGTCGGCCAAAAAGATCAACGTGCAGACGGTCCAGTCTGTCATTGAAGAGCAGTACGGCGTGACGCACGAGGAGCTCATCGGCCCGCGCCGCAACGCCAACATAGCCAAAGCCCGCCATATCGCCATATATCTGGCCATCGAGATGTGCGAGATGACGACTACGGCGGTGGGCGCGGAGTTTGGCAACCGCAACCACTCAACCGTCAGTACGAGCTATAAAAAGGTTCAGAAGATGATTCAGGAAGACCGCACCATAACCGAGGATCTCAAATCGCTGCGAGATAAAATTACACTGCGCTCGTAGGGAAATAGAGACACCTGTTGAAAACTTGTCGAAACGCCGGGCATAACGTGTCTAAAACTCACCCCAAGGCGACGAAAAGTTTTCCGCAGGTTTTGAACGTGGAAAACACGGTCGGTTGCGCACAGGTTGCTGTCGATTCTCTTTTTGGGGTTGACCAGCGCTTTTGGGAGTAATCAACAGTTTCGTCAGTGCTATTACTATTATTAAAATATTTATATCTATAGAAAGGTATTAAAAGATGAAGTTCACCGTCAGCCAAAGCTCGCTCACGCAAGCCATCGGCGTCGTTATGAAAGGCGTCGCTTCGGCATCTACCCTTCCCATCCTGTCGGGCGTGTTCGTTAAGGCGCAGGACGGCATCTTGGAATTCCAAACCTCAAACTACACCATCTCGATTCGTCATCGCATTGCCGCGCATGTCGAAGAAGAAGGCGAGATGGTGATTCCCTGCAAGATGCTCTCGAACATCACGAAGACCCTTCCTGACGCCCCGGTTACCTTTGAGCTCTCGGAACGTCAGGTGCTGATCGGATGCGAGAAGAGTTCCTTCCGCCTCAACACACTCGACGCCAACGATTTTCCCGAGTTCCCCGCCTATGCTATCGAGAGCGCGGTGGAGCTCCCGACCGACATCCTGTCCGAGATGGTCGGCCGCGTATGGCGCGTCACTTCGACCGATAAGGCCCGCCCCATTCTGGGGGGCGTGCACATGAAGGTCGAGAACAACACCGTGCGCCTGGTGGCAACCGACTCCTTCCGCCTTGCCGTATGCGACACCCAGGTCGAGACCTCGACGCTCGAGGGATCCTTTGAGCTCAACGTTCCGGCCGACGCGTTCAACGACGCCCTGAGCATCATGGCCAGCCAGGCGACCATCATGATCGGCGCCACCGACACCCAGGTTGTCTTTGAGGCCGGCAACACCACCTACGTGTCGCGTCGTATCGAGGGTGTGTATCCCAACTACAAGCAGCTCATCCCCGATTCGTGCGTGACGAGCGTCAAGATCGACGTGGCGGCTTTTAATGCCGCCCTCAAGCGCGTGGCGGTCATCGCGAGCGCGAACCCCGCCGTCAAGTTCGAGATCGATGTCGAGAACGGTCAGATGGGCCTGTCCTCCATCTCCAATGACCAGGATCTGGCGCAGGAGACGATCGATGTCGAGGCCGAGGGCGAGTCGGGCACCATCGCCTTTAACTACCACTACATCTTTGGCTGCCTCAATGCCCTGTCCAAGGAGAAGGAGATCACGCTGGAGCTCAAGAGCTACTCGCAGGCGGGTATCTTTAAGTCCTACGACAAGATCAACTACCTGTACCTGGTCATGCCGGTTCGCATCTAGCGCTGCGCCATGACCATGTTTGCCCGCAGCCTTTCCGTCGCGCGCTACCGCAGTTTCGATAGCTACCGTCTTGACCTGGACGAAGGCGTGACGGTGCTTGCGGGGCCCAACGCGGCGGGAAAGACCAACCTCATAGAGGCACTGCAGCTTTTGACGAGCGGCGCCTCGTTTAGGCATCCCACCGCAGGCGAGCTCGTGCACGACGGCACGGGCTCGTGCAAGCTCGAGTTGAGGCTCGAGGGCGATGGTCGCGTGCTCGATATGGGGCTGGGCGTTGAGGATGGCAAGCGCTCGTTTAGCCGTAACGGCAAGAGGTGCTCGGCCGCCGGCGTGCGCGGGGTTTTGCCGAGCGTGCTGTTTTGCCCCGATCATCTGGATATGGTCAAGCGCGGCGCCAGTGTGCGCCGCGCCGCCCTCGATGACTTTGGCGTGCAACTGAGCGCCCGTTACGCCGACCTGGCGAGCACCTACGGGCGTTGCGTGACGCAGCGCAACGCCCTGCTCAAGGAGTCCTGGCGCTGCCGCGAGATGCTCGGCGCATGGAATGACTCCATCGCCCGCGCCGGGTCCGCCCTGCTCGTGCATCGTTTAGCCCTGCTCGACCGGCTGGCAGGCCATGTGCGCGCCGCGTATGGGCAGGTGGCGTCCGGCGAGGACGCAGACGTGTCCTATGTGTCCACGCTGGGGGATTTGCCTCAAACCGAGGGGCGCGAGGAACTTAAGGGCTGGGCATACGAGCATATGCTCGCGGCCCTCGATGAGCGTGCCGATGAGGAGATGCGCCGCGGCGTGACGCTTGTGGGTCCGCATCGCGACGAGATTGAGTTTTCCGTCGCGGGCCGATCGGCCCGTTCATTTGCCAGCCAGGGCCAGCAGCGAACGCTGGTGCTTGCCTGGAAGGTGGCAGAAGTGGCCGTGGCGCGCGATATCCTGGGCACCGCGCCACTGCTGCTTTTGGACGACGTGATGAGCGAGCTCGATGCCGGGCGGCGAGGCGCTTTTCTGCAGCTGATCGGTGATGATATCCAGACGGTCATAACCACCACTAATCTGGGGTATTTTACCGATGACCTGCTTGATCGAGCCAAGGTGGTGAGCATGGGTGAGACGTGCTAATTACGAGCGCGAGAACGGAACGGTTGCCTTTGGCGGCTTTTTGGATGCCGAGCGTCAGCGCATCCTGGCGGCCGCGACACCTGAGCGCCGCGCGCAAATGGAGGCTGCAGAGGAATCTCGTGCGGTCTATCGCGCCTGGAATGCGGTGTGCTCGGGCACGCGCGAGGGACGCCACGTGACGGGCCTGCGCTACCTGCCCGAGTCCAATGAGCTGCTGGTGTATCTCGATTCGCCCTCGTGGACGCAGGAGATGACGCTGCTGCGCGAGATCATCCGGGCACGCATGGAACGGGCCGGCGCGCATGTGGACGGCCTGGTGTTCAAAACGACCGCGCCCGGTCACACGCCGCCGGCTGCCAAGGAGCGCCTGCGCCCGGCCGTGACCGAGCGCCCGCCGGCACCGCACGCCGATCTCAGCGAAGCCGAACGCGGCGAGATCGAGCGCCAAGTGGCGCCCATCGAAGATCAAAAACTGCGCGAGGCCCTCGAGAATGCCATGAGAGCCAGTGCCGAGTGGGCCAAGGGCGTGCAAAGCAAAAAAGAGCCTTAAATCGCATCTGGTGGCCTTGTAGAGCCAAATACCCTCGTTCCCGAGGGTATTTTTTTACGATAAACTAGTAAGGCTGTACACATTTTCTTAGCTGAAGGAGGACGTGTGGCAAACGAAAACGATTACGATGGCGGCGAGATTAAGATTCTCGAAGGTCTCGAGGCCGTTCGTAAGCGCCCGGGCATGTACATCGGCTCGACGAGCGCCAGCGGCCTGCATCACCTGGTGTGGGAGATCGTTGACAACTCCGTTGACGAGGCCATGGCCGGTTTCTGCACCGAGATTCAGGTGACGGTCCACGCCGACAACTCCATCACGGTCGTCGACAACGGGCGAGGCATCCCCGTCGACGAGCATCCCATCAAGAAGATCCCGACGCTCGAGGTCGTTATGACGATCTTGCACGCCGGCGGTAAGTTCGATAACTCGGCCTACAAGGTCTCGGGCGGCCTACATGGCGTGGGCATCTCCGTCGTCAACGCGCTGTCCAAGCGCGTGGTCGTGCAGGTGCGCCGTGATGGCAGCATCTACGAGATGGAGTTCTCGCGCGGCAAGACCGTCAAGAAGATGGAGATCGTGGGCACCTCGGATTCGACGGGTACCACCGTCAGCTTCTGGCCCGACGACGAGATCTTCGAGACCTGTGTCTACGATTTCGATACGCTGCACAACCGTCTGCAAGAGACGGCGTTCCTCAATAAGAATCTAAAGATTGTGCTGACCGACGAGCGCGAGGCGACTCCCCACGTGGAGGAGTTCTGCTACGAGGGCGGCATTATCGACTTCGTTAAGTTCCTCAACGACGGCAAGGAGGTCCCCGAGGCCTTTAAGGAGCCCATCTATATCGAGGGTAAATCGGATCCGGATGCGCCCGTGACCAAGATGGGCGAGGTCGAGGTGTCCCTGCAGTGGAATGCCGGCTATGGCGAGAACGTCATGTCGTTTGCCAACGACATCTACACCCCCGAGGGCGGCATGCATCTCGAGGGCTTCCGCACCGCCCTCACCCGCGTGATTAACGATTACGCCCGCAAGCAGAACCTGCTCAAGGAGAAGGACGCCAACCTGAGCGGTGACGACGTGCGCGAGGGCCTTTCGGCCGTCATCTCGGTCAAGCTGCCCGATCCGCAGTTTGAGGGTCAGACCAAGGCCAAGCTTGGCAGCTCCTACATGCGCGCGCTCACGCTCAAGATCGTGACCGATGGACTGACCGATTATCTGGAGGAGCACCCCAAGCCCGCCCGCGAGATCGTCAAGAAGGCCCAGCAGGCATGCAAGGCCCGCAACGCCGCCCGCAAGGCGCGCGAGGCGACCCGCCGCAAGAGCCTGCTCGAGACGGCGTCGCTGCCCGGCAAGCTCGCCGACTGCTCGGTGCGCGATGCCGAGCTGACCGAGCTCTTTATCGTAGAGGGCGACTCGGCAGGCGGTTCGGCCAAGGACGGCCGTCGCCGAGACATCCAGGCGATTCTGCCCCTGCGCGGCAAGATTTTGAACGTCGAGCGCGTGGGTGACCACCGCGCGTTCTCGAGCGACACCATCCAATCCCTGATCACCGCGATCGGCTGCGGCGTCACGACGAGCGCCGGCGACGGTGGCGACTTCGATATCAGCAAGGCGCGCTACCACAAGATCATCATCATGACCGATGCAGACGTTGACGGTGCGCATATCCGCATCCTGCTGCTGACGTTCTTCTACAAGTACATGCGCCCGCTGATCGATGCCGGCTATGTCTATGTTGCCTGCCCGCCCATCTTTGGCATTAAGGTGCGTAACAAGATCCATTACGTGTATCCCAACGGCCGCCAGCCCGAAGACGAGATTCTGCGCGACACCATTCAGAGCCTGGGCCTGAACCCCGACGACAACGACGAGGACGGCAAGGCCAAAGACGGCAAGATCACCAAGAAGCGCAAAGGCTATACCGTCCAGCGCTACAAGGGCCTGGGCGAGATGGACCCCAAGCAGCTTGCCTCGACGACGATGGACCCCAAGACCCGTATCCTGCAGCGCGTGTCGATCGAGGACGCCGTGGTGGCGGACCGCGCCGTGCGCGAGCTCATGGGTTCGGAGGTCGGCTATCGCCGCGAGTACATTGAAAAACACGCCCACGACGCACGTTTCTTGGACGCCTAGCTTTCCCAGGCACCCCATCTTGCCCTTCAGGATTTCGGGC
>CATYJC010000099.1 GCA_958407555.1 uncultured Collinsella sp. | reverse complement strand
CTCGTCAGTTCCCTCGGGCACGACAAAATCGGACGCCGCCGTCATCGGTACCGAAGCCTTTTTGCGTGCACGCTGCGCTGCGCGCTCCTGCTCCATTCCACTCCCCCGAAATCAATTGGCAACAAAGCGCTCAAACTGTAGCACGAATATTGGTATGAAAAAGCAGACGATTCGGAACATCTACGGGCGTCCAATTTGCAGGGACGAAAGGCAGCGAAGAGCTATGCCGATCGGTTGGAATTGTCTAGGGCGCCGGGATCGGTTTCCACACTTCCCCCAGTATGCTCGCCGTCGCTCTGCTCCTTAGCGTCGTCCTGGCCTTCCTGTTCGCTACGACGCTTTTCGCGAATCTGCTCCACGGCAGCACGCAGGGCGGCCTCGTCCTCGGCGCGTGCCACCTCTTGTGTGGTTTTGACCATATGGCGAATCTCGAGCACCAGCAGCACGATCAGCGGCACCACGATAAGCGGGAAGAACAGAAGCGGGTTGGTGAGCAACGAGACCACCACGCCCAGGCCTGCCGACACAAAGACCACGCGGCCCACCACATCGGCGGCGGGTACGGGCGCGGCGTCTTCGACCGGATTGGCATCGCCCTTGGTGCGGTAGACCGGCGTGCCGTCGGCCGCATCCTCCACGGCAACGATGCGGTGCGTGTTGAGCGAACCCTCCAGCGCGTCATCGGACGAATGGAAGGTGATGATATCGCCCACCTGGTAGACCTGGCTGTTGTCGGTATCGACGACGATAAACGAATGCACGGGAATCGCCGGCTCCATCGAGCCGGTCAGTGTGCGCATAAAGCCGTAGCCCATGATGGTGGGAATCTCGCCGGCGGGCGTGAACACCGTGCGCAGCAGCACCACAAAGGCGACCAGGATCACCACGGTCGCCAGCACGTTGATCACGCGGAGCACGTGCTTCATCACTTGTCGGCGTCCTTTGCGGAAGTCTCGGGGTCGGCAGCGACCTCGGCCTCGGTGGTATCCGCCGCAGAAGCGCCATCCTCGTCAGGCGCGGCGGCCACGCCCTCGCCAGCCTCGCCGCGCAGGCGGGCCAACAGATAGCGCGACAGGCTGTTGCCCTCGGCACGGCGCTCGGCACGGGCGCGATCGCGCTCGGCCTGCTCCAGCTCGTGCGCCAACGAGGCCAAGCGCCGCTGCATCTCCGCGCGGACGGCCTCGAGCTCGTGCTCGTGCGTGGCCGTGGCGGCGGCGAGTTCCTGCTCAATGCGCTCCCCCGCCTCGAGCTCGGCCGCGGCGATACGCGCGTCGGCGTCGGCACGGGCCTCCTCGGCGGCACGCGTGGCGGCATCGCGCTCGGTAGCGGCTGCGGCGACCTTCTCGCTGGCGTCCACCGCAGCCTGCTCGACGGCAGAATCGGCGGCCGCACGGGCGGCATCAATTGCGGCATCGGCTGCCTGCTGAGCAGCGGAAACCTTCTCCTCGGCCGCGGCAACGGTGTCGGCAAGCTTCTGCTCCGCCTCGGCCACGGCGGCATCGGCCGCCTCAGCCGCGGCACGGGCATCGCGCTCGGCCGCCAACTGCACTTCCTCGATCTGCAGCTTGGCGGCATCTAGCTTGGCATGCAGCTCGGCCACCTCCTTGGCAGAGGCCTCACGCACGCCGGCAAGCTCGGCCGCAGCAGCGTCCTTGGCGGCCTGCAGCTCGGCGGCATCGGCCGCCGCCTTGGCAGCCAGAGCCGCGGCGGACTCGCTCTTGACCTGCGCGACCTGCTCGGCGGCCGCCTGCTCGGCGGCAGCAACCTTGGCGTCCGCGTCGGCACGGGCGGCCGCGACCTCGGCATCGGCCTCGGCACGCATCCGCTCAAGCTGCGCCGCCGCGGTCGAGCGTGCCTCTGCCGCAGCATCCTCGGCAGCCTTCTTGCCGGCCTCGACATCCTCCAGCGAGCCACGCAGCTCCTCGGCATCGGCCTCGGCCATCTGAGCACGCTGTGTCAGCGCCAGCTCGCGCGCCTTTGCCTCGTCCAGCTCGTCGGCCAGGTCGTCGCGCTCATCGGTCAGCGCGTGCGCCTGCACCTTCCAGGACTTCAGCTGCCCCTGCAGCTCCTCAATCTGCTCGCGAGCCTCGGCCAGCGCCTGCTCGGCATCGAGCTGGGCCTGCGTGACCTCCTCCACAAACACGCGACGAATCTCGACATCGGGCAGGTCGGGGCTATCGACCTGCACCTCCTTAATCTCCTTAATAAACTTGGGCGCCACCGGCTCGGGATGCACGCTCTCGAGCTCCTGCAGGTTGCGCTCGTCGTCGGTCAGGCTCTTAAAGACGGTGTAGTTGTTGATGAGGTTGGTGTACATCTGCACCATGTACTCGTCATCGAACGCCAGCGCCTGCTGCTGCACGTCGATGTTGTAGCCCACCTTGTCGTAACGCTCCATAAACTGCCACAGCTGGTAGCACTTGCGGTAGTTGGGGTCCTTCATGATGAGGTTGGTGCGCTGGATGGGGCTGCGGACCGCGCTGCAGCCGTTCATGATCTGGCAGAACGACGCACCGCGCAGTGCCATGACCAGGCGGCGCACGCGGTCGATGCGCATAAAGACGTCCATGTTGTCGGCGTCGTTCTCGGCAAAGCCCTGGCGGTTCTTGACCGTCATCTCGACGTTGTACTCGATCTCCTCGTACGCGTCGTCGATCTTGCTGTGCATCTTAAAGCGGTTGCGGATCTCGTTGCCCGTCGACCAAAAGATCACGTCGGTGCGCTTGTCCACAAACGTCAGCAGGCGCTGAATCAGATGGTAGATAAAGCGGTTCTCGTACAGGTCGTACGTCTCGACGGTACTGACGTTGAGGATGCGCGTGGGGTGGACGTCACCATCGTCGCTCGGCGCCAAGAACTGCGTATTCTGGCTCAGATGGCGAACGCTATCGGCGCTGATCTTTTTGGCGAGCGAGACCGGCACCACCTCTTCCTCGGTGGTGATGAAGCGGCGCGGATTTTCGATGATGGTGTTAATGGCGTCGAGCGAGTCCTCGATCATGCTGATCCACTCCTCGTCCACCACCTTGACGAGCTCCTCGCGCTGCTGCTCGATCGTGGTGCCCGAGGCCTGCGCCATCTCAAACAGATAGCGGAAGTAGCGGCTGTCCTCCTGGATAGGCTCCATCTGCTCGGAGAAGCTGGTATAGAGGTCCTGAATGGTCTCGGACATGGGTTACTCCATAGGTTGGATCGATCGGTAAGGGGCGTGGCGACGTCACACAGGACAAACGCTACTGATTGTCTTGTCCCACGCCCCGCGCTTACGGCATTAGTAGAAGTTCTGGATCCGCTGCAGGTACATGACGGAATCGGGCAGGCCGCCCTCGCCAAAGGTCTTCTCGATGTACTCGATCAGGCCCTTCATCTCGTCGCGCACAAAGCTCACGTTCATGGACTCAAACTTCTTGAGCACCTTGCGGGCGATGATGTAGTCCATGCCGCCCAACTCGGTGCCGCCGCACGCCACGTACACGGGGATAAAGTCGTACATCTGCTTGATGATACGGTTGCCAAAGGCCAGCTTAAAGCGGGTCTGCAGGTACTGGTCCAGCTTGTGCATCTTCTCGAGCAGATCGTCATCGATCACGTACTCGACCTTGGCCTTCTGGAACAGATACTGCAGGTGGTCGGCCGTCACGTGCACGCGCTCGTGCGGCTCGCACTCAAACGCGTCGGCGCGCTCGTTGAGCTCGATGGGAATCGCGCGGTCGTACACCTTGTCCGTGATGGTAAAGGTAGAGTCGTCGTTGTTGGCCGTGCCGATAAACCACAGGCTGTCGGGAATGGTGAGCTTTCCGTCGTGCAGGCCCTTGGGGTCGGCCGCCCACTGGGTGGGGACCAGATCGAGCACCCACTCGTCGTGGCTGGGCATCTCGAGCACCGACAGGATCTCGGCAAAGTAGTACTCCACGCGGGCGAGGTTCATCTCGTCGAGCACGATCATGGACGGGTCTTGGCGAAGGCCCGCCTCGTACACGGCACGGAGGAACTCGGTCTCGTTAAAGCGCTTGGAAAACTCGTTGAAGTAGCCCAGCACCTCGGTGCGATCGCGAAAACTCGGCTGCACCGACACGATGGTCGCGGGGTTGTCCAGATAGCGGCTAAAGCTGTAGGGCAGCGAGGTCTTACCGGTACCTGAGATGCCTTCCAGGATCAGTAGCTTGGAGGCGGCCATGCCGGCCACAAAGCGACGGATGACCTCGGGCGTGTAGTAGAGCTTCATCTGGCTGCAGGCGAACGCGCGGAAGCTGTCGACAAAGTCCTCCAGCGAGATGGCATCGTCGTAGGCCGGCGATTCCCAGTCGCGGTACTTAAGGTCCACAAGGGACAGCTTGGGGAAGCGGTTGGCCTGGGCGATCTCTTTTTCCTCGGCAAGAGTCTTGGCCTCGACGGTGGCCTTGGCCATGGCGGCCGCGGCGTCCTTGACGCCCTCGCCATCGAGCGCGAGCGACGCGTTGCCCGACACCACGGCAGCCGTGGCGCCCTCGCCCGCAGGCGCACCGGCGCCCGCAGCGGCGCCCACCACGTTGCCCACCGTGGGCAGGTGGTCGTCGGCCAGGGCCGAGGCGCCCACGTACGGAATCTGCTTGGTGCCGCCCATGGCATTGACCTTGAGCGCCAGCAGCTTGTTCTTCTCGTCCATGAGGTCGAGCACCTGCTTGTTCAGGCGGCCGATCTCGCGATAGAGCGCCTTGTTGGACGTGTCGTCGCGATGCAGGCGGCGGTTGATGCGGTAGCGGTGGACCAGAATGGCCACAATCAGCACGGGGACCGCGATGAGCATGGCAAGCAGAATGACCGCGCCGATCTTGCCCACCAGGTCAAACGTGGTGAAGTAGGTCATAAAGATGTTGAAGTACTCGACCCAGCCAAACACCAGCAGGTTAAGGATGGAGCTCACGACGGCAACGACGTTGTAGACGACCTTTGCCAACAGCTCCCAGGCAAATCCCAGAAACTCACTCACCGTCGGTACCCTCCTGCTTGGTCGCGTTCATCGCCGCCTCGGCCTCAGCCTTCAGACGACGGGCTTCCTCGAGCTTGGCCTCGGCCTGGGCGAGCTGCTCGGCGGCGTTATCGGCCGTGACGGCGGTGTCACCCTTGCCCTCGGCGTCCACGATAGCGGCCGCGGCGGCCAGGCGGTCCTCCTCGGCCATAGCGCGCTTGAGGTTCATGCCCACCACGATGAGGTGATACACCTGGTAGATAAAGAACAGCAGCATGGGCAGCACGATCACAATGAGGAAGCCCATGGAGCTGGACAGGAAGTCCATGACCTTGCCCATCTGCGGCAACGCGAACAGGTACTTGCCCACAATGTCGCCGTCGCTGATGATGTGTGTATCGGCCACGTCGTTGTTATCGCCCTTGGTGGTAAAGCTGCGCATGCCGTTGACCTCGTCGATGGCGGCGATGCGGTGCGTGTTGAGCGCGTACTCGTTGTCGATAATGGTATGGAACGTCACGATGTCGCCCACCTCGAGCTTGGAGGTGTCGCACTTTTTGATGAAGATGAGGTCGCCCTTGTTAAACGTGGGCGCCATGGAGTCGGACTGCACGGCGAGCGGGGTGAAGCCGGCGATGTCGGACACGCTGCCGTCCTCGCGCGTGGCGAGCGTGGTAAACGCATACAGGGCCGCCACCAGGATGATGATCCACATGACGACGCTCAACGCGATGGATGCGGCTTTTTTAACAGATTGCATGATGTCCCTTACTACCGTGTCTGTCTAGGTCGTGCGCGGCCCGGTGGCCGCCGTGCATATCTACTGTTCCTCGATGCCCTCAAAGCGCATCGATACTGAATAGTTAGCTCCCTTTAGCATATTAGTGCAATTTGGGTCCGTTCCCTCGAGCCATATGCGAACGGTTACCGGCTTATCCGTATCTTTTATCAGGTCGAACATATCACTGGCCGCGGTGGCAGCACCCGAGTCGAGCCCAAAGACGGTGGCCGCGCCGGACGAGCCCCCGCCCCCGTTGGGGTTGTAGACCCAAGTGTGGCCGTCGGCGGCAAAGCTCATGCGCATGGCGCTTGCCATGCCCTGCGTGTCGGAGCTAAACCGCGTGCCGGACACGCCACCGTCGCCATCCTGCCCGGTCAGGCGAACGCGCAGGTCCGTGCTGCTCATAAAGTGCAGCGTGAACTCCAGGTAGGCACCGGTGGCGGGATCGGCGGTGGAACCGTCCTCGAAAGTGAAGGTCTGGTAGTCGCTCGTGGTTACGGGCTTGAGCTTGGACGCATCGATGTCTACGCCCTTTTCGCTGGCGATGCGCGCCGAGATCTGGTCAAAGCCCAGGCTGTGCACGTATTCGTCGAACGTAGCGTGCTCGTCCAGGTCAAAGCGCAGCGAACCGTCGGCGTTGGCGTCGATCATGAGCATGCGGGTCTTGGCGCTATCGGCGATGGAGAACCAGGCAAACGTTGCCATGGC
>CATYJC010000098.1 GCA_958407555.1 uncultured Collinsella sp. | reverse complement strand
AGACGGTCACCAAGCACAACCTCAAGTATCGTCGCTACTATCACCAGTTCGACTATTAAGAGCAAATAACGTTTGTGTAATTGGGCTCCGCTCCTATATGGAACGGGGCCTCGTTTAGGTTGGAGAGTAATTATGAGCTACCCCCTGCTTGCCGTCATGAATATCAGCCATCGTTATTTTGACCTTGAGGAATTCTTTTCTTCGGCAGCGGCCTCGGGCTACACGTGTTGCGAGCTCTGGACCGGGGCGATGCATCTGTATGTCGATTGCCATGGATACGATTCGCTCGAGCAGGTGCGGGAGCTGTCGCAGCGGTATGGGGTTCGGATTGTGGGGCTTTGTCCCGAACAGAACAACCCCAAGCCGTGGAATATCGCGGCGCGCGGGAATGAGGCGCGTGCCCGCACGCTCGCGTACTTTAAGAACGTTGTAGATATCGCGGCGGAACTTGGAGCCGAGCAGGTCATGGTCTCGAGCGGCTGGGCATTTTTGAACGAGCCGATCGAGGACGCGTGGGGTCGCAGCGCCTCGATGCTGCGTGCGATTGCCGAGCATGCGGGAGAGTGCGGCGTGCGACTGGTGCTCGAGGCCCTGCAGCCGGTTGAGTCGATGATCGTGAACTCGGCGGCCGATACGAAGCGCATGATCGAGGCAGTTGATCATCCGGCACTTAAGGCGTGTCTTGATTTGGGCGCTATGGCGGTGGCGGGGGATACCATCGACGATTATTTCGATCTGCTTGGCGATGATGTCGCCCACGTGCATTTTGTCGATGTTGCGGCAGATGGCACGACGCATCTTGCCTGGGGTGACGGCGACCGCGATATGCGCGCCGACCTGGATAGGCTGGTGGCGCGCGGCTATCGCGGAGTTGTTTCGGCCGAGACCTATGACTGGCGCTATTTTGCCGACCCCGCAGCTGCCGATGCGCAGGTAATGGCAGAGTATCGTCGTGCGATTGGCGTCTAGGTGGGGTTGGGTTGCGACAATCCGCTCCTATGTTTCCAAATGAATACGGCGTGAGCCGAAGAGGACGATTCTCCCCGCAAGTACTCTAGTATGCTAAAGTACCCAGAAGACCGGCGGAGCTATGCTGGTCTTCTGTTCTATATGAAACGCAGCATGAGGAGGCTCACCAGATGACGGCCACACCGTGGGGATTCCGGGACATATTGCCCGAGGAGGCTCAGGCGCGCGAGGAGATTGCGCTGACGGTGAAGGGCTGCTTTAGGGAGCATCATTATCTGCCGGTCGAGACGCCGCTGCTCGAGGACAAGGGTTCGCTCGAGGAAGGCGGCCGCATCGCGGACACGCCGTTTAAGCTCTTTGACGACGACGGACGCCTGCTGGTGGTCCGTCCCGACAACACGCTGCCGATCGTGCGCCTGGTTTCGACCCGCATGCGCGCGGCCGACCTGCCACTGCGCCTGCGCTACGAGGCGCCGGTGGTTCGCGAGTGTCAGCGCAATGCCGGCGGCTCGCGTCAGTTTACGCAGCTGGGCTTTGAGCTTATCGGCGCGGGCGATACCGCGGGCGATGTCGAGATTGTTTCGCTGGTGGCGGAGGCCGTGCGCGAGCTGACACTTCCCGATGCGCGCATTATCGCAGGTAGCGTGCGTCCGTTTAAGGAGCTGCTCGCGGCGTGCGAGGATCGCGAGCTGGCGGCCGAGGCCCTGCGCTGCGTGCACGCCAACGACTTTGTGGGCCTCGATGCCCGCGTGGCGGCAAGCGCCGAGTCCGATGCCGTCAAGGCCGCCATTAGCGAGCTGCCGCGCTTGCACGGCGGAGCCGAGGTGCTCGACCGCGTGGACGCGCTGCTGGAGGCTGCCGGTATCGCCGCGCCGCTGACGCGTGAACTGCGTGCCCTGGTCGAGGGCCTGGCTCCCGAGGACGCTCAGGTGCTGTCGTTCGACTTCTCCATCATGAACTCTTTTGATTACTACACGGGCTTGGTCTTTAAGGCCTATGCCGGCGGCTTGCCCGATCCGGTGGGCTCGGGCGGTCGCTATGACTCCATCTTTACCGGCGCGTTCGGCGGCGGCATCGAGGTGCCGGCGGCGGGCTTTGCCTTTTCGCTCGAGCGCCTGGAGGCCGCGCGTACCTCGGCCGAGGACGCCGCTTCCGATGGCGATCACGCCGCGGGCCGTGGTGCCGAGGGTCCGCTGCGCATCGCCGTGCCCAAGGGCTCGCTTAAGGCTGACACGCTCGACGTGCTCGAGGCCGCGGGCCTGGACGTCTCTGAGCTGCGTGATCCCGGCCGTCACCTGATTGTGCGCGGTCGCGACACGCGTGCTGGCGAGGGCACGGTCGGCGATATCGAGTTTGTCATCGTGCGCCCCAGCGATGCGCCTGCCTTTGTGGGCTGCGGCGGTGCCGACTGTGGCATCTGCGGCTGGGACTCGCTCATCGAGGCCGACCTCAACTTGCTGCAGCTGGTCGACCTGGGCTATGGCCTGTGCACCTTTATCGAGGCGGAGCCCGCATGGCGCGCCGGGCAGGCCGAGCGAAACTATGCCCGCCGCGGTTCGCTTCGCGTGGCAACCAAGTACCCGCGCATCGCGAGTGCCTGGTATGCCGAGCGCGGCGTGAACGCCGATATCGTCTCGCTGCACGGCAACATCGAGCTGGGCCCCATTGTCGGCATGACCGATCGCATCGTGGACATTACCGCCACGGGTGCCACCCTGCGCGACAACGACCTGGTCATCACCGGCCGCATTATGGACTGCACGGCCCGCTTCTTTGTCAACCCGGGTGCCGCTCGCTTGGATCCGCGCGTGCGCAATCTGGCAGATCGCTTGGTGGCGGCCGTGAAGGACAAGCATTTTGAGCCCGTCGCGGGCTCGGCACAATAGCGCGAGCGCGCACGGGCGCCCCAACGTACGGGCTGCGGGCCAATTGGCGCCGCCGCCCGGCCTCTCGTTTTTCGAACACAATCTCGACCGATAGGGGATACCGATATGAAGACCATCAAACTTGCTCCCGGCGAGCGTCTCGTTACCAATCGGCTCAACCGCAAGGGCGTGCTACCGCAAAAAATTGTTGACGCCGCCCGCGATATCGTGGCCAACGTGCGTGCCAACGGCGATGCCGCGGTGCGCGATTACTGTCAGCGTTTTGACGGCGTTGAACTGCAGAGCTTCCGTCTGCCGCAAGAGCAGATCGATGCCGCGCTCGAAGGCCTCGACCCGGCTTTTGTCGCGGCGCTCGAAAAGGCTGCACGCCAGATTCGCGAGTTCCACCAGCGCGAGGTCGAGCAGAGCTGGTTTACCACGCGCCCGGACGGCACGATGCTCGGCGTTAAGGTGACCCCGCTCGCGGCGGCCGGCATCTACGTGCCGGGCGGTCGCGCGCAGTATCCCTCCACCGTGCTCATGAATGCCATTCCCGCCAAGGTCGCCGGCGTCAAGCGCGTGGTCATGGTGACCCCGCCGCAAAAGGATGGCCTGATCAGCCCCTACACGCTCGCGGCAGCCAAGCTCGGCGGCGTGGATGAGATCTATATGGTGGGCGGCGCTCAGGCCGTGGCCGCGCTGGCGTACGGTACCGAGACCATTCCGCGCGTCGATAAAATCACCGGTCCGGGCAACGCTTTTGTTGCCGCTGCCAAGCAGATTGTCTCGGGTGACGTGGGTATCGACATGGTCGCCGGTCCCTCCGAGGTCTGCGTGCTGGCCGATGCCACGGCCAAGCCTATGGTGGTCGCGGCCGACCTGATGGCTCAGGCCGAGCACGATCCGCTGGCAGCCTGCTATCTGGTGACCTGCGACGAGCAGTTTGCGCACGAGGTCGAGGCGGGTATCGACATTCTGGTGGCGCAGTCCCCGCGCGCCGAGATCACGCGCGCCTCGCTCGATAACGAGGGCACCATCGTGGTCGCCGCCGACATGGCTGCCGCCGTCGAGGCCGTGAACACCGTGGCGCCTGAGCACCTTGAGCTGCACTGCAAGGACGCGATGGGCCTGCTCGGCGGCATTCGCAACGCCGGTGCCATCTTTGTGGGTGCCTGGAGCTCCGAGCCGCTCGGCGATTACGTCGCCGGTCCCAACCACACGCTGCCGACCGGCGGCACGGCCATGTTCTCCAACCCGCTTTCGGTCGAAGAGTTCGTTAAGCGCTCGAGCGTCATTTGCTATACGCCCGAAGGTCTGCTCTCCGACGCTCCTGCTACGCAGCGTCTGGCCGAGGCCGAGGGTCTATGGGCGCACGCACTTTCGGCCGCACTGCGCCGCCGCGTGCTGGAGCAGGGCGAGGATGCCGTAAGTGCCGCGTCGCTGGCCGCGGCCGACCTGACCAAGGTTGCCTGGCCGGGCGATGCGACCGCGACGGTCTCCGAGGGCGTGGACCTGACGGCGGCTGCGGGCGCGGATGGCGCCCCGACCGGCAAGGAGGCCTAATATGGCCGAGCTGACGCCTCGCATGAAGGAGCTTGTCCAGCCCTACCTGGCCGGTATCGAGCCCTATGATCCCAACTTTACGCCCACGCGCATCAATCTTTCGGCCAACGAGAACACCTATCCCGTGCCCGCTGGCGTGCGCGAGGCGATCGACGCGGCCTTGGCTGCCACGCCGCTCAACCGCTACCCCGATCCCATGTCCAACGACCTGCGCGATGAGCTCGCTGCCTGGCATGGCGTGGCACGTGAGAATACTTGCGTGGGAAACGGCGGCGATGAGCTGCTCTATAACTACCTGCTGGCGTTTGGCGGCGCAGAGAGGACTCTGCTCAACTGCCCGCCGTGCTTTAGCGAGTATGCGTTCTTTGCATCGCTCTGTCAGACCGAGGTGCGCGACGTATGGCGCGACCCGGCGACCTTTGAGCTCGACCAGGCAGCGGTGCTTGCAGCGGCTCCCGAGTGCGATCTGGCGATCGTGACCTCGCCCAACAATCCCACGGGTGACGTGGCGCCGCTCGACTTTGTCGCGGCCCTGTGCGATGCGTGCCCCGGCATGGTCATGGTCGACGAGGCCTACGTTGAGTTTGCGGACGATTCGTTTGGCGCGGCTACCACGGCGCAGGGGCTTATCGCCGAGCATCCCAACCTGGTGATTCTGCATACGCTGTCCAAGGCGTTCGGCGCCGCCGGCACGCGTCTGGGCTATGTGATCGCGGCACCCGAGGTCATCGATGTGTTCGCGGCGATTCGCCAGATCTATTCGGTCAACGTGCTGAGCCAGGCCGCCGCGCTTGCCTGCGTGCGTGCCCGCGATGCGTACGCGCCCGTGGTGGCACAGGTTGCATCCGAGCGCGAGCGCGAACTGTGTGCCCTGCACGCAATGGCTGCCGAGGGTCTGCCCGTGGAGGCGTGGCCGAGCGCGGCGAATTTTATGCTCGTGTGCACGCCGCATGCCACGCACGTGCGCGAGCGTCTGCGCGACGAGTATTCGATTTTGGTGCGCGACTTTAGCTACGCGCCGGGGCTTGCGGACTGCCTGCGCATTACCGTGGGCACCCCGCAGGAAAACGACGAGGTGCTGGCTGCGTTTGCCGCGCTGGTGAAGGAGGAGATGTAGATGGACCGCTATGCCGAGGTGACCCGCAAGACGGGCGAGACCGACATTGTCGTAAAGCTCGACCTGGATGGAAGCGGCGTGTGCGATATCTCGACCGGTGTGCCGTTTTTCGACCACATGCTCAACGCTTTTGGCCGCCATGGCCTGTTCGATCTGACGGTGCACGCGGTGGGCGACGTGGAGGTCGATGCGCATCATACCGTCGAGGACACGGGCATTGTGCTGGGCGAGGCGTTTTGCCAGGCGCTGGGCGACAAGGCGGGCATTACACGCTTTGCCGATGCGGCGATCGCCATGGACGAGACACTCGTGATGGCTGCTGTTGATATTTCGGGCCGCGGGCAGGCCTACTGCGAGCTGCCCGTGCCGACCGAGCGCGTGGGCAGCTTCGATACCGAGCTGGCCGTCGAGTTCTTCTACGCCTTTGCGCGCGACGCCAAGCTCACGCTGCACGTGCGCGAGCTGGCGGGCGGCAACTCGCATCACATTATCGAGGCCGCCTTTAAGGCCGTGGGCCGCACGATGCGCCATGCCTGCGAGCTCGATTCCCGCGTGCAGGGCATCCCCAGCACCAAGGGATCGCTGTAACCGTCACAAGGGTAAAACCACCACAAAGGTGCCTGTCCCCTTTGTGGTGGTTTTGGATGATGAGAAAAGGGAGGGTCGCGTGGGCGAACCGAAGATCGTGGTGGTCGACTACCACAAGGGCAACTTGTCGAGCGTCGTGCGCGGGCTTGCGCGCGCCGGTGCCGCCGCCTGCACGTCGGACGATCCGGAGCAGATCCGCAACGCCGACGGCCTGGTCATCCCGGGCGTGGGCGCGTTCTATGATGCGATCGCCTTTATGCGCCAGAGCGGCGAGGCGGACGCGGTGCTCGATGCCGTCGCCGCCGGAACTCCGCTGCTCGGCGTCTGCCTGGGTCTTCAACTGTTTTTTGAGCGCGGCAACGAGGGCGTGCCTGCGGACGAGGGCGCGGTCGCCGACGGCAACGC
>CATYJC010000097.1 GCA_958407555.1 uncultured Collinsella sp. | reverse complement strand
TCGCCTCGGTTCTGCTGATCAAGGCCGATAACGCCGCCAAGACCGCCGGCTGCCTTATCGGCGCCGTCGCCGCGGTGCTTTCGTTTGTGGCCGGTATCCAGGCCGTGCTGGGCGATGTCACGTCGGTCGACACCATCGTGTTCTTCCCGTTTGCCCATTTCCAGCTGCTGCTCAATCAGCTGTCCGGCCTGTTCGTGGCGCTCATCTCGGTGCTCGCGTTTGCCGGTTCGATCTACGGTCTCAACTACTTTGATGAGTACCCGGGCAAAATGGGCCGTGCCGGCTTCTTCTTTAACACCTTCGTGGCGTCCATGATGCTCGTCATCACCGCTGACAACGTGTTTTGGTTCCTGGTCGCCTTTGAGCTCATGTCGCTGACCTCGTACTTCCTGGTCGTGATCGAGGAGAACGAGAACTCCATCCATGGCGGTTGGCTCTACTTTGTGATCGCGCACGTGGGCTTTGTGCTCATCATGGCGAGCTTCCTCACTATGACCAACTTCGCCGGCGGCTCGTTTGCCTTTGCGGATTTCCGCGCCACGCAGTTTAGCCCCGCGGTCGCATCCGTGTGCTTCGTGCTCGCCTTCTTTGGCTTTGGTGCCAAGGCCGGTATCATCCCGCTGCACGGCTGGCTGCCCAAGGCACATCCCGAGGCGCCGTCCAACGTGTCGGCCCTCATGTCCGGCGGCATGATCAAGATCGGTATCTTCGGTATCCTCAAGGTGGGTCTCGACCTGCTCTCCGCCTCGGGCGTTCAGGTCTGGTGGGGCCTTATGGTCATGGTCTTCGGTGCGATCTCGTCGGTCCTCGGCGTGGCCTTCGCCCTGCAGGAGCATGACATCAAGCGCCTGCTGGCCTATCACTCCGTCGAGAACATCGGCATCATTCTGCTCGGCGTCGGCGCCTCCATGGCCGCCATGGCGCTCAACTCTGTCGGCATCGCCGTCCTGGCTCTGATGGCCGCCCTCTACCACACGTTTAACCACGCGATGTTTAAGGGCGAGCTGTTCTTGGGCGCCGGTGCGCTGCTGTACTCCACGGGTACGCGCAATATGGAGAAGATGGGCGGCCTGTTCCGTCGTATGCCGGCAACGGCCATCTGCTTCCTCATTGGCGCGCTTGCCATCTCGGCCATCCCGCCCTTCAACGGCTTTGTGTCCGAGTGGTTTACCTACCAGTCGCTGTTTAACGCCGCCATGCAGGGTGACAAGGCCGTCATGATCGTGGCCGTGTTCGCTGCCGTCGCGCTTGCCATTACCGGCGCGCTGGCCGTCACGTGCTTCGTTAAGGCCTATGGCGTCTCCTTTGCCTCCGCGCCCCGCTCCGAGGCCGCGGCCAATGCCAAGGAGGTTCCCACCCCCATGGTGTTTGCGCAGGGCCTGCTCGCGGCCATCTGCGTCGTGCTGGGCATTGGCGCTCCCGTGATCGCGCCCGTGCTGGTCGATGTTGCCGCATCCGTGCTGCATCCGTACGGTGGCGTGTTTGCCGCCGAGGGCATGGAGCTCATGAACCAGTACTCCGGCGCTGCTACCTCCACGCCCGCGATCGCCATTGCGCTCGTGGTGCTCGTCGGCCTTGCCTGCGGTTATCGCAAGCTCAAGACCGTCGGCAAGGTGCAGAAATCCCAGCCGTGGGCATGCGGTTATGCTCCCAACGAGCATATGCCCGTCGTGGCCACGACCTTTGCCTCCGAGGTGTCCTGGTTTATGCAGCCGCTCTACACGCTGCGCGACCGTTGCACGGCCGTCTGCTGGTCCATCGCGCACTTCTTCCAGAAGCTCACCGGTGTGGCCGAGGCTGTGGAGCCCGTACCCGACAAGGTTCTCGTCGATGCCCCGCATAAGGGCGTCGAGAAGCTCGCCGACCTCGCGACTAAGCTCGAGGGCGGCAACTACAGCATCTATATCTGCTACATCGTCGCGGCACTCGTGGTGTTCCTCGTGCTCGCCGTGCAAATGGGTTAAGGAGGGGAGAGCATGAACAACATCGTACTTGCCGTTCTGCAGGGCGTGGTCGTTATGGCCGTCGCGCCGTTCTTCTCCGGTCTCGGTCGCGTGATCCGCGCCAAGATGCACAACCGTCGCGGCCCCAGCATCATGCAGGACTACCGCGACCTGGCCAAGCTCTTTGCGCGCCCCGAGTCCCAGAGCGAGGACGCGAGCTTTGCGCTGCGCATTATGCCGCCGCTGTTCCTCGCCGTCGCCTTTATGCTCGCGATGGGCTTGCCGCTCTTTACGGCACAAAGCCCCATCCCGGTCTTTGGTGACGCCATCACCATCATGTACAGCCTGGCGCTCGCCCGCTTCTTCTTCGCCCTCTGCGGTGTGGATTCGTCCAACGCCTACGCCGGTATCGGCGGCGTTCGCGAGCTGCTCATGAGCGTGCTCATTGAGCCGTCCATGCTGCTGGCGCTGTTTGCCGCCGCCCTGGTGTGCGGCTCCACCGACATCGCCACCATGGGTCAGCACATCATGACGGGCGCCATCGACGCGCCGGTCGCCGTGATCCTCGCCGGCATCGCCTTTGCGATTGCCTGCTACATGGAACTCGGCAAGCTGCCGTTTGACCAGGCCGAGGCCGAGCAGGAGCTTCAGGAAGGCCCGCTCGCCGAGCTTTCCGGCCCGTCGCTCGCCATGGCCAAGCTCGCCATGTCCATGAAGCAGGTCCTGGTTGTCGCTTGGTTCTGCGCGATCTTCATCCCCTGGGGCGAGCCCACGACCGTGGGCGCCGCCGCCGTTCTGGGTGCGGTCATCTTCCTTGTTAAGTGCCTGATCGACTTTGTCGTGTGCGGCGTGATCGAGAACTCTTGCTCGCGTTCGCGCTTTAAGGTGCTTGGCAATCAGACCTGGGCTGTCGTGGGCATCGCCGTTCTGGCGTTTGTCTTCGTGGTCGTCGGCGTGTAGGAGAAGGGAGAAACAATGTCATTTGCAGTCAGTCTGTCCCTTCTCGGCTTGGTCGCTATCGCGGCCCCGATGGTGGCCTCGGTGCTCGTCGCCCTGTTCCCCCGTCCGTACGCCAAGTGGTTCAGCGTTTTGGGTGCTGCCGTCTCTACGGTCTGCACCATTGCCCTCGCCGCGAATTTCGCTGGCGCCGGCATGCCCGACACGCAGGTCCCCCTGATCTCGTTTGGGCAGACCCTCGTCATGGGATTCACCTTCGATCGCATGAGCACGCTGCTCGCGCCCGCCTTTGTGGGTATCGGCCTGCTTGTCGTGATCTATTCGATTCCCTATATGAGCGAGAATAACCGTGAGCATCCCGACGCGCCGCGTCGTCGCTTCTACGCGTACCTCGCGACCTTTATCGGTGCCATGGCCGGTCTTGTGTACAGCTCGACCCTTTTGGGCCAGCTCGTGTTCTTCGAGATCACGGGTGCGTGCTCTTGGGGCCTCATCAGCTACTACATGACGCCTACGGCCAAGAAGGCCGGCATGAAGGCCCTGATCATCACGCATATCGGTGCGCTCGGCCTGTATCTGGGCGCCGCCATCGTGTTTGCCCACACCGGCACCTTCGCCATTACCGCGATTGCCGGCCTCGATGCCAAGCTCAAGGCTATCGTCCTTTTGCTCGTGCTGTTTGCGGCCTGGGCCAAGTCCGCACAGGTTCCCATGTACATGTGGCTGCCTTCGGCCATGGAGGCGCCGACGCCTGTTTCGGCCTACCTGCATGGTGCCTCGATGGTCAAGGTCGGCGTGTGCGTGTTCGCGCGTGCACTCGTCTCTGCCGGCGAGATTCCCGAGATCGTGGGCTGGGTCGCCATTATCGACGCCATGGTCACCATGCTATTTGGTTTCCTTATGTACCTGCCGCAAAAGGACATGAAGCGTCTGCTGGCCTTCTCCACGATCGCCCAGCTCTCCTATGTGTTCTTTGGTCTGGGCCTTTCGGTCTTTGGCAGCCAGCTGGCCTTTGACGGTGCCGTGTGCCACATCTTTAACCACGCTTTCGCCAAGACGCTGTTCTTCCTGATCGCCGGTTCGTTCTCCTTTACGCTCGGCACGCGTATGCTGCCCAAGCTTCGCGGCATCGTTAAGAAGTACCCGATCTCGGGCGTGGGCTTTGGTGTCGCTGCGCTCGCCATTGCCGGCGTGCCGCCCATGAACACGTTCTTCTCGAAGTTCCAGATCATCGCCGGCGGCTTCTCCGTGGGTGCCGGCAACGTCGCGATCCTGGTGCTCGTGTGCATTATGGTCGCCGAGACCGTCGCCACCTTTGCCTGGTTCCTTAAGTGGATGGGCTATTGCCTGCCCGGCGAGCCGAGCGAAGAGGTCGCCGCGGGAGCCCCGCTTCCCCGCGCGATGGCGTTCGTGTTCATCGTGCTCATCATCATGGTTATCGTCAGCGGCCCGCTTTCGGCCAGCTGGATCGGTTAGGAGGTAGAACGACATGGGTTATTCGATCGTCAACATCCTTGGCGGCCTTCTGATCGTCACGTCCACCATGGTGGTCGTCTCAAAGAACATCAAGCATTCCATCAGCTGGTATGCGGTGCAGTCGCTGGTGCTCGTGGGGTTGCTCGCTACGCTCGGTGCCACTACCGGTGCGCAGGAGCTGCTTATGTGGGCTGGATCTGCCTTTATCACCAAGGTCGTCCTGGTTCCCTATATCCTCAACCGCGCATACAAGAAGATGGGCGAGCCGAGCGACGCATCGCTCAAGGCCGGCCTTAAGCCCGCGTGGGCCATTTGCATCATCGCCGTCGAGGTCGCGATCTGCTTTGCCGTCGTGACGCAGATCAGCCTGCCCACGGCCGAGGTCGCAACGCCTGCGCTCGCTATTAGCTTCGCTCACTTCTTTGTGGGTCTCACCTGCATCATTTCGCAGCGCAACATCATGAAGCAGATCTTTGGATACTGCCTTATGGAAAACGGCAGCCATGTGACGCTCGCGCTCTTGGCCCCCACCGCTCCCGAGATCATCGAGATCGGTATCGCCACCGACGCCATCTTTGCCGTCATCATCATGTCCATCGTCGTGCGTCGCATTTGGGACGACTCCCACTCGCTCGATGCGCGCGACCTGTCCGAGCTGAGGGGGTAGTCCATGGAAACGTTGATTCTCGCCCTGCTCGCGACTCCTTTGGTGTTCTCGCTGGTCATGGCTTTTTTGCCCAAGAACACGTCCTATAACGTGTTTGCCGGTCTCAACCTGGTCTCCGTCGCAGCCGTCCTGGTGCTGTCGATTGTGACGGCCGGTGACGTCCTTATGAGCGGCGACACCGCGAGCGCTCTTGGCCTGTGGTTCCACCTCGATTCGCTGGGCGCCATCTTTGTGCTGCTCATCGGCTTTATCGGTTTTCTTACGGGGCTGTTCTCGCTGCCCTATGTAAAGGCCGATATCGAGGAGGGCTCCATGCCCGCCGAGCGCGCCAAGCAGTATTTTGCGCTGTTTAGCCTGTTTGTGTTCACCATGCTGCTCGCGTGCCTGTCCAACAACATGATCCTCACGTGGGCCGCCGTGGAAGCAACCACGCTTTCCACCGTGTTCCTCGTGGGTATCTACAAGAACAAGACGGCCCTCGAGGCTTCTTGGAAGTATGCGATGGTCTGCACCGCCGGCGTGGCCTTTGGCCTGTTCGGTACACTGCTGATCTACGCCAACGCCGCCGACGTGATTCCCAACGCCCACGAGGCCGCATTCCTGTCGTGCGTGCTACCGTATGCCGAACAGTTCGACCCGACGCTCATGCGCCTCGCTTTTGCGTTTATCGTGATCGGCTTTGGCACCAAGGCCGGCCTGTTCCCCATGCACACTTGGCTGCCCGATGCCCACTCCCAGGCCCCGAGCCCTGTCTCGGCCCTGCTCTCGGGTGTGCTGCTTAAGTGCGCCATGCTTGTGATCATGCGCTTCTACGGCTTTACTATCCAGGCCGTGGGCGCCGAGTATCCGCAACTTTTGCTGCTGATCGTCGGCACGCTGTCCATTTTGGTGGCGGCCCTTTCGATGTTTCGCCAGGACGACCTCAAGCGCCGCTTTGCGTACTCGTCTGTGGAGAACGTGGGCGTTATCGCCCTGTGCCTGGGTATCGGTGGCCCGCTGGGTATCGCCGCAGCCCTGCTGCACTGTGTGTTCCACGGCTTTACCAAGACGCTTGCCTTCTGCGTGTCCGGCAACATCCAGCACGCCTTTGGCACGCGTAGCCTGGCCAAGATCCAGGGCGTCGTCGAGGTTGCCCCCGCAACCGCCGCGCTCGCCGTCCTGGCGCTGCTCGGCCTTGGTGCCTTCCCGCCCTTTGGCATGTTTATCTCCGAGTTCCTGACTTTTGTCGCCGGTGTTACCGCCGGTCCCATGTGGCTGGTCATCGTGGTCGCCCTCGGTCTTACCGTGGCCATCTCCGCGCTCACCCGCATCGCACTCAAGTCGGTATTCGGCCATGCGCCCCAGGGCATGGGCAAGCATGAGGCCCCGGCGCTCATGCTTATCCCCGAAATCGTCCTGGCTGTCATGATCTTGTGGTTTGGCATTGCCACCCCGCTGCCTCTCGTGCACGGTGTGGAGACCGCGACCGGCATTGTGCTCGAGCAGAGCACCGAGGAACTTCACGCGACGCCGATGTACCGCGCTGTGTTCGGTACCGAGACCGCTCAGAGCGAGGTGGAGTAACGAATGATTGAAACTGAGAACAAGGTGTATGCCCGCCGCTGCGAGAGCCATGTCGAGGCTCTGCGCCGCGCCGTTCCGGGCAGCATCGAGAAGGTCGAGTGGCAGTGCGAGGACCAGCTGACGATTACCGTCAAGCAGGACAAGCTGCCCG
>CATYJC010000096.1 GCA_958407555.1 uncultured Collinsella sp. | reverse complement strand
GCCTTGGTGAGGCAGACGATAAAGTTGAACTCGTTGCCCTGCAGGTAGTCGATCATGTCATGGTCGAGCTTGCTCGGGTCGTGGCGAATGTCCACCAGCGATACAACCAGGTTAAAGCTGCGCTCGGAGTCGAAGAAGTCGCCGATGAGCTCGGCCCAACGGTCGCGCTCGGCCTTGGAACGACGGGCGAAACCATAGCCCGGCAGGTCGACGAAGTGCACGTCGTCAGCCTCAAAGAAGTTGATGTTGCTCGTCTTGCCCGGCGTGCTCGAAACCTTGACCAGGTTTTTGCGGCCAAAAAGCTTGTTCATGATCGACGACTTGCCCACGTTGGAGCGGCCGACGAAGCTCACCTCGGGGCAGGTGGACTCGGGAATCTGCGAAACCTTGCCATAGCTGGCAACGAACTTGGCAAGCTGGTAGTTAATGGAATCGGCCATGGACACTCCTTGGTCGTAGGTTCTTACAAAACGGTCGTGCTATTGCGCGGCGGCGATACGACGAACGATGTCAAGCGTGATGCCGCTCACGGTACGGGCGTACTCATCCAGATCGAACTCGCGCTCGCAAAACGCGTCATATGCCTCGTCACAATTATCGCTGATAGCGCGCAGCACCAGGCAATCGACACCATTCTTGGCCGCGATGTGCGCAATTGCCGCGCCCTCCATCTCGACGCAATCGGCATGCGTGGCCTCAATCGCAGCGTTACGCATGGCGTCACCCGTAACAAAGCGGTCACCCGTGGCGATAGTGCCACACAGGAACTGCTTGGGGTCCTTCTTCGCAGAAGTCTCATCCGCCGAGGCATCCACAAATCCATGCTCGGCAAGCACGGCGGCGGCAACATCAGCCAACGCCGGCGTCGAGACAAACTCCTCGAGCCCCGGCGCGGACTCGGCGATGAGTGCCGTATCGGTATCCAGATAGCGCAGGCACTTGCCTATAACCACGTCGTTAATATGCAGTTTAGGGTTTAGGCCTCCCGCGATACCTGAAAACACAACGGCCTGCGGGGCGTATTTGCTGATGAGATGCTGCGTTGCGGCAGCGGCGTTCACGGTACCCATGCCAGCGGTCGTGGCGACCACCGTCAGACCGTCAAGCTCGCCGCTCACAACGGTCAAGCCCGCCTCCTGCGCCTCATGTGCGCCACTCAGCTCTTCTTTAATCTGCGCAACCTCTTTTTCGAGTGCGCCTATGATCGCGATGGTTGCCATGCCATCCCCCAAATCCGTGCAAATTGCTTATCCACGGTATGGTACCAGCATTTTGGCTCTTTCACTTTTTACGAAGTCGCTAGGCCAACGAGGACCGCACATCATAGAGCGCCTTTGCAATCGCGGCCACGGCCTCACTCGATTGGTCGCTCCACGGCATCGACGTCATGATGCTCATAACATAGCTATGGCCGTCGACGTCGATCAGTCCGGCATCACATGTCGAATAGCAACCGTCCTCGCTGATCCAGCCTGCCTTGTTGCGCACCGAGACCTGATCGTCCGCAATGCCATCGCGAATAAACGAGCGCGATGTTGATGCCAGAAGGCCCGACAACCACCGTGAAGTCTCGGTATCCGTGCTCAGATACTCGCTCATCTCACGCCATAACCTAGCAGAAGTGCGCGGGCAATAGGTGGGAAAATCACTCATCGGATCGAGCGCGGTATCGTAATCGATGCCAAGACCGACAATCCAATCCTCGTAGCCATCTTGATCAAACGCCGCGCGTAACGCAATAAACGAATCGTTATCCGAATTAACGACCGCGGCCTCGATTAGGTCGTGCACCGTCTGCCAGCCCATGTTATAGCCACCATAGGTGCCAAGGGAATCATCGAGTGAGACCTGACCCGTCTCGACCAGGGATTCGCAGATGTACAACGCATAGAGTGCCTTGTAGCTACTCGCGCCGTAAACCTCGACATCGGCGTTATACGTCACGCCCTTGCCGCTCGACAAATCGTAAAACACCACGCCCACATCGCCCAATTCCTGGGCCTGATCAAGGGCATCTTGGAGCGCGGCGAGGCTCCCATCCTCCAGGGCGGGGATCTGATCATCAACCAATGAGAAGGTCTGCACGGTATCGCCTGAGGGAATATCGTTAAAGTCCGCCTTCGAAAGCCTCGTCTTAAGGCTCGCTGTCGACAGGGTTTGACTTGCGGTGGCTTTAGATTCAGAGACCTTTTTGTTTTGCATCTGTACCGTTGACGCATCTGAGTGTGCCATTCGCTCCGACGCGTAGGTTTTGGCGGTAATTCCGAGGATAATAACCGTCAACGTTAGCATCCCAATGGCGACAATCTTCGTTACGCGGATGCGAACGTCAGCGAGGCCACGCGAAGGCGTGCCCTTCGTCTCATATCTGCTGCCATGCTGCGGCACATACTCGTCCCGCGATGCGTTGTTTCGCACGTGGTCTCCTGACTGCTACCGTTTATATACGAGCAGCATAATACCGAGCAGGCATTTCTTTCCAAAGATATTCAGCGGCGTTTAAGGTGTCTTTAAAGAAACCACAAGCGTATTTATCCAAATGGCGCGACTCTGTTGCGCATCTCTGTCCAAAACGCAGTTGCGGTGAAATAGTTCCTGTTTGGGCGGCATAAGCCGAAAAACAAGAACTATTCCACCGCAACTTGACGGGACTCTTTGGCAATCAACTTGGTGCCCAGGGGTACTCATTTAAGTCTGTCCCCAATGAGTGCCCTTGGGGAGCGAAAATGGCTCGCTAGCCGATGGCGTTTTTGAGTTCCGCGCGGCGCTTTTTCATGCCCGTCATGACGGCGTTGCGCAGCTCGGGCATGCGCGCGGTATCCATCTGTGGAACGCCCTCAAGCTTATAGGGAATCCCCAGCTGCTCATACTTGACGACACCCATCGTGTGATACGGCAACATCTCCAGGCCCACCACGTTATGCCATGGAGCGATTAGACGACCGAGCGCCTCGCACTCCTCCACCGTATCGGTGATACCCGGCACCACCACATGGCGAATAACAACCTTAATCTTGCGACGCGCGAGCTCATCACCAAACGCCAGAATGCGTGCGGGATCGCAACCGGTCAGCTTTTTATGCTCGACGGGATCGGCGTGTTTAATGTCGAGCAGCACCATATCGGTCTCGTTGAGTACGGCATCGAACTTCTCGGGATGCGCGGGATCGAACGCATAGCCGCAGCTATCCAAGCAGGTATGCACGCGACCATCGGGGTTGTTGTGCATTGTACGGAATAGGTCTGCTAAAAACTCAGGCTGCAGGAGTGGCTCGCCGCCGGATACCGTAATACCACCGCTGCGGTAAAACTCATGGTTGCTCTGGAACTCGTCCATCAGGTGCTCGACGGTCACCATGGTACCGCCGTTAACCGACCAGGTATCGGGGTTGTGGCAATACGCACAGCGCATGGGGCAGCCCTGAACAAACACCACAAAGCGGATGCCGGGTCCATCGACCGTTCCCATCGTCTCAATCGAATGTACGCGGCCCAGGGCAAACGCAGAGTCCTCGGGACGAGCGTCCACACCCTCGAGCGTCATCTCAGCCATTCCCGCTACCTTGCCTCTCATTGGTTTTAGCTACATAAATGCCAGAATCATTCTAGCCCATATGCTTGATGGCGAAACGGTTTAGCGGTCAATTGGATTGTCCTATTTGGCCCCATGCAAAAGCGGCGGGAAGGTTGTCGCAACCCGCCCGCCGCCGAGGCAATAGAAATCGATAGACGCCAGACCTTACGCCTTAAGTGTGAGCACCGCACCGAAGGCGGTCGGGCCGCAATGGCTCGAGATGACGCCGCCAACCTGAGTCCAAGTAACGTCCTTAAAGCCCAGGTCGTGCGCATAGACTTCCATATCGTCGCGCAGCTCCTCGGAAAGGCCTACCGAATACGCCAGGCCAATGTGCGAGTAGTCAATCTCGCCCTTCGCAACCATGTGGTCAATAAAGGCGCGGGCGCACTTGAGCATAGAGCCGCGGAACTTCTTGGTTGCCACGAACTTACCGCCCGTCACCTCAATGCAGGGCTTAATCTTGAGCAGGTGGGCGCCAAGGAATGCCACGTTGGACAGACGACCGCCCGCCTTAAGGAAGGCTAGGTCGGTAGGAACAAAGCCCAACAGCACGCGATCCATGACGGAGTTCGTAAATGCAAAGATCTCGTCGACGGTGGCATCGGGGTGAGCCTCGATGTATTTGGCGGTCTCGACGGCAACGAACGACTGGCCCACCGAGACAAAACGCGTATCCATGGAGAAGACGTAGTCGCGGCCCTTAGCCGCAATCTTGGAGGACTGATGCGAGCAAGTCGTGACTTCGGAGTACGCAAGATGCAGAATGGTCGCATCGGGCTGCTCGGCATGGATACGGTCATACACGTGAGCAAAATCCGCAGGCGCGCAGCCACTGGTCTTGGGCATTACGCCAAACTCGTTGCAGCGTGAATAAATCTCGAGCGGATCGATCGAGCCGTCCTCGACGGTCTCGTCACCAATCGTGACATGCATGGGCACGCGCACGATGCCGTAGCGCTCGCAGAGCTCCGGCGTCACATCCGAACCAGATTCAACCACGATTACGTACTTGCCCATTCTTATCACGACCCATCTCGACATTGGTTTTTCAATACATGGCACGCGCCGCCGCACTGTTGCACAACGGCGTCCAAGCGCCAAAGAGACGCCGTCCCTTGCACATAACAAAGGACAGCGTCTCCCTGGAAAACTCCGTGCTTGGCTGAGATTTTACACGGTTTATAAATGAGTGTTACTTATCCCGCAAACGGTAGCTATACGCGATAAACGGTAGTTCGCTGCGGCAACTGCAACACATTCCGCCCAGCAAGTCCAATCGTGCCTCACGCACGGTTAATGCGCGAGGCGGTAGAAATCCATCGACGCCGCACTCTCGGCATGCAACCCCATCGCCGGAACCGCCGGCGAATAGGTACGGCTCGTAAGTGCCGCCTCGCCGCCATTTGCAAAAATCTCGACCATCGTAGTGTCCGAAAGCACGCGCAGGTCGCGAAGCTCGCTGAGCTCGATCGACCTCTGGTCGCGCCCATAGCCTTCGTCACCCATGTCGAGGGTAAGCATCCCGTCTGCATAGCGCACAAAGACACCCTTGCGGATTTCGAGCTCGACCATCTTGGCGCCCTCACAGGAAACCACAACATCAAACAGGCGGCCCGGCTCCTCAACGGTTTCACCGCCTGTCGCGCGAACGCAGTCGCCGCGCATCCTCTCAATCTCGTGCGCCGGCTGCTGGCAGAGCTTACCATCGCGCATGCTCAGCTCTCGCGGCACCGTCAACGCGCACTGCCACCCGCGCGCCACCGTCGGGTTTTCTGCCGTCGCGTCGGGGCAACCCGACCATCCGATCATCAAACGCCGGCCTGCAGCATCCTCAAAGGACTGCGGAGCATAGAAATCAAAACCGGCATCGACCATCGGGGGCATGCCCTGCCCGACGATTTTAAAGCTCGGCGCCTCCCAATCGGCCTCGATGGAGAACCACACGCACTGATGCGGATTGCGGTAACGCCATCCATCGGCAGGCACACCCTGCGGACAGCAAACGAGAATAAGCTCACCATCGAGCTCGAACAGATCGGGGCACTCCCACATAAAGCCAAACTTCTCGCCCAGCTCAATACGCGTCGCATAGTTCCAGTCCTCTAGATCGCGCGAGGTATAGACAAGCACGCAGCCGCGATCGTCTTTCGTACGAGCGCCCAGAACCATGTAGTAGATACCGTCGTGCTCAAGGATCTTGGGGTCGCGCACGTGCGTACCGATATCGTCGGGGTAATCGACCGGTCCAACAGCTATGCACTTCTCGCCCAATTCGTCGGGATTCTCGGCAACCATATGAATCTGGTTTTGCTCACGGCCCGTCAACACGTAGTCGTAATCATCGCGGTCAAAATGCTTGACGTTGCCGGTATAGAAGTAGTGAATCTTGCCATCGCGTACAAAGGCAGAACCAGAATACGCTCCGTTCGAATCCAAATCGGAATCGGGGAACAGCACGGGGCCATGATTCTCGTACGTCACAAAATCCTTTGTCGTCAGATGGTTCCAAAGCACTGGACCGCCATGCGCAGCATCGAACGGATCGTATTGATGATAGATGTGATACGTATCACCAATCTGAACCAAACCGTTGGGGTCGTTGAGCCAGCCAAGCTCAGGCTCCACATGGAACAGGAGCCTATCGGGGTCGGACGCGATGCGACCAGCCGTCTCATCCTGTCCGGCACGCCACTGCTCATAGTCCGCGCGTGTCACCTTATTTTTTTGATTAAACATCGCCATTGACTTTCTCGTCTATAGGGAAGGACGCTCGACTCGCACGAGCCGAGCGCCCTTCCTCAAATGGACTTATCCGCACATTACGCTGAACGGCTCAACTAGAAGCTGACATCGAAGCCAGCACCAGCGCTCTCTTCATCGGTGGTCGGAACGCCCTTTGCCTTGTTGTAGGCAAAGATCAAGACAATCGGCACGATAAAGGCGATGAGATTGCCAGCCACATACCACACGAGAGTCTCGGGCGTAACGATGAGCAGGCCAAGCACACCGGTCAGACCCTGACCGATGGCGCGCACCTCAAAGAACTTCACGAAGGCACCGCCGCAGCCTGCACCGATGCATGCGCAGATGA
The DNA here is from genome assembly GCA_958407555.1 of uncultured Collinsella sp. Lineage (GTDB taxonomy): Bacteria > Actinomycetota > Coriobacteriia > Coriobacteriales > Coriobacteriaceae > Collinsella. Next base: position 158 of record CATYJC010000096.1, on the reverse strand, counting down.
ACGGAATGATCGAATAGCGCATGTTTGCAGCGAAGATAGCGGGCTCGGAGATACCGACCAGCGTCGGAATAAAGGACGACATGCAGATGTTGCGCTCTTTGGAGTGCTTCTTGTGAATGAGGTACATGCCGATGGCGCCGCCGCCCTGGGCGATGATG
>CATYJC010000095.1 GCA_958407555.1 uncultured Collinsella sp. | reverse complement strand
GTCGAGTACGCCAAGTTCTGCTTTGCCGAGTTCACCGAGGTCAAGCACTGGTTTACCTTTAACGAGATTCCCGCAACCGCCGAGGGCAGCTTTATCGTTGGCAACTGGCCGCACGGCGAGAAGTATCGCCTGGACAAGGCCTTCCAGCTCATGCACAACATGATGGTGGCCCACGCCAAGGCCGTCGTCGCCTTCCATGAGGGCGGCTTTGAGGGTGAGATCGGCATTGTCCAGAACCTGGAGCCCAAGTATCCCCTCGATCCCAACAACGCCGCCGACTGCGAGGCAGCTCGCATGGCCGACGTCATCAACAACCGCTGGGTACTCGACGCCACCTTCCGCGGCCACTATGCAGCCGACACCATGGAGGCTGCGACCAAGCTGGCCCATATCGCCGGCGGCGAGCTCGACGTCCGCGACGAGGACATCGCCGCGCTGACCGCCGCGCTCCCCTACAACGATTGCCTGGGCGTCAACACCTACAAGTGCCAGTTCCTGCGTGCCGCCGAGGGCGAAAACGACATCAACCACAATGGCACCGGCGACAAGGGCTCCTCGCGTTGGTTCCTCAAGGGCGTGGGCGAGTCATGCGTGCGCGAAGGCGTACCCACCACCGATTGGGACTGGATCATCTATCCCGAGGGCCTGTACGATCTGCTGCTGCGCATTAAGAACAATTACCCCAACTACAAGAAGATCTACATCACCGAGAACGGCATGGGCTATAAGGACGACTTCGAGGACGGCTTTATCGACGACGCCCCTCGCATCGACTATATGCGCCAGCATCTCGCGTGGATCCTCAAGGCGATCGACGGCGGCGTAAACGTCGATGGTTACTTTGTGTGGTCGCTGCAGGACCAGTTCTCCTGGACCAACGGCTATAACAAGCGCTATGGCCTGTTCTACATCGACTTTGAGACCCAGAAGCGCTATCCCAAGGCGAGCGCGTACTGGTACAAGAACGTCGCGGAGACCGGTCTGCTCATGGCCTAACTTTTGCCGCATACCCCTTGTCGGCCGCATACGAATCCCCCACGGGTTCGTATGCGGCCTTTTTGTTTTTGGTGGGCTCGAGCGGATCATTCGTCTCGATCTGTAACATCTAACTCGCTTTTAGCCGTCTAAGTGTTACAGATCAAGACAAAGGTGATGGCTGGATAGACAAAATCTCGATCTGTAACGTCTGACCCGCTTTTGGCCGCCTACCTGTTACAGATTGAGACGATTCGACGGTATCGTCCGCATGGACACACCGTGGTACAATTGTGTCCCAACGCAAAGGAGGTACCCATGTCAGCTTGTGTGCCCGTCCGAGATATGAAGGACACTGCTGCATTCACTACGCTTGTTGAGTCTGAGCGCGATGTCACCGTAACTAAGAACGGCTACGAGGCCATGCACTGCATCAGCAGCGACCAGTATCGCCTCATGCAAGAAGAAATCGCCAAGGCAAAACTGCTGTCTCGTATGATGTTGGCAGAAGACGAAATATCGCAAGGCGACTACAGCGATTACGAATCCTTCGCGGCTTCGATACGAGACAAATATGACCTATAACGTCGTAATCCTCAAAAGCGCGCGATATGAGTACGAGAGTATTGTTGGATACCTTGCTCAAATCCTTAAGAATCCGCGTGCAGCAGGCAATTTTGTCGCTGAGTTTGAATATCAGCTTGATCTGCTTCGCGAGCAGCCGCTCCTACGTCCCCTCTCACACATGCAAGAGCTGGCGGCACGTAATTACCGATCGTTTCCCGTCAACAACTACGTGTGCCTTTACAAGTTTGAGCACGAAACAATCTATATCGCCCACATCTTTCATCAGTCACAGGACTACGCCCGCCTGGTCTAGCCCACAAGCTGAATACTTGGCCCGAGCGCATTTGCGTGTCATATCGCGTCACGTTGACGCGTGAAATGACGCGCAAATTTTTACGCGTCATCAAATTTGACGCACAAATGGTGTTTTTACTTATACGTGTCATTCTGCACGTCATATTGAAGCGATAATCCCCGCGCCGGCAGGGGGCAGAAGTATCGCCTGCAGCGTTAGCTAGCAAATGACCTGTGTGTGTTCCTCAATGGCAGTGCGGTCCTCGGCGGTAATACCCGGCTCGCACACCACGGCGTTCAAATTGTCCAGGCGGCAGAAGGTGTAGAAGTCGCGCTTGACGATCTTGCTGGAGTCGGCAATCAGACAGCGCGAGTCGGCCTTGCTAAAGGCGAGCTGCTGGATGCGGCCCTCTTCCATGTTAGACGTGGACACGTCGCCGTCCAGAATGCCGTTGGCACCGATAAACGCCGTGTCAATCCCTAGTGCGCGCAGGGTATCCTCGGCCGTGGGCCCCACAAAGGCGGCGGTGCGGCGGCGGTACATGCCGCCCACCAGGCACAGCTCGCAATCCTCGCGCGCCTCGAGCAGGCTAAAGGCCGAAAGCGAACTGGTTACATAGATGGAAGGCAGCTTGTCGGTGACTCAGAGAGCGCCAATGCGATCTCACGACGGTTGCGCTCATTGTCTCAATTAGATACTCAACGAAATACGGCCCCGCAGCTCAATAAGCTGCGGGGCCGTACTATACACCGACGAATCAACGACGGAGTGCATCCACTATTTGGCCAGCTCCTGAACGATCCAGTCAATTGCACCTTCGGGATCGTTGGTAAGGTCGATATACTGCTTGCCCCTTGTGGTGAGCAGTTTAATTCCAAGGCGATCGGTATCGGCCTTCATAGCGTCATAGTACATGCGTGCCTGGGGCGCCAGAACAATCACGTTGTACTGATTCATCGTCTCATAGTGGCTTCCGTACGCACCGGACTGAGAAACCAGATCAATACCCTTAGCAGCGGCACCTTCGCGAAGAGCATTTGCCAAGAGAGTCGAAGTGCCGGCACCTTGGCAAAGCACAAGCACGCGGATCTGCTCCGCCTTGCTCTTTACCGCCTCCAGAGCTTTTGCCGCATTTTCTTGTGCGGCAATAGCATCTGCATCCGAGGTTCCTGCAGCTTCCTTTGCGGACTCCTCCAAACAAAGCTGATGGTCATACGCCTTGCAGAACGGATAGTAAATCACAAAGTCAACGACCAACAGCACTGCCATCAATACAAGAGAACGTAGATCAAGACCTGTGGTGAGAAATGCACCGATTGGGCCGGGAAGCGCCCACGGCATGGTATACATGGGGGCGTTCATTCCAATTACGTCAATGAAAAACTTACCGATTATGGCGTTGACCATAGGAGCCGCTAGGAAGGGCACGAACATATAGGGATTGAGAACAATCGGCATACCGAAGAGAACGGGCTCGTTAACTCCAAAAATCACCGGGATAATCGATGCCTTGCCCATGGCTTTAAGCTGCTTGGAACGCATAAACATGATCAGGATAATAGGAACGATGAACGTGCAACCAGAACCGCCCAGACCGCCGATGAAGCTTGTAAAGTCCTGCGTGAGAGCAATTGACGGGTGTCCACCTGCTTGGAAAACCTCAAGATTGGTAACGGTATTGCCGTAGAGCGCAGCATTGATCGGACTCATGACAACCGAAGCACCGTGAATACCCATAAATTGGAAAAGTGCGACCGCGCCTTCGATAAGCGCCATGCCAGGATAGGTGTCGACCGCGGAGAACAGCGGCGAGATTAGAGCAGATACCAAATTGGCGAACGGCACAGCGAGCAGCGTACGGCTCGCGAGATCGATAACGGCGCACGCAATGATTGAAAACCCAAATGCAAAGATATCGCGAAAACTCTGTGCAATAGCGCCAGGGACCTCTTTGGGGAGCTTGATCGTCACATTATGGCTAATGCACACCTTATAGATATTAACAGTCAAGAACGCGGATACGAACGCAGCGAGAAAACCCTTGGTTCCCATATAGCCGGTTTCAAAAACAGATGTATCTGCTCCGCCAATCGAGACAACATCATTCGTCACCGATAGCAAGAACATGCCGCACATGGCACAAACCATGCACGAAGTGGGGTTGAGAGATTTGCCCGAAGGCATGCGGCGGTTCATCGACATGGCAAGTGAGCTCGCCGTGGTACCGGCCACCATAATGCCAAGAAGCCCCATGGTATATGCATAGATTTTATTAAAGAAATCCAGCACCTCAGACGGAAGCGTGATGCCTACATAGGCAGGGAGCGTCGAAAGAAGAAGGAACAGGCTCGAGAACAGCACGATTGGCATATTCGAGAGAAAGCCATCCTTAATCGCCACCAGATAAATGTTCTTTGAGATTTTGTCGAAGAGAGCCTGGTGTTTTTCAAGGAATTTGACGATAGCGTCCATAAAGCATCCTTTCATGATTGCCGGGCACACAACGATTTATCCGGACTCAACCGTCGTCGTCCCAGTTTGTATCCGCTTATCGTAAGTGAATACGTTCTCGTGCGAAATGTAATATCATTTGCGCGATTTGTCATAACCAATTCTTTTTCCGCTTTGTCGATATGTCAAGAATTCAAATCTTTATTCGGTGAACGGTAGTTGCGTAATTTTAGATTTGTCCAGCTAAAGGCTATTTTTTCGGAGCATTACAATAAGTTTGTAACCGTTTACCGATTGGATATAACATATTAAATATATTGTTGTAACAATATTAGAGACAATGTCACAAGCCTGTCGTTCTAGTCAAAGGAAGTAACAATGCACAAACGATTGCTGAACATGTCCGCATCCGATTTTGCCGCCACGTCACCCATGGATCTAAAGCAGGCAATTCTGGCTTCCGAGGGACGTACCATCATGGCGGAAAACGTACCATCTTCCCAATTTCTCGGCGGCGTTACTAATGCCGAAATCGAACGTGCCGCAGGTGCCGACCTGCTTCTGTTTAACGCGCTCGATGTGTTCAATCCAGTGATTGCCGGCATTCCAGATGAACTCACTGAAAACCCGGTCACTTGGGTGAAGCGAGCATGCGGAAGGCCCATTGGCGTCAATCTGGAGCCAGTTGATAACGAGGCAGAGATGTCTGAATCCCGAACGGAAATCCCCATGGGTCGTCGCGTCTCTCCCAAGACCTTAGAAAAGGCTAACGAACTCGGATTTGATTTTATCTGCCTGACGGGCAACCCTGGAACTGGCGTCTCCAACGATGCAATCGCCCATTCGATTAAACTCTCCAAAGAGCATTTCAATGGCCTGGTCATAGCCGGAAAAATGCATGGAGCGGGCGTTGCGGAACCTGTCATGACGCTCGAAATTGCGCGCAAGTTTGTTGACCTCGGCGTCGATATCCTTCTCGTGCCAGCCCCCTACACCGTCCCTTGCTTCCAAGAAGCAGACCTGCGCGCCATCGTAGACTTTGTACGATCCCACAACGTAGGCAAGTCAATTGAAGAGAAGGTTCTCGTCATGGCGGCGAACGGGACGAGTCAAGACTCCTGCGACAGCGAGACCATTAAGAAAATAGGCCTTGCAGCAAAAGCAGCCGGCGCTGACCTCCAACATATCGGGGACTCCATGAACGGTATTTGCCTGCCCCAGAATATCTTCACGCTCGGGCAAGCCCTTCGTGGATACAGGCATCAGATCGTCATGCTGAGCCGCTCTGTGATACGTTAAGGTTACCTTGCCCACGTTACATCCCGACTGAGGCAACCATCAGGTATAACCAACATGCAAACTGAGGCTCTAATGCTCGATACACACGAAAAACGGCCACTCTATTTACAGCTCACCGACGCGCTGCTCAAGCAGATCGTCGATGAATATCAAGCAGACGATAAACTTCCAACAGAAATGGAACTCTGCGATGAATACGCCGTAAGCAGAACAACCGTCCGACTTGCCATGAGTGAGCTGGAGCGTCGTGGAAGTATCTATCGAATCCAAGGTAAGGGATCGTTTGTTGCACCGAAACGCGTTAGCGAGCTCAATTCACTTTTAGACTTTGACTTTGCAAGCCATTGCGATGGCGTTGATCCGGATGCCATCACCAAACATTTCGGCGACCTCACATCAGGTCGTCCAATTTCCGTAATGATGCTCCAACAATTTGGATGTCAAAGTCGCGATGAAATTCAGCGTCTTGAATTGACCTACGAACTTGAAGGCAGCTTCATAGGCGCTGATACGTTCTTCATTTCAAAGTCGCGCGTTCCGAATAACCAGCTAGATTTTCAGGCATTTAGCAGAATCATGGACGACTTGTCCAAGTCTATCCAATCTGTTAGGGAAAGCTATAGAGCACGTCAGCTTAGCGATTCCGAAGCCAGTAATTATGGTGTTGCAAAACTTCCGGTCATCGAACTGACTCATTATGCTTACGACTCCGGAGGCAAACTAATCTCAATTGTCTGCCGCACCGTCTTAACTGGGCGAATCCCTTATCAAAACTTTATTTTCAAGTCCTAATGTTCTTTTTCTTTTGTCTCGATCTGTAACACGTAGCCGAGTTTTTAAGTCCTAACCGTTGCAGATCGAGACAAACAAGGTAGACCCCGCCGAATTGTCTCAATCGGTAACACTAGGACCGGTTTTGGACGTCTATATGTTACAGATTGAGATGAATGCGCAGGCCAATGCCCCCAATCTAAATCTGTAACATCTAGCTGAATTTAACGGTCCTAGCTGTTACAGATCGAGACAAACGGAATAGGTCGAGTCAAAAATCTCAATCTGTAACATCTGGTTGGTAATTTCACCCCTACCTGTTACAGGTTGAGACGATTTGATAGTGGAGTCCTCATTTGCGCGTCATATCGCGTAGCGCTGACGTGCTGATTCTCCACAATGACAGGAGGCAAAAGTCCTCCCACAGCGCTTGCTGGCAATCCCGTAGCGTTAGCTAGCAAATGACCTGCGTGTGCTCCTCGATGGCGGCGCGGTTCTCGGCGGCGATACCCGG
>CATYJC010000094.1 GCA_958407555.1 uncultured Collinsella sp. | reverse complement strand
GCTGATCGAGCAGGTCGTCCAGCTTGCCGTCGGCAATATCGACCGGTTGGTCAAATGTGACGTAGCGCCAGGTCTTCTCGTTAAAGACAAGGTTGCGCTTGGGCTCGATGAAGCCCGGCATCATCTGCATGAACTCTATATTAGTAAGGGACGCACCGTGCACCAGTGCGATGGCCTGCGAGGAGCTGAGCACATCGGCGGAAGTGAGGCTTCGCTCGAACAGGCCACCCGTGCCGCCCGCAGCGATGATAGTGGCCTTGGCTGCCATAGGCACGAGATGCTCGTTTGCGCGGTCGTAGAGCACGGCGCCGGTAATCTTTCCGGTTGTGTCCTCAACAAGGTCGATAAGTTCGTGGCGGGGGAGCAGGCGAATGCCGAGCAACTCAATCTGGGCCTTACACGCGTCCTCAAGGGGCTTGCGGGTGAGGCCGCGCCACATACGCGTCTTATGGTCAAAGCAGGGGATAAACTGCTTCTGCTGGGCGCTCTCGGTACTTTGCGGACGCTGGAGCTCAACACCTAGATCCCGCTCGAGCCATTGGATGGCCTGAGGAATACCGTGGACAAACGTCTGGACGAGCGTAGGGTCGGCAATGCCGCCGCCCACGGCCTGGATGGTGTCGATGAGGTCCTGCTCGTCGGCTGTGTCGGTGGGACCGATGAGGCCCAGGCCCCAGGTGCCCGGGAAAAAGCTCGATCCGCTCATAGTCTTGCCGGCGCTTACGATGGCAACGGTTGCGCCCGCGCGTGCTGCTTCTATGGCGGCGCAAAGGCCTGCAATGCCAGATCCAATTACCAGTACATCAGTCGATTCCATCGGATTCCTTTCTCGTCCGGCGCATTGTCGCATGGCTGATCGGCAAATGTCTTGCAAAGGACTCACGTTTCGGTAAAGGGCAAATATGGCAGGTGGGCGTCAAGAGTGTCCGATCGCTCTGCCCCCATCCCCTCAATAAGTTGCGGTGAAATAGGGACTGTTTTGGCATGTGAAGGCGTTATTCAGTCCGTAAATCACCGCAACTGATATACCGGTGATGGACTACTTTATGGCAGCGTGAATAAAAAAGAGCCGCAACCTCGAAAGGTGGCGGCTCTAAAGCTCAACTATATGAGCATCGCGCAGGCGCGATTAGGCCTTGAGGGCCTCCTCGACGGCGACAGCGCAGGCGACGGTGGCACCGACCATGGGGTTGTTGCCCATGCCGATGAGACCCATCATGTCGACGTGCGCAGGCACGGAGGAAGAACCGGCGAACTGGGCGTCGGAGTGCATACGGCCCATGGTGTCGGTCATGCCGTAAGAGGCAGGGCCGGCGCCCATGTTGTCCGGGTGCAGGGTACGGCCAGTGCCGCCACCAGAAGCGACGGAGAAGTACTTCTTGCCAGCCTCGATGCGCTCCTTCTTGTAGGTGCCAGCGACGGGGTGCTGGAAGCGCGTGGGGTTGGTGGAGTTACCGGTGATCGAGATGTCGACGTTCTCGTGCCACATGATGGCAACGCCCTCGCGGACGTCGTCGGAGCCGTAGCAGTTAACGGCAGCGCGGGGACCATCGGAGTAGGGGATGGTCTCGACGACCTTGAGCTCGCCCGTGTAGTAGTCGAACTGGGTCTTCACATAGGTGAAGCCGTTGATGCGGGCGATGATCTGGGCGGCGTCCTTGCCCAGACCGTTGAGGATAACGCGCAGCGGCTTCTTACGAGCCTTGTTGGCGTTCAGAGCCAGGCCGATAGCGCCCTCAGCGGCAGCGAAGGACTCGTGGCCAGCCAGGAAGGCGAAGCACTCGGTGTCGTCGGAGAGCAGCATAGCGCCCAGGTTGCCGTGGCCCAGACCGACCTTGCGGTCCTCGGCGACGGAGCCGGGAACGGTGAAGGCCTGGATGCCCTCGCCGATGATGGCAGCAGCCTCAGAAGCGGACTTGGCGCCACGCTTGACAGCGAGAGCGCAGCCGAGGGTGTAGGCCCACTCAGCGTTCTGGAAGGCGATGGACTGGGTGTTGTTGACGATCTCACGCGGGTTGAAGCCCTTGTCGGTGCAGATCTGCAGAGCTTCCTCGAGGGAGGCGATGCCGTTGTCGGCGAGGCACTTGTTGATCTTGTCAGCGCGGCGCTCGTAACCTTCGAACGTAACAGTCATAGTTATTTCCCTCCCTTTCTACTCGTGAACCGGGAACACGCTGGCGACGGAGTGAGTCTCCTCGTCGGTGCGCGGGTCGATGTACTTGGCAGCGTTCTCCCACTGACCATAGTGGCCCATAGCGCCAGCGATGGCCTCCTCGGGGGTCTTGCCGGCCTTGACGGCGTCGGTGAACTTGCCGAGGTTCAGGAACTCGAATGCGATGATCTCGTTCTTGTCGTTGAGAGCCATGCGGGTGACGTAGCCCTGGGCGAGCTCGAGGTAACGAGCGCCCTTGGCCTTGGTGCCGAACATGGTGCCGACCTGAGAGCGAAGGCCCTTGCCGAGGTCGTCGAGGGAGGCGCCCACGGGCAGGCCGCCCTCGGAGAACGCGGTCTGGCTGCGGCCGTAAACGATCTGCAGGAAGATCTCGCGCATAGCAACGTTGATGGCGTCGCAGACGAGGTCGGTGTTGAGGGCCTCGAGGATGGTCTTACCGGGAAGGATCTCGGAAGCCATGGCGGCAGAGTGGGTCATGCCCGAGCAGCCGATGGTCTCAACGAGGGCCTCCTCGATGATGCCGTCCTTGACGTTCAGCGTGAGCTTGCAGGCGCCCTGCTGAGGTGCGCACCAACCCACACCGTGCGTAAGACCGGAGATGTCGGAAATCTCCTTAGCCTGGACCCACTTGCCCTCCTCGGGGATGGGTGCGGGGCCGTGGTATGCACCCTTGGCAACGGGGCACATGTTCTCCACTTCCTGTGAGTACTGCATGCCTCTCCTCTCTATCGTGTTGGCGTCCCGTCTGGGGGTCGTGGCTGGCGATTGCCGGGCGACCCTTCGAAAGGGACATGACATGCAGCCCCTATAATACCGCGAAATGCACGGAATATTCGGCGAACGGCTCAGTTTTCGTAGCGAGAAGCGCGGAACTTTCAATTGAAGCGATTTAATAAAGCTGTTTGCGGCTGTGCGGTTCGCTGAAGGGGGTCGGTTCTGTTCAAACTTTTGACTATGTCGCGTTGTCTGACCTGTAGCTATGATGCCGTTCGCCGCTTGTATACTGCCTTTTGCCGTGTGGCGTAGTTGTTTTGCGTGAATGTTTTGATGGCACGCTTCAATCGTGCTGTATTGGATGGCAAGCAGATCCCGGCGAGGGGAGCGTCATGCAGCGCGTTTGGAGAACGGTCACCGGCTTTTACCATGTCTGTGCCCGCGGTACAGGCAAGCAACTGATCTTTGAGACCGATGACGACCGCTGGGAGTTTCTGGAGCTGATGCGCGACTGCTGCCGGGAGGCGGGGGTGACAATCGTGGCGTGGTGCCTTATGGACGACCACGTGGATCTGGTGCTTTTGGATTATGAGGACGAAATGAGCGCAGCCATGCAGCGGTTGCTGCTGACGTATGCCCGTCGGTTCAATAAGCGCACTGGGCGCGTGGGCTGCCTGTTTCGTGAGCGTTTTGAGCGCCGCTCGCTCGATACCGACTGGCAGGTGATGGAGGCTATTCGCTCTGTGCACAACGATCCGCAGGAGGTGGGTATTGCTCTGATCGAACGCTATCCGTGGAGCAGTTTTGCCGAGTATCTACGGGCCTATGGCAACGATATGACGAGGCTATTTTCCGACCCTTCTTGCGTGCTTGAGCTTTTTGGTTCTGCCAAGGCCTTTATTGCCTATTCGCTTTCGACGCCTGACGGTGGCGAGCCAGCGCTGTGCGATATGAAAGAGACGGAGTGGGAACGCCACGCCTTTGCCGAAAAGTTGGCGAAGGGGCTCGGGGTTCCGCTCCACGTGGTTAAAGCCGCACCGTCGGCGCAACGCAATGTCGTTATTCTTGGATTGCACGATGCCGGTTTTACGGTGCGTCAGATTGAGCGGTATACGGGGATTGGCAAAAGTACCGTTTCTCGTATTGTGCGCGCTTATACGAAGGTGGACGCGCAGGCCGAGGGCTCGAAATAAAGGCAGAAAAGAAAATGGCCGAATCGCGAAAGTTAAGCAATTCGGCCAACAGAATTCTTCAGTTTTGAGACAACTATTACTGATTATTTTGCCCCTCAAGCATGCCGTCGAGGGTGCGCCAGGCGAGCTCGGCGCACTTGACGCGGGCGGGCATGTGCGAGATGTCCTGGAGCTGGGCGGCCTCATCCAGATCTTCCAGGTCCTCCTCGGAGAGCTGCTCGCCGCGGATCATGGCCAGGAAGAGCCCTGCCAGGCGACGTGCTTCCTCGACCGTCTCGCCGGTGATGAGGTCGGCCATGATGTCGGCGCTGGCTTGGCTGATGGCGCAACCGTGACCGGTAAAGGAGGCCTCCTCGATCACGCCGTTCTCGACACGCAGCTGCAAGGTGAGCTCGTCGCCGCAGCTGGGGTTGATGCCGTCGTGCTCGTGCGTGGGGGCGTCCATCTCGTACTTGTAGTCGGGGTGCGAGTTGTGCTCCATAAACGTGGTGGAGGTGTACAGATTACCCATTAAACGTGCTCCAAACGTGATGCAGTCCGGCGATGAACTTATCGATGTCGGCCTTGTCATTGTAGAAGGCCACGCTGGCGCGGCAGCAGGCAAGGTTCTCGACGCCCAGCCAGGTAAGCAGCGGCTGTGCGCAGTGGTGGCCGGCGCGGATGCACACGCCGTCCATGTCCATGATGCTCGCGACGTCGTGCGGGTGGATGCCCTTGACGTTAAAGCTCACGACCCCGTGGTGGTTATCCCAGTAGATGGAGCCGATGATCTGGACAAAGTCGAGCTGCATGAGTTCGCCCATCAGGTAGTGGACGAGTGCCTGCTCGCGGGCCTGGATGTTTTCGTAGCCCACGGTGTTGACGAGGTAGTCGAGGGCGGCGCCTGTGGCGAAGATACCGGCGGCGTCCTGCGTGCCAGCCTCGAACTTCTCGGGGACGGGCGCCCAGACGGCGTCCTGCTCGGTGACCGAATCGATCATCTCGCCACCGGTGAGCATGGGCGGCATGGCGTTGAGTAGGTCCATCTTGCCCCACAGCACGCCGATACCCATGGGGCCCATGGCCTTGTGCGCGCTAAAGGCAAAGAAGTCGGCTCCCAGATCGGCCACGTTGACCGGCATGTGCGGAAGCGACTGCGCGCCGTCGACGACCAGATAGCCGCCATACTTGTGCACGAGCTTGCCGAGGTTCTTGACCGGGTTCTCGACGCCTAGCACGTTGGAGACCTGACCCACGGCCAAAATCTTGGTCTTGGGACCCACCTTGGCCAGAACCTCCTCGGTGGTGAGTTGGCCTGTCTTGGTGGGGTAGAGGTAGACAAGCTTGGCGCCGGTTTCGCGGCAGACCTGCTGCCACGGAATCAGGTTGGAGTGGTGCTCCATGATGGTGATGACGACCTCGTCGCCGGGCTTCAGCACCGTGGGCGCAAAGCTCTTGGCGACCAGGTTGAGCGACTCGCTGGTGTTGCGGGTGAAGACGACTTCGTTGGCCTGGGCGGCGCCAATGAGGTCGGCGATCTGCTGGCGGACCTTGGCGATGGCATCGGTGGCCTCGACGGACAGCGAATACAGGCCGCGCAGCGGGTTGGCGTTCATGCGCTGGTAGAAATCGCGCTCGGCGTCGAGCACGCAAGCGGGGCGCTGCGCGGTGGCGGCGCTATCGAGGAAGGCGATCTCGGGATGCTGCTGGAACAGCGGGAACTGTGCCTTGTAGGGATTAGTCTCGATGTCCACAGTGGGCCAGCCGCGCGAAGCCTCGTCGCTGGCGTCGAGCTCCATGGGCTCGGGGGCGGTGCAGGTATCGCATTTAACGTGCTCGGTATCGATCATGCGAGCTCCTCTTCAAAGTTATCGATCAGGTTGTTGCCCAGGCGGACGACGGCGGCGCGGGTGCGCTCGTCGGTAGCGGAAAGCGCAGCGTCCTCCAGCTTGGCGCGGATGAACAGATCCTCGGCGGCGTTTTGGTTAAGGCCGCGGCAGGCGAGGTAGAACAGCTGCTCATCGCGGACGTGGCCGATGGTGGCGCCGTGGTTGCCGGCGACGTCGTCCTCGTCGCACAGGATGACGGGGACGGTCTTGTTGTCGACGCCCTTATTGGCCAAGAGCACCGTCTCGCGCTCGGTGCCGGTTGCGCCCTTGCAACCGTGCACAAGGTCGATGGTGCCGCGGTAGACCTTCTTGGACGTGCCGGTCAGCACGCCGTTGGCGTCGATCTCGCACTCGGTCTTGCGGCCGCGGTGGCGCAGCTCGTAGTTAAAGTCGCGCACCTGCTCGCGGGCGCCCAGGTAATCGGTATCGATGGTCACCTTGGCGGTGTCGCCCAGCAGGTCTCCGGCGAGGCCGGTGGCGCTGGCACCAGCACCCAGGACGGTGTGCTGTACGTTGACGCGCGCGCCCTCGTCCAGAAACAGGCCAGTGTCGTCAAGCGCGATCCAGCTGTCGTCGAGCGTCTGCGTGCAGGTCACGTTGACGGTGGCGTACTCGTGGGCGCACACGCGCAGCACGGAGCCCACGACGCCTTCGCCGGCAACGGGGGAGTCCAGGGCGATCTGCAGATCGAGCGTTGCCTGCGGGCGGGCGACGACGTCGATGGCGGCAATCGCAGCCGCTGCGTCGACGCCACTCACACGCACGGCAGCCGTGGCGTGCTTGTACGCGGGCACATCGATGACGATGCGCTTGGTGGCGTGGTCGGCCAGGTAGGCGTAGGCGGCCTCGCCCATGCCGGTCTCGAAGGCCTCGGCAGGGGAGAGCTCCTCCTCGAGCTTGATGGCGCCGGCCTGGTAGACGGAGGTGGCGGGCACGTCGAGCTCGGTCTC
>CATYJC010000093.1 GCA_958407555.1 uncultured Collinsella sp. | reverse complement strand
AGACGGTCACCAAGCACAACCTCAAGTATCGTCGCTACTATCACCAGTTCGACTACTAAAGAAAACGGGTGCGGGAACGTGCCGGGCTATTGAGAGGAACACAGAATGAGACAGTACATCATCGCCAGCCATGCGCACTTCGCTACCGGCATCAAGGAGAGCGTCGAGCTGCTCTCGGGCGCTCGCGACAACGTCCACGATCTTTCGATGTTCGTCGATGGCCGCATGGACGTGGTCGAGGAGGCCCAAAAACTGCTGGCAGGCATGTCTGCTGACGATGATGTCGTTGTCTGCACCGACCTCTTTGGCGGCAGCGTCAACAACGAGTTCACCAAGATCGTCCAGACGCGTCCCCGCACGTACCTCGTTACCAACATGAACCTTCCTCTCCTCATCCAGTTGCTGTTCTCTGACGAGTCGGCGCCGGTTGAGGAGACGATTCGCGCCATCGTCGCTGCGGACGATACGCGCGTGAAGTTTGTCAACGATCTTTTGGTCGATGACGACGAGGAAGAAGAGTTCTAATCCGCAGCACCTACTGACACGCCGTAAGACGGCACAAGACCTTTGGGGGGTCACATTATGATTCAGCTACTTCGCGTTGACCATCGCCTGCTTCATGGCCAGGTCGCAGTTTCCTGGGTTCAGGGCCTTGGCTCCAACTGCATCTTCTGCGTGGGCGATAAGGTCGCTAACGACCCGGTGTGGAAGACGACGCTCAAGATGGGCAAGCCTGCCGGCTGCAAGCTCGTCATCAAAGATATGGAGCATGCAATCGAGGCTATCAACTCGGGCGTGACCGACAAGTACAAGATGATCATCTGTGTCGCCACTATTGCTGAGGCAAAGCAGCTTGTTGAGGGCTGCCCGCAGATCAAGTCGGTCAACCTGGGCAACACCAAGCCCAAGGACGAGAAGCGTCCCGATGCGCGTCAGGTCTCTCGTCAGATCTTCCTGACCGCGGCCGAGGAAGCCGATGTGCGCGAGATGCTGGATCGTGGCGTTGAGGTCGAGATTCGACCCCTGGCCGATGACCCCAAGGTTGACTGCGCCAGCGTGCTCTAGGCGTTCAATTTCGAAGAGTCTGAGCTCTTCGTAGTGTCCTATTAGGAAAGGGGGATATATGCTTACCCAAGCAATCCTCATCGGACTTATCGCCGCATTTGGTAAGTTCGACTTCCAGCTCGGTACGCTCTATGCGTTCCGCCCCATCGTCCTGTGCCCGCTCGTGGGCCTGGTGCTGGGGGACCTGCAGTCCGGCCTCGCGATCGGCGCCAGCCTGGAGCTGCTGTTCATGGGCTCGATCTCCATCGGCGCCTACGTGCCGCCTGATGAGACGATCGGCGGCGTGCTCGCCTGCGCCTTCGCTATCCAGCTGGGCCAGAGCACCGAGGCAGCCATCGCGCTCGCTATGCCCATCGCCACGCTGTGCCTTGCCATCAAGAACATCCTCAACGCCGTCCTGCCGATCCTGGTTGACCGCGCTGATGTCTTCTCCGGCCAGGGCAACCTTAAGGGTGTCTATGCGATGCACTTCCTGATCGGTTTGACCGGTATCATCATGGCGTTCCTGCTGTGCTCGCTGTCGTTCTATCTGGGTGCTGACGCCATCCAGGGCATGCTCGACTTCATCCCGCCCTTTGTCCTTGCTGGCTTTGGCGTTGCAGCCAACATCCTGCCTGCCATGGGCTTCGCCATGCTCGGCCGCCTGGTGCTCACCAAGCAGCTCGTGCCCTTCTACTTCCTGGGCTTCCTGCTGTGCTCCTACGCCAACGTGCCCGTCCTGGGCGTCGCCCTGATCGCCATCATCATCGGCATCGACAAGTTCGACCTGCTCGGCCTGGGCGGAGCCCAGCCCCAGCTCTCCGCGGAAGGGGATGAGGACGATGACTTCTAGTCCCGAGAACAAGATCACGCGCTCCGACCTCGTCAAGAGCGCCGTCAACGTCGGCGCCCTGGGCATGGAGTTCTCCTGGACCTACTACAAGCAGATGAACATCGCCTTCTGCCTGATGGTCGCCAACATGCTCAAGAAGATCTACGCCGGCCGCCCCGACGACTACGCCGAGGCCCTGCACCGCCACTGCGCGTTCTTCAACATCACCGTCCAGTTCGCCCCGTTCGTCGGCGGCCTCGCGATGGCCATGGAGGAGAAGGTCGCCCGCGGCGAGATCGAGCCCGAGAGCGTCAACGACGTCAAGGCCGCCCTCATGGGCCCGCTGTCCGGCATCGGCGACTCCATCTTCCTGTCGACGCTGCGCGTGGTCGCCGCCGCGGTGGGCATCAGCCTGTGCCAGGCCGGCAACCCCTTCGGCCCCATCGCCTTCCTGCTCATCTACAACGTCCCCGGCTTCGCGCTGCGCGTCTGGGGCGCCGTCAAGGGCTACGAGCTGGGCGTGGGCTTCCTGGACGAGGCCCAGAGGACCGGCCTCATGCAGAAGATCATGACCTGCGTGGGCATCGTGGGCGTCATGGTCGTGGGCGCCATGTGCAAGGACATGTTCTGGGCCAGCATCCCGGTGGCCATCGGCTCGGGCGAGGACGCCCAGACCCTCCAGGACATCCTGGACGGCATCATGCCCGGCATGCTCGGCATGATCGCCTTCTGGCTGTACTACTGGCTGCTGTCCAAGAAGATCAACCCCATGGTGCTGATCGTGGCCACCATGGTCGTGGGCATCATCGGCGCGTTCTTCGGCGTGCTGGCGTAGGCTCCTGCGTTCTATTCTGCCCCCAAGGGAAACGGCGACCCATTGCGGTCGCCGTTTTTTATTACCGAAAGCTAACTGGAGGTGCTTCGTGATTCGATCTGACAATCCACCCGATAATGGCGTGAGCGGGGCGATGTATCTATTTGGCACGGCGCTCTTGTGGAGTTTTATCGGCATCCTCGTTCGCGCCAATTCGCAGTCAGCTCTTTTGATCGGTGCCGTTACGGCAATATTTATGGCGCTCTTTATCCTGCTCGTCGGCAGGCCCATCCTCCGCGTCAGCCGTCTTATTGTCCTTGTGGCCGTCTGCAACTTCGTGACGGGCACCACGTTTAACTTTGCCAACCAGCTCACGACGGTCGGCAACGCGATCGTCCTGCAGTACACCTCGATGATTTTCGTTATCGTGTATCAATCGCTCGCAACTCGCACATTGCCCTCGCCTGCGAAGATTGCCTCCGTGGTGGTTGCTTTTACGGGTATGGGACTTTTCTTTTTAGGCGATTTGAGTGCCGAGGGCATGCTCGGCAACCTGCTTGCCGTCATTTCAGGCGCCACCTTTGGGCTGTGTTTCTTTTTGAACTCTCGCCCCGATGCGTCGCCCATGGTGTCCTCGCTCATCTCCTGCGGTATCTCGATGTTGCCGATCGTCTATTTTGCCGGTGCCCTAGACTCCGTGAGACCATTTGAGTGGGGGCTTATGCTGGTGCACGGCCTTTTTTGCAGTGGCCTTGCGAGCGTGCTGTATGCCAAGGGGATTGCGCGCACTAACGCGTTTGCGGCCAACTTGGTCTGCATGAGCGAGGTCGTGCTCGCTCCCTGCTGGTCGGCGCTCCTCTTTGGCGAGGTCTTTCGCTGGAACGAGTTTTTGGGCGCGGCGATAATCGTTTTGGTGATTGTAGGCAACTTGGCATACGATGCCTTTGGCGATGGCTTTCTGGTGGCGCTTGTCCGCCATCGAAACAAAGAGCGTGCCTAATGGGATGCGTCTGCCGTTTACGGTAAAAAACACCCCGCTGAGCGAGTGGTATTAAATAGTAAGAACATGCATACCTATAATTGGTATCAAATCATTTGTATCTGGCATGGGTGTTCGCAGCACACCAGGTACGCTTCGAGCCGTGTAATCGAACTCCCGGAATTGATATCAACAACGCGCGCGACGGGAGTGACGACGGTTCGAGATTCCTTATTGGGAGGAATTATGCTTGTCCAAGCAATCCTCATCGGACTTATCGCCGCATTTGGTAAGTTCGACTTCCAGCTCGGTACGCTCTATGCGTTCCGCCCCATCGTCCTGTGCCCGCTCGTGGGCCTGGTGCTGGGGGACCTGCAGTCCGGCCTCGCGATCGGCGCCAGCCTGGAGCTGCTGTTCATGGGCTCGATCTCCATCGGCGCCTACGTGCCGCCTGATGAGACGATCGGCGGCGTGCTCGCCTGCGCCTTCGCTATCCAGCTGGGCCAGAGCACCGAGGCAGCCATCGCGCTCGCTATGCCCATCGCCACGCTGTGCCTTGCCATCAAGAACATCCTCAACGCCGTCCTGCCGATCCTGGTTGACCGCGCTGATGTCTTCTCCGGCCAGGGCAACCTTAAGGGTGTCTATGCGATGCACTTCCTGATCGGTTTGACCGGTATCATCATGGCGTTCCTGCTGTGCTCGCTGTCGTTCTATCTGGGTGCTGACGCCATCCAGGGCATGCTCGACTTCATCCCGCCCTTTGTCCTTGCTGGCTTTGGCGTTGCAGCCAACATCCTGCCTGCCATGGGCTTCGCCATGCTCGGCCGCCTGGTGCTCACCAAGCAGCTCGTGCCCTTCTACTTCCTGGGCTTCCTGCTGTGCTCCTACGCCAACGTGCCCGTCCTGGGCGTCGCCCTGATCGCCATCATCATCGGCATCGACAAGTTCGACCTGCTCGGCCTGGGCGGAGCCCAGCCCCAGCTCTCCGCGGAAGGGGATGAGGACGATGACTTCTAGTCCCGAGAACAAGATCACGCGCTCCGACCTCGTCAAGAGCGCCGTCAACGTCGGCGCCCTGGGCATGGAGTTCTCCTGGACCTACTACAAGCAGATGAACATCGCCTTCTGCCTGATGGTCGCCAACATGCTCAAGAAGATCTACGCCGGCCGCCCCGACGACTACGCCGAGGCCCTGCACCGCCACTGCGCGTTCTTCAACATCACCGTCCAGTTCGCCCCGTTCGTCGGCGGCCTCGCGATGGCCATGGAGGAGAAGGTCGCCCGCGGCGAGATCGAGCCCGAGAGCGTCAACGACGTCAAGGCCGCCCTCATGGGCCCGCTGTCCGGCATCGGCGACTCCATCTTCCTGTCGACGCTGCGCGTGGTCGCCGCCGCGGTGGGCATCAGCCTGTGCCAGGCCGGCAACCCCTTCGGCCCCATCGCCTTCCTGCTCATCTACAACGTCCCCGGCTTCGCGCTGCGCGTCTGGGGCGCCGTCAAGGGCTACGAGCTGGGCGTGGGCTTCCTGGACGAGGCCCAGAGGACCGGCCTCATGCAGAAGATCATGACCTGCGTGGGCATCGTGGGCGTCATGGTCGTGGGCGCCATGTGCAAGGACATGTTCTGGGCCAGCATCCCGGTGGCCATCGGCTCGGGCGAGGACGCCCAGACCCTCCAGGACATCCTGGACGGCATCATGCCCGGCATGCTCGGCATGATCGCCTTCTGGCTGTACTACTGGCTGCTGTCCAAGAAGATCAACCCCATGGTGCTGATCGTGGCCACCATGGTCGTGGGCATCATCGGCGCGTTCTTCGGCGTGCTGGCGTAAGGGCCCGGCTGCATAGATTTTCGTTGCAACCTGGAAAGGGGATGGAGCGGGCCTATGCCCTCCATCCCCTTTTTGTATAGAAGGAGTTCGTATGTTCGCGAAGGATCGCGAAGCAATGCGCCTGACGCCGGCGGAGGTCAGGCTGATTCTAATTGAGTCCCTGCAGTGGTGCGCCAACAACGCGGTCTACTTTTTGGGGCTTATCGGTGCGGCCACGTATGATCTGGCCGGCACGGCCTTTTTGGTTGCTGCCATTACGCTCGTGCGCAATCTTATGACGTCGGTGGGCAATATGGTGTCGGGCTCGGTCATCGACCGCTTTGGACCGCGCCGGACGTCATTTGTGACGTGCGTGATTACGGCTGTGCTATCGCTTGGCGTGGGGTTGGCGCCGTTGTCTGTCCCCGGGCTTGTGTTTGCCGCGTGCGTCTTGGGACTTGCGGGCGGCTTTATCAACACCTGCACGCATGCGTTTCCGGGATATCTGGAGTCGACCACCGAGGGCCGAACCCGCGTGAACGGCCTCATGGTGTTCTACAGCAATATCGCCTATACCGCTGGCCCGCTGCTCGGCGGTGCCATCGTGAGCTGTTTTGCCACGCAATCGGTCTATCTGCTCATGGCGGGCATGATGGGTGTGGCGGCCGTGCTCTCCTTGGGCTGTCACGAGTGTGTTGCCCCCGCAAAAGGGGAGAAGCCGAAGGGCGGTATTCTGGGCGGCATGGCCGAGGGTGCGCGACTTACGTTTCGCGACCACGACCTGCGCCTCATCTTTATCTCGGGCTTTTTGGGTTTCTTTGCGTTTGGCGCGTTCGATTCGCTGGAGTCGTTGTTCTATCGCGATGTGCTCAGCGTGGATATCGTCTGGCTGGGCTGGCTGTCCTCGGTCGTGGGCCTCACTTCCTCGGTGGGTGCGTTCATCCTGACCAAGCTTTCTGCTCGCCATGTCAACCTGCGATTGTTGCTCGGCGCGCTCATGACCGTGGGCATTGGGTCCATGGTGTACGTGGGCACCGATATGCTGGGGGTCGCGATTATCGGTCAGGCGATTAACGGTCTGGCCTGGGGATTCCTGGAACCGCTGCAGATGATCTTGATTCAGGAGCGCGCCGACATCAAATACCTGGGGCGCATTACCGGCTTTGTGCGTTTTGGCCTGATGAGTGCCGGCGTGCTGCCGCTGCTGGCGGCTCCGTTTTTGGCGGAGGCTTTGGGCGTTCAGGCGGTGCTGTTTGGGGCATCGACCGTTATTGCGCTGGTAGGAACGCTGTTCTTTGTCACACAAGGGAGGCGCCAGAGGCGTTAGCTATACATTCAATTCTAATTTAATACCACTCACCAGAGAATTTCGACCGTTCACCGAGGATTGGAGCAGATTGATAAGTGGTATTAAAAACACATTAGGTGTATGTCTATAATTGGTATCGAAAAGAAACGCGATGTATAGAGTTGCGTGCAGGACAGAAAGGAAAAGCCATGAAGGAAACCGAGAAGATCGAGATCATGCATTTCGACCAGGAGGGCTATCTCG
>CATYJC010000092.1 GCA_958407555.1 uncultured Collinsella sp. | reverse complement strand
CTTTGCGTGCGGAACTCGCGATAAACCTTATATCCGGCCCCTCCGGTCGGGGACCGCACCCGTACGACTACAGCGTCATGTTTGGATCGGCGTCGACGTCGAACGGCGAGATTTCACCTCGGTCGAATTTACGGCGAGCGACCTCCGCGATCATGGCGGCGTTATCGGTGCAGGCAGACAAGGGCGGCACCGTTACGCGGATCCCCTGACGCCCGAGTTTCCTGATCATCATCTCGCGCAGATGCGGGTTGGCCGAGACGCCGCCGCCGATGCAATACTCCTTGCACCCGGTAGCATGCAGGGCGTTTTTGGCCTTCTTGTACTGCACGTCAAAGACCGCCGCCTCAAACGAAGCCGCTAGGTCGGGAAGGTGAATCGTGCGCCCGGCCTTGGTCTCCTGCTCGATGTAGAGCGTCACCGCCGTCTTGAGGCCCGAAAGCGAGAAGCGGTAGTCTCCCCTGCTGTTAAGCGCGCGGGGAAAATCGACCGCCTTAGGGTTGCCCGTCTCGGCAAGCTTGGAGATGATGGGGCCTCCGGGATAGCCAAGGCCCAGTGCCTTTGCCACCTTGTCGAAGGCTTCGCCCACGGCGTCGTCAAGCGTCTCGCCAAGCACCTCGTAGTCGCCCCATGCCCTTACGTGCACGAGCATGGTGTGCCCGCCCGAAACGAGCGTAAAGATAAACGGCGGCTTGAGGTCGGGCTGCGCCAACAGGTTGGCAAACAGGTGACCCTCCAGATGATTGACGCACACCAGCGGTTTGCCGGCAGCATACGCAAAGCCCTTGGCAAAGGCGACACCCACCACCAAGGCACCCACCAGGCCCGGACCTTGCGTCACACCCACGGCGGCAAGCTCACTTGGCGCAATCGCCCCGCCCTCAAGGCCAAGCGATGCCGCGGCATCTTCAAGCGCCGCATCTACGACACTCACAATCACCTCAACGTGCTTGCGCGAGGCGATCTCGGGCACCACGCCGCCAAAGCGAGCATGAAAATCAATCTGCGTCGACACCTGGTTGGCCAGCATATTGCCGTCCGTATCGATAATCGCCACGGCCGTCTCGTCGCAGGAGCTCTCGATGGCAAGCACCAGGCGGCGGCGCTCGATTTCGGCGCGCTCCTCAACGGTGCGCTCGGGCGCGGGCAGCGGCCATGCGCGCTGCTCGGCAGCAGTTGGCTCGGGCGAGGCATTGTCGAGAGGAAGCACCAGGGGCAGCGGCGCCGTCATAACGATGGCATCCTTGCCGGCACCGTAGTAGCCACGGCGACGACCCGCCTCGGTAAAGCCCAGGGCGGCATAGAGTGCAATTGCGCCCTCGTTGCCGTCCTCAACCTCAAGCGAAGCCGTGGTGCAGCCGAGCATCTGCGCGTCATAGCTCACGTGCGACAGAAGCTTGCGGGCGATACCCTCACGGCGATGAGTCGGATCGACGGCAACGTCCATAATCTGCACGTCCCCGTCGACGACCATGCCGCCGGCAAGACCCAGCAGCTGACCGTCGTCGTGCGCCACCCACCAGCTACGCGGAGCGGCAACGTCCTCGCCCAGCTCGGACAGGAACATGCCCGGCGTCCACGCCTCGTGTCCGGCGCCTTCAAAGCAGGCTGCCTCCAGCGCGCTCGCACCCTCGGCATCCGCCACGCCCATGGGGCGGAATTGCAGATGACGTCCGGCGAGCTCGTCGGCAACACCTGTCACCTCACTCTGCGCGCTCTCGGCAAGGCCCAGGCGCTTGCGCTCGTTTTCCTCGGCGTCCGAAAGGCGCGTATAGATCGGCAAGACGCGAGCCGGATCGCCATCGCCTGCGGCGTGCGCCATCAGCAGGCCCTCGCCCGAGGGCCACCACAGATCTCGCTCCACGCAGCGCGCCGTCTCGTCCTCACCCAGCAGCTTGCCATAACGCACGAGACCGTCACCAGTCAGCTGAACCTGATCCCAGTCCGCGGTCTGGCGCCACTCATCAAGCGCCACGGCGGCCTTGACCACACGCTCGCGCTCAAACAGACGCTCGGGACCCTCATCCCCCAGCACATACAGCGCCGGGTACACCTCGCCGCGCATGGCGTCGGCAAGAACACCAAGCTTGCCGCGTACGCCGGCCTTCCATGCCGTCCAGGCGCAAGCGTCAAGTGTCGACACCCCGAGCAACGGCACGTTGGCACCACGTGCCAGACCCTTTGCGGTGGAGATGCCGATACGCACGCCCGTAAACGAACCCGGGCCGCGGCCGACCACATAACAGCCGACATCGCTGCGATCCAGGCCGGTCTGCTTCAGTAGGCCATCAACAGTATTCACGAGCTCAACGTTGGCATGACGGCGACACAGATGGTCCCCACTCACCAACTTTGCCTCGCCTGTCTGCACGTCAATCCAGCTTGCCGCGCAGGCAAGCATGTCGGTCGATGTGTCGAGCGCCACCACCAGCGCGTTGTCGTTATGCAAGCTCATCTTGTACAGCCTTATCTATCAAATGGGAAAGCTCATCCGCGCGCTCGCCGTGTGCCTCAAGCGTTATCGTTCGCACGTCGCTGTCGTCCTCATCGCGCTTAAGCGTCACCGAAAGATACTCATCTGTCAGTTCATCCTGAAACTGCTCGCCCCATTCCAGCAGGCAAACACCCTCATAGCCCAGCACGTCAAAAATGCCCGTATCCTCAAGCTCGTAGGCATGCTCCAGGCGGTACAGATCAAAATGGAACAGCGGAATACGCCCTTGGTCATGAACGGCCATGAGTGCGAACGTAGGGCTCGTGACCATATGCTCATCGCCCAGAGCGCGCGAAACGCCCTTGGTAAAGTGGGTTTTGCCCACCCCGAGGCCGCCGGTCAAAATCAGCACATCGCCATCTTCTAGACACGGTGCGACCAGCTCGCCAAAATGCTCCGTATCGGCAGTACGAGCCGTTCTATAGGTACCTACCCCCAGGCGCTCCAGGGACATATGCGCTCCTTATTATTCCGAGGCGGTCTCCGGCGCGGGGTGCCGCTCCAGATAGTCGCCCAGCATCTTAAAGTCTTCCTCCAGCAACTCCTGCCACGCCGGATTGCGCAGCGCCGCCGCAGGATGAAACGTCGGCATCACCACAAAGTGGCCCATCTGATGGAACCTGCCGCGCAGCTTGGTAATGCCGATCTCGGTCTTGAGCACAAAGTGCGTTGCGGGGTTACCGAGCGTCACGATGATATCGGGCCAGATGCTTCGAATCTGCTCGCGCAAAAACGGTGAGCAAGCCAGCACTTCCTCGGGACGCGGATTGCGGTTTCCCGGCGGGCGACACTTAAGCACGTTGGCGATATAGACGTCCTCGCGCTTAAGACCTGCCAGGGACAAAATGCCGTTGAGGTCTTCACCCGCCGCCCCCACAAAGGGTTCGCCCTGCAAATCCTCGTTGCGACCCGGTGCTTCACCAATAAACATGACGCGAGCGTGGGGGTTTCCCACGCCAAACACGATGCTATGGCGCGACTGATAGAGCTGGCAGAGATGGCAGTCGCCTAAAACAGCCTCAATCTCCTCGAGTGCGACCTCACGTGGCGCCTGATGGGTATGGCCGGGGATGTGCATGACGCCCATAGCGGCTCCTACACGTAGACCTTGTCGAGACGCATGCCAAAGCCGCAGGCGACCTCGTAGTTAATCGTTCCGCGCAGTCGGGCCATCTCGTCCATAGTGATCTCGGCATCGCCATCGCGGCCGACAATAATCATCTCGTCACCATACTCGGCCTCGGGAATCTCGTGTGCCGGGTTGGACTGAATGGCGACCATAAACTGATCCATGCAGATATTGCCAACCTGACGCACGCGCTCGCCGCGATACAGCACATCCATACGATTGGAAAGCGTACGCGATAGGCCGTCGGCATAACCGATCGGCAGCGTGCAGATCTGAACGCGCGTACGCGGTACGCGGTAGGTAAAACCGTAGCCCACGCCCTCGCCCATCGCAGGGTGCGCCACGCGCGTCACGCGCGCATGAACGCTCATAACGGGATCGAGCTGCATCACACGGCTACTCAGCTCGCACGGCTGCATGCCATACAAGCCAACGCCGGCGCGAATCATATCAAAATGCATCGAGGGGTCGAGCATCGAGGACGGCGTGTTGGCGCAATGCACGATACCGCACTCAAAACCCGCATCCTTAATGGCCTGAACGGCCTCGGTAAAGCGCTGGCACTGCAGCTTGTAGTCCCAGCCCGAAGGTTCATCGGCCGTGGCGAAGTGCGTAAATACGCCGTCGCACTGAATACCGCGATGGAAATCAATACCGCGGACAAAGTCGAGCACCTGCGTGTAATGTACGCCGATGCGGTTCATGCCCGTCTCGATGGCGAGATGATACTTGCCCACCTTGCCCGCCGCGACGGCACATTCGCCATACGCAAGAGCAAAGTCGGACGTATAGACCGAGGGCATGATATCGAACTCGAGCAACGTCGGAATGGCCTCGATAGGCGGCTCGCTTAGGATGAGGACGGGTTTCGTAATCCCGCCCTGTCGGAGCTCAACACCCTCGTTAACCGTCGCCACGGCAAACATGTCGGCGCCGGCCGAATACATAATCTTGGCGCACTCAACAGCTCCATGACCATAAGCGTCGGCTTTAACCACGCAGCACAGGCGCTGACGCGGATTCAGCAAATTCTTATAGGCCCTCGTGTTGCGGCGAAGCGCCCCGCGGTCGATCTCGACCCAGGACCAACGCGTCAAATCGGCTTTATTCATAATTAGTCATCCGACCCTTCGTCCGTGATTCCCAGATCATCGAGCGCATCCTTTGCCGCCAACTCCATGGCGGGACCGATCAAGTCGATAAGATCGGTCGCGATAACGCTCTTCTCGCCAAACTCCGTCGCCGCGGCAAAACCGGCATAGCTATGAAGCGCGACGGCATACGAGTACAGCAGCTCCCAGCGGTCCATCTCGTCGCGCATGGTGGCTAGCGTGCCGGCCAGAATACCCGCAAGGACGTCACCCGAGCCAGCGGTCGCCAACGACGCCGGGCCAGAGAGCGGCAGCAGCACGCGCTCAACACCGCAAATGGCCGTCGTCGGGCCCTTAGCGATAACAACGAGGTTATCGGAACCGGCGGCCCAGACAACCTTTTGCGCGGCGGCAATCGCGGTTCCAAGGTCATTGACCTCATCACCGGCGACGAGACGCGAAAGCTCACGATAATGCGGCGTCATAACGAGCGGCTGCTCACGACGATACATCTCAGGATTGCTATCGATGCCGTCGATTGCAATCTTGGCAAGGCAGTTGAGAGCATCGGCATCCAAGATAAGCGGCACGTCGAGCTCGAGCAGGCCCGAAACCACCTGCATGGCACCGGCAGACGTCGTCATGCCGGGACCACACAGCACGCAGCTATATTTTTTGGCAATCTCACATACCGTCATGCGCGCAGCGGCACCAAAAGAACCGCGGGAATCAGATGGAATAGCAAAGACCGGAATCGAGGGCAGCGCCATGCGGATAAGGTTGGCACACGCATCCGGCGTCGCGACCGCCACATAGCCGGCGCCTGCGCGGGCTGCAGACTTGGCAGCCATAATGGCAGCACCAGGATACTGCGCCGAGCCAGCAACAATGAGCACCGAACCGCGCGAATACTTATCGATATTCGTGGGCAGCGGAGCAAAATAGTCCACAAGGTCACCGGGTTCCACGATCTCGGCAGCATGGTCGACATCGTCAATAACCTCATCAAGGCGGTCATACAGACCGCCGCAGACCAGATCGCCTGCATATTCGGGACCGTCAGCGCTGTATAAGCCGATCTTGGGAGCAATCATCGTCACCGTACGCTCGGCACGAATGCAGTCGTCATCCACCACACCCGTCTCGGCATTCAGGCCCGAGGGAACATCGATGGAGACAACGCGATCGGCATTTTCATTGACCGTGGGGATCCAGATTGAAAACGGCGCACGAAGATCACCATGAAAACCGGTACCAAAAATGGCATCGACTACAACATCAGCCTTATCAATCAGCACCTCCAGCTCATCACGAGAGGGGCCGACACACACATGCACGTCGCGACCAGCAGTACGACGGGCGACATGACGAGCGAGAGCGGCAGGGATCTCATCCGGCTCAACCGGAGAGACGATATCTACATCAACGCCCTTATGCGTCAGAATGTCAGCGGCAACCCAGCCATCTCCGCCATTGTTGCCAAAACCGACCAATACAAGAACGCGATCGGGGTTGAGCTTTAAAATCTCGTTGGCAGCAAATTCGCCCGCCAACTCCATGAGTTCGGCCTTCGAGGTACCCTCACGCTCGATAATATCTTCGAGGCGAACGACTTCCTCGGTACTCAAAACCGGTTTCATCTATGCTCCTAGCGCATCTTGCGGATCATCATCCAGATGTTCCGACAAAGCAGATTGTTGCAGCTGTTCGAGCTCGTCTAAGACAGAACGAGCCTCTTTAAATGTCTGAGCAACGCGCTCCTTCGTGCTCACCTTTTCTTCCTTGGGTTTAGGTCGAGCATCCTCGGTGATCGCAATGGCATTAGCGACAGCCAAGTCACCCGTCAGAGTAATAGAAAGAGCGACCTCGACAACACCCAATTCCCGGGCGATTTCAAGAGCACGACCCGAAAGCAGCGCTTTTGGCTTGCCGAGCTTATCGCGCGTTACGGAAACGTCTTTACGGCCAACGCCCTGGCTAAAACCCGTACCAAGCGCCTTAAGCACCGCCTCGCGAGAAGCAAAACGACTGGCATAATGCGCGGCAGGACGAGACGAGGCATCGCAATACGAACGCTCTTCATCGGTAAACACGCGCCGAACAAACGCGGGCGTATTCTCAAGGATTGATTTCATTCGCGAAATCTCGACGATATCAACGCCGATTCCGGCTTCGGCCATAATCACCTCCATGCTGCACAGACTATGACATTGTAGCCCGTTCGCAGAAGATGCGACAAACGAGGGTCAAAAACACAGCGAGAGTGGAGTGATGGCCCTATAAACGCAAAAAAGGGGGAGGCCGCGAGGCCTCCCCCTTCTAGGTTCGATGCGACGGCTCGGTGCCGTCCACCG
>CATYJC010000091.1 GCA_958407555.1 uncultured Collinsella sp. | reverse complement strand
AGGCGGTATCGCTCGATGTCGCGCTCAAGCCCTGGCGGTTCTTCGCCGCGCCGCGTGGCGCCACCGGCTGCGTGGAGTTCCGCGCCGGGTCGTTCGACCCCGCGGACAGGCCGGCCGAGATTGCGCGCCCGAAGAAGAGGAAATAGGCGATTTCGCCCGCAATGCCGCCGTCTGCCTGTGTAGACAGGCGGCTTTGCGGGTAGAAGAGACCGTGACGTGCGCGCATCGGAGGGCGCACCAGTAATGCGGCTGATTTATCTTCGCGTTTACCATGGGCGGCGGCTCGGAGGGACCCCATCCGTCCCGCAGGACCGCCGGATGTGGGAAACGCCTTGCGGTCGGTATCGGCTGACAATCGGCTTGGGGTGGTACGAACCAGGGCTATTGACCCGTGGAGTCAATAGGGTTCCGGATCTCTTTAGTCTTGATCGGGGTCTTGGCGGGTATAAGCCACATCGACGTGCGGCGGTGGGCGCCGCAACCTCACTTTGAAACGGTATGTGCATGAACGAAGTCCGTAAGGGAATCTCCGGCTTTGTCCGTACACAGGGTGTTTCACGGTCGGGGCCGCGGATGCGGGGCCGACCATTTTTTGTGGGTGTGAGCTTGTGGTATTCGGGGTAAAAGGTCTGGAAATGCGCGGGAGGATGGAGACCGTGCGCGAATAGATTGGATACCTCTATGGATAAAGCCCCGGGAACGGATATCGGGGAGCTCGGGTTCGACCCCGGCACCTTCGCCACGGCGCTCATAACTCTGGAGGAGTTCAGGTCGAAGGACAGGGTGATCTGGGCGGGTCTCGATATCGGCGTGGCCAGCACGGGGCTGTGCCTGGTCGATGTCCTCAACCATGAGATCGTCCTGATGGCCAGCCACCTCTTCAAGTCGCCCGTCGTCGACAAGAAGAAGGCGACTGCGGCTCCCGAGAGCCTGGCGTCGGTGAGACGCGGCGCCCGCTCGGTCCGCAGGAACATCATGCGCGAGGGACGGCGCAAGAAGGCCATCAGGGCCGCGCTGTCCGATTTCGGCCTCATTCCCGCCGACGCCGGCGGCGAGTGGTTCGCCGCGCGCCGCGACGAGCGCACGGTCGTCAGGCTGAGGTCCAAGGCCCTTGAATACCTGCTGAACTCCCGCGAGTTCGCCCGCGTCCTGTACTCGTTCGCGAGCCATCGCGGGTATATCGACCACGGCAAGTCGGATAAGGACGACGATGCCGGCAAGGTCAAGAAGGCACTCGCCGCGAACCATGCGGCGCTCGCCGAGGGCGGCTGCAAGACTTTCGGCCAATACCTTGCCGGACAGCCACGTTCGCGTAACAGGGCCGGCGACTACAGCTATACGGCAGACATCGATATGACGGTCGACGAGGTCCGCACGATCTTCGCACGCCAGCGCGAGCTGGGCAGCGAGATCGCCACCGAAGCGCTCGAGGAGCGCTATATCGCCGAGCTGACATGGCTCACCGACACGAGCAAGCGCGACATGTCGACCTACCTCAAGGTGGGCCTCTGCACCTACCTCGGCGCGCCGTACAGGCGCGGGGCCACGTCCACGATCTCCTTCGAGATGGTGCGCGCCCACCAGACGCTCTGCAACACTGTCATCCTGCATGCCGACGGCACCTCATCCACCATCCCGGGAAACATCCGTATCGAGATCGTGAGGGAGCTCTTCGCCGTGAAGAAATCGGTGAAGCCGCTGAAATGGTCGGGGCTGCGCCGCAGGCTGGGGCTCGCTGAGTGCGATTCGTTCAAGGGGCGTCCCGCCGAGGAGGAGAAGCGCGACTGCATCGCCCTGCCGGCCTGGTCCGTGCTGTGTACGGGGCTCTATGAGGACCACCGCGACCTGCTCGAGCGGCTGCACGACCATATCGACGACGCCGACGCGGTCTGCTCAGCGCTTACCTACGCAACGTCGGCGGCATCGCTCGCCGGACGGCTCGCCCCGCTGGCCCTCACCGATGACGAGGTCGAGGCCATCGTCGATCTGCCCTATTCGGCGCGCCTGTTCTCGGGCTATGCGAGCGCGAGTCTGGAAGCGCTTCAGATGCTCCGTGGCACGCTCGAGGACCCCTGCGTCACATCGCTCAGGCAGGCCGAGGAGGATTCCGGCCTCGCGCAGGCGCGCGCCATGCTCGCCGAGGAGCGCGGTGGGGCGGCAGACGGGCTGCTCTGCGCCTTTTCCGATTATGACCCGACGTGTAAGAACCCTGTCGTGCTCCGTGCGACGGCGCAGGTGCGGCGCATGGTCAACTCCGCTATCAGACACTATGGGCTGCCTGATGTCATCCGCGTCGAGGTCGCCCGCGAGCTCAAGCGCTCCAAGCACGAGCGCGAGGTCGTGGCGGAGAGCAACAGGGCGCGGCGTGAGCTCAACGAGCAGGCCAAGAGGGATATCGTCGAGTTTCTGGGGCTTCCCGACGACCACCATGTTCGCGGGCGGGACCTTGACATGGTCAAGCTCTATCGCGAGCAGGGCGGCAAAGATCCGTATACGGGCGCCGGCATCGACTTCAGGCGCATGCTCGAGGAGTACGGATATGCCGAAATCGACCATATCCTGCCGATCTCGCGTACCTGCGACAACTCGCAGGTAAACAAGGTTCTCTGCCTCACCAAATCGAATAGGGACAAGTCGAACCGCTCGCCCTACGAGTGGATGACCTCTGGCGAGGCGGCTGCGCCTAATTGGGACGAATTCTGCGGCCGGATGGAGCGCTGGGCGAAGATGTGCGAGCCCAGGCGGTACGCCCGAAAGAAACTCGCTAACCTTACCTGCGAGAACCTTGCCGAACGAGCCGGCGGCTTTATTGACCGCAACCTCAACGACACTCGATACATGTCCGTTGCGCTCGCCAAGTGGCTGAGGGAGTGCCTGCCCTTTGCCAGGGATGGACACGAGCATGTATTCTGTGTCGCCGGCAGCGCGACCGCCCTCATGCGCAGCGTTTGGGACATCGGCATCACCGGGCCGGACGGCAAGAAGAACCGTGACGACGACCGTCACCATGCGGTCGATGCGGCGGTCATCGCCTGCTGCACCCCCGGCATCGTGAAGAACGTGGCGCTTGTCAACGAAGGTCATGCCCGCGCCGACGTGCGCCAGCGGCTTTTCAGCGACTCGCTTCCCTATCCGGAGTTCAAGGAGCAGGTAGATGCCTGGATCCCGTGTATCGTGCCGACGCTCACACTTCCGAACACCGTCACAGGCAGCGTGCTCAAGGACACGGTCTATCCCTATCTGGGACGCGACGAGGCCGGCAAGGACCTATATCTTGCCGTCAAGAGGGACAAGGACGGCAGGATTGTCGAAAGGAAGGTAAACAAGGCCACCACGATATGGAAAGACGGCCACGGCGGTTGTCGGAAATATGACGAGATGTGCGCCCTTGATGCCGTGTTCGACGCCTCGATCGGCAAGCGCGGCAAGTGGTCATTTGACCCAGTCTACTGTATCGACATCCCGCACCGCGAAGCCGAGAGGCGAACCATGAGGGCGTTTTCGAAGGAGAAAGCTATTGACCTGTGGGATACCGTCGAGGTGCCCGAGGGCGCGCCTCGGATGACGATTCGGCGCGGCAATGTGCTCGTGTGCGACGGGAAGGCCGCGAGGTTTCATTCGTACAATGTCTCTAATGGGGCCATTTTCACGTTTGCGAACCAAAGTTATAACCCGAAGCAACTTCAATTTACCGGGCCGCTATCCAATGAACGCTTTCCGACCCAGTCGAAATGGCGACCTGATATCCTTATTATGCAGGAGGACTGCCTTGGGCTCTGCTGGCTGTCTTTCTTGGCGCAGCGAGCCGCAACCATGCAGATGAAATAGCTATAGCTGGGGGAGGTTTCGGCCTCCCCTCTTTTCTCGGTCAGAACTCCAGGAAGAGCTGGCCCGAACAATCCGCCTCGGTTCGTTTTTGCGGGCGCGTCTCGACCAGGATCTCGCGGTCGACGTATTGCTTCTCCGTCAGCTCTATGGCCACGACGCTGCCGGAGGGCGGGATATGGTCGCGCAGGCGGTCCCTGTGGGCCGCCGCGGATGACCTCGACAGCAGGCTCCTGGTGTATATGCTGTTCTGCTCGCGCATGTAGCCGTCGTCCTCGAGGAACCTCTTGAACTTGATATAGCGGTCCTTGTCCCGTTTCGTCTTCGTCGGCAGGTCGAACATAACGAGCAAGCGCATGATCCTCATATCCTTCCCCTCGCCCTCATCCTGTCAATAGACTCCATCTCGAGCCCGATGAGCTCGGGCGTCAGCAGCATGTCGGCATCCCTCAGCTCTATAGCGCGCCTCATGGACTCGCTGAAGACGTCTATCGCCATCTGGATCGGGCACTCCCTGCCGTCTATGCGCATGAGCACCGAGGTCACCGTCGTCAATTTCGCCTTGTCGGCCGGCGTCAGCGGGTCAAGGGTATTCTCGGTGACCACCAGGAGGTCCACTACCGCGCGGAAGGGCTCTATCATGTCATCGACCAGGTTGAAGGCGTTGTCGGCGCTGTGGTGGTGGATGCCGCGGGAGACGAGCCAGCCGTGCGATACCGCGCACTGTGCGATACCCGCCCTCACGACGGCATATCCGTAGTCGAGCGGGGCGGCCATCGGACCCTCCCTCCTCGTTCCATACGGGAGCATCGCGGCGAAGTAGTCGGCAGCCGCCGGCGCCTCCCGGTGCGTCCTGTCGTCGCTGTGCACCTCGGCGGCATAGCCCCTGACCTTCGCAACGTCCGAGGCATCCCCGCCGCTCAGCTCGAGGGCCCTGGCCTGGTTCATGATCTTGGAGACGACGATCCTCTTCCACAACTGATTGCGCAGCGGTTTCGGGATGGCAAGCTGGTGCTCGACGATCTCCGCGTGGCGCGAGTGGGCGCCGAGGGGCAGGCACAGGCCGTTTGGCATATGGTCCCTCCCGCAGTACATCACGCCTATCCCCGCGTCGTTCATCTCGGAAACCAGGGCGGACGTCATAGTTATCTGCGGGCTGTCGATGATCACCACCCAGATATCGGATAGAGGGATCTCCGCCAGCACGGCATCGCCGTGCGATCCCGGACCCTTCTCGCGGATAACCAGCCTGTTGTCCCTTAGGCTCAGGTGCCTGGGGTTGCGTATCGTGACCGTCTGCCTCATAAGCGGTCCAATCTGTTGAAACTATGACAGGAGGGCCGTACGTTCTCCCACTAAGTCTATCGGGTATCATGAGTATCAGCAACGTTACCCTACGTCTCCATATCAGCTTGAGGAATGGCAACGAGTAACGTTTGGGCAAGAGGGCCCGTCAAGGACGGGTCACTCGCGGAGTATATCCCGTAGGGCGCCCTTCGCGCCCTACGGGTGATCTCCTTTCTTCTCCCCTTTTTCAGAAAAACGCGCCGAGGTGACGCGAAAATGATTAGTTTTCGGCCTTTTTCACAATTCGAAAAAAGAAAGCCCCCAGCTTGAACCGCACCCCAAATCTGCAAAGGACCCCGTTTCCTGAACGGCAAAAGAAGTGAATCAAGCGGCCCGGCTGAGCCTGTACTCGACCGGGCTGCTTCCGTCCAGGCGCCTCTTGATGCGCACGTTGTTGTACCAGTCGATGTACTTCTCCAAATCCCTCTCGAAGATATCGGGGTCGTCTCCCT
Organism: uncultured Collinsella sp.; assembly: GCA_958407555.1. Classification (GTDB taxonomy): domain Bacteria; phylum Actinomycetota; class Coriobacteriia; order Coriobacteriales; family Coriobacteriaceae; genus Collinsella. The sequence continues at coordinate 1,499 of CATYJC010000091.1, read as the reverse complement.
CCCAATCGTAGTAAAGCTCGGTCTTGACCATCGAGAAGAAGTTCTCGGCCTTCGCGTTGTCGAGGCAGTTTCCTTTGCGGGACATGGACTGGGCGATCCCCATCCGCTCGAGCGCGAGCCTGTAGGCGGGCATCTGGTACTGCCAGCCCATGTCCGAATGCAGCAACGGGGCGTCTTCGCCATCGAGCCTGCCCTCGAGGCCCGCCAGCATCTCGAGGACCATCTTCATGTTCGGGGACCTGGATATCGAGTAGGCGACGACCTCGTCGTTGTAGAGGTCCACCACGGGCGAAAGGTAGAGCTTCGTGCCGCCCACCTTGAATTCGGTGACATCGGTCACCAGCTTGGTCATCGGGCCCTCCGCCTCGAAGTCGCGGGCCAGCAGGTTCGGGGAGGACTTGCCGACCTGGCCCATGTAGGAGCGGTATTTCCTGCGTCTGCGGGTCCGGCACAGCAGCCCCTCCTCGCGCATGACCTTGAGCACCGTCTTGTCGGCGATGCGAATGCCGGTCGCTTTGCGCAACGTGTCGGCAACGCGTCGGTATCCGTATCTGAACTGGGATTTCTCGCATATCTCCACTATGGCCGGCCGCTCGGTCGCCTGCCTGTCCGAGGGAGGGTTAGCCTCGTGGTAGTAATAGGTGGAACGCGGCATCCCGATGAGCTCCAGGAGCGTGGAGAGCGGATATTCCCGCCTCAGCGACTTCACTATCTCGTGCTTCCGCCTGCTGCCGAGAGGGCCGTCGCCGAGGCGGACATTCGTTTTAAGATCTCCACCTCCATCTCGAGGCGGGCGCACCGCTGCTCGAGCGTCTCCTCGCCCGCGGGCTCCTTCCTCCTTCGCCCCGACGGATGGACGACGAGGGCGTCTTCGCCTCCCTCTCGGTACCGCTTCACCCAATCTCGTATCTGCGCGCTGTTGCGCACGCCATGCTCGAGAGCTAGGGCCCTGTAGTCGCCCTCGCCACGGAGATAGGCTTCGACGACGCGAAGCTTGAACTCCTGGGGATAGCGGTTGTTCTTCCTCGGCCTGTCTATGGCCCCGACGCCACCTTGGTCGATCCTCTCCCTCCAAAGCTTCACGGTTGACTTCGTAAGGCCGAACTCGTGCTGCAGCATGGTGATGGTCGCGCCGTCGGCGTACCTGTCCGCAAAGCGCTGCTTGAACTCGGCGGAGTAATCCTTGCTCAGCAAATCAACCCCCTAACGCAGAAGACCCCTATAGAAGGTGCAGAACATTGTCTGTCCAACTATAGGGGTTCACTGCACTATAGGGGTTCACTGCAGAACTGGGGTGCAGTTCTGCTAGGGGGCTTTTTTCGTGGGTGGATATTATATCAGCTTGAGGAATGGCAACGCGCTAGGGCTTATGCGGGGTCACAATCCACGGCCAGCTCATTATATCAGCTTGAGGAATGGCAACGCGCTAGGGCGGGGGACCGTATGCAGCGAGGCTCCGACAAATTATATCAGCTTGAGGAATGGCAACGCGCTAGGGC
>CATYJC010000090.1 GCA_958407555.1 uncultured Collinsella sp. | reverse complement strand
CGATTCTCGACCTGCGCAAAGACGCGCTCCGAAAGCACAAATTGCGCTGCGCCCATCACATAGGAGCCCTGCGCAAACGAGGCGCCGCTCCACTTTTTGGACGAAGAGAACGGAATGACCGCCAGCGGCTCGGAAACCTCGACCGGGCGGTCAGCGTAATAGTTGAGCAGCGCCTGACAGGTCTCGTTGGCGTCTGCCGAGGTGGCACGCGCCACGTTGGCGAGCGCAAAATCGAGGACCGTGGTCTCGACGGGGACAGCTGCCTCGTCCGAGTCCGCGCCAAAGCCAACGCCCTCAACAGGCAGCGGGTAGGTACCCTCGACCTCCATACGGCCCGAGGTAATGGTGCCCGTCTTGTCCAGGCACAGCACGTCGACGCGCGCGAGCGTCTCGATACAGTAGAGCTGCTGCGCGAGTACCTTGCGGCGCGCCAGACGCACCGTGGCGATGGCAAGCACCGACGAAGTCAGCAGCACCAGGCCCTGCGGAATCATGCCCAAAAGAGCGCCCACCGTAGACAGCAGCGCCGACGAAGGCACGCGACCGGCAAGCAGCTCGGAAAAACACCACGAAAGCGCGCTATCGCCCGGCGTACCGGCGGCATCCCACAGCTCGCTCACGCTCGAGGCAAAGAGCGCCAGGCCGAGCGGAATCATAATGAGGCTCGCAAAGCGCACGATGGCGTTGAGCGCATTCATGATCTCGGAATTGACCTTTTTGACGTACTTGGCCTCGTTGTTGATCTTGGCCACGTAGTTGTCGGCGCCAACATGGATCACGCGGGCGCGCAGCAGGCCCGAGTCGATAAAGCTGCCGCTCATGAGCTCGGAGCCGGGCTGCTTTTTGATGAGATCGCTCTCGCCCGTCAGCAGGCTCTCGTTCACGAGTGCCTCACCCGAAACCACCACGGCGTCGGCCGGAATCTGGTCACCGCGCCCCAAGCGGATGATGTCGTCGAGCACGATCTGGTCCAGATCGAGCTCCACCTCGGCACCGTCGCGCACCGCGATGGCCTTCTTAGAGGTCAGCAGCGTAAGCTTATCGACCATCTTCTTGGAACGCATGGACTGAATGACGCCGATGGCGGTATTCAAAAACACCACGAACAGGAACGTGAGGTTCTTAAACGATCCGGTCAGCAACACCAAAATCGCCAAGACAGCGTTGATCAAGTTAAACAGCGTGCAGAGGTTCTCGATGATGAGCTCTTTGACCGATTTGGTCTTAAGCTCCATGTTGCGGTTGATCTTACCGGCGGCGATGCGCTCCTCGACCTCGGCGGTCGAAAGCCCGCGCTCGATATCCGTTGCTGCCATACCACGTCCCATCACGTCGCGTCGGTATAAGAAAACCGCCCGGACCATGCGAGGTTCGGACGGTCTTACGTTCGATGGTGCCCCATGTTGGATTCGAACCAACGGCCTTCTGCTCCGGAGGCAGACGCTCTAATCCCCTGAGCTAATAGGGCGAACGGTTGGCATTATACCCAAGTGCGCCACGGGCTAACAAAAGAATAGAAAAAGCTTTGCAATTACGTAGGAGACACGGCGCAGAGGCTCACTTTAGAACGCAAAAGTGAAACAATTAGTATAAACTCTCATGCACATATATAACGGCTCGCGATGCGGGCCGTTTTTGCAAGAGCTATCCATCGAGGTGAGAGGCACACCATGATTGCGATTTTAAAGCAGAGCGCCAGCGACGAGGCCGTCGGCCATATCGTCAGCTGGATTGAGAAGAAGGGTCTCAAGACCGACGTCTCGCGCGGCGAGAACGAGACCATCATCGGCCTGGTGGGCGATACGACCAAGATCGACCCGTTCCTGCTCGAGTCCATGGATGTCGTCGAGCGCGTGCAGCGCGTCTCCGAGCCTTTTAAGCGCGCCAACCGCAAGTTCCACCCCGAGGACTCCATCATCGACTGCGGGCACGGCGTCAAAATCGGCGGCGACCAGTTCCAGGTCATCGCCGGCCCCTGCTCCGTCGAGGGCGAGAACCTCATCCGCATCGCCCGCCGCGTAAAGGCCGCCGGCGCCACGATGCTGCGCGGCGGCGCCTACAAGCCCCGCACCTCCCCGTACGCCTACCAGGGCATGGGCCCCGCCGGCCTGGACCTGCTGTGCGAGGCATCCGCCGAGCTCGACATGCCGATCGTCACCGAGATCATGGACCCGCGCGACGTGCAGGTCTTCTTGGATAAGAAGATCGACGTCATGCAGATCGGCGCCCGCAACGCGCAGAACTTCCCCCTGCTCAAGGAGGTCGGCAAGACCAAGACCCCGGTCCTGCTCAAGCGCGGCATGTCCGGCACCGTCGACGAGCTGCTCATGGCTGCCGAGTACATCATGAGCGAGGGCAACGACAACGTCATCCTGTGCGAGCGCGGCATTCGCACCTTCGAGACCCGCACCCGCAACACCTTCGACCTCAACGCCGTGCCGGTGCTGCACCACCTGTCGCACCTGCCCGTCGTCGCCGACCCCAGCCACGCCACCGGCTACACCCGCTATGTCGAGCCCATGGCGCTCGCTGCGACCGCCTGCGGCGCCAACGGCCTGGAGATCGAGGTCCACGACGACCCGAGCCACGCTTGGTCCGACGGCGCTCAGGCCCTCACGCCTGACCAGTTCGATGACACCATGCGCCGCATCCGCGCCATCCGCGAGGTCGTCTGCCAAGAGACCATGGTGTAGGCCATGGGTACGGTGAGAAACGCACGCGTCAACCAAGGCGGCCCCAAGTGCGCCGGCATCGTGGGCCTGGGCCTCATCGGCGGCAGCTTTGCCCGCGGCTATGCGCAGGCGGGCGTTCGCGTGCTTGCCTGGGACCCCGACGATGACGTGATGACGGCCGCCAGCATGGGTACCGTCGCCGGCGAGCTCAACGACGAGACGCTCGGTGAGTGCGACATCATCGTCCTTGCCTGCTATCCCGAGGCATGCATCGAGTGGCTCGAGGCCCACGCCCAGGCGCTCGCCGACGCTACCGACACCGAAGCCATCATGGGCCCCGTGGTAATCGACACCGTGGGTGTGAAGGGCATTGTGTGTGAGCGGGCCTTTGAGCTCGCACGAGAGCACGGCTTTTACTTTGTGGGCGCACACCCCATGGCGGGCACGCAGTTCTCGGGCTACGCGCACTCCCGCGCCGACCTGTTCCAGGGCGCACCACTCGTGCTCGTTCCGCCCGCGGTAGACGATGCCCTCAAACTGGAGCTCTTGGGCCAGGTGCGCGAGATGGTGCGCCCCTTGGGGTTTGGCAAGTTCAGCGTGACTGCCGCCGCCGAGCACGACCGCGTGATCGCCTTTACGAGCCAGCTCGCGCACGTGGTGTCCAACGCCTACGTAAAGAGCCCCACCGCCCAGGTCCACCACGGCTTTTCGGCCGGCAGCTACCGCGACCTCACGCGCGTGGCACACCTCAACCCGCAGATGTGGTCCGAGCTCATGATTGACGACGCCGACGCTCTCGCCTTCGAGATCGACCATCTGATCGATGCGCTCGGCGCCTACAGCCGTGCGCTCAAGAACCGCGACCAGCGTTATCTTGAGAATCTCCTTGCCGAGGGCGATCGCATCAAGCGCGCACTCGACGATGAGAGCGCCCACTAGACCACCCATCACGCCAGGTCGAAAGGACCATAGCTTATGGCGATTACCATCGATATCGACACCGCACGCCCCTACCAGGTGCACGTGGGCACCTTTTTGCTGGAGCAGACAGGGCCGCTCGTTCGCGCCACCGCTGGAGGCACCCGCGCCGTCATCGTGACGGACACCAACGTGGGTCCGCTCTACCAGATGCCCGTCAAGCAGAGCCTGGAGGCGTCAGGCTATGAGGTAAGCATTTGCACCTTCGAGGCCGGCGAGGCACACAAGCGCGCCGAGACCTACGTTGCCATTCTCGAGTTTGTAGCCGAGCACGAGCTTTCGCGTTCCGACGTGATCGTGGCGCTCGGCGGCGGCGTTGTGGGCGACGTGGCCGGCTTTGTGGCCGCCACCTACATGCGCGGCTGCAAGTTTGTGCAGATCCCCACGAGCCTGCTCGCCATGGTGGACTCGTCGGTGGGCGGCAAGACGGCCATCGACCTGGCTGCCGGCAAGAACCTGGCCGGTGCCTTTTGGCAACCGAGCGTGGTTATCGCCGACGTGGGATGCCTTGCCACCCTCACGCCCGAGCAGTTCGCCGACGGCTGCGGCGAGGTCGTCAAGCACGCTGTCATTGCCGATCCGGAGCTTTTCGCCGAACTGGAGAAAACCCCGCTCACGCTTGAGCTGCTTAACCAGGACGTGGCCCGTGTGGCGCTCATCATCGCCCGCAACATCGACATTAAGCGCGCCGTGGTCGTTGCCGACGAGCGCGAGACCAACCAGCGCAAGCTCCTCAACTTTGGGCACAGCGCCGGACATGCCGTCGAGGCCTGCGAGCACTTTGAGCTGGGACACGGCAACTGCGTGTCGATCGGCATGGGCATTATCACGCGCGCCGCGGCCCTGCACGGCATTTGCGACGCCGAACTCCCCGGCCGCATCGAGGAGCTCTGCGCCCGACACGGCCTCAAGACCCGCTGCGGGCTTTCGGCCGACGCCATCTTTGCCGAGGCGCTGCACGACAAAAAACGCGCCGGTGACACTATCGACCTGGTGATTCCGCACGGCATTGGCCGCTGCAGCATCGACCGCACGCCGCTTTCCACCTTCCATGATTTAATTGCCGAGGGCCTCGGCCAGAAGGGAGCCGCATCCGCATGCTAGCCCGCATCACCCCCTCCCCGCTCAAGGGCACCGTCCCCGCCATCGCGTCTAAGTCGATGGCGCACCGCTTGATTATCTGCGCCGCACTCGCCAACGGCGAGACGCACGTCACTTGCAACACCACCTGCGCCGATATCGAGGCCACGGTGCGCTGTCTCACGGCCCTGGGTGCCCGCATCGAGACCGTCGAGGATGGCTTCCAGGTACATCCCACCATGAAGAGTATTGAGTTCGGCCTGCTCAAGGCACTTGCGGGCGGCACGCTCGACTGCGGCGAGAGCGGCTCCACGCTCCGCTTTATGCTGCCCGTCGCCTGCGCGCTGGGAGCAGAGGCAACCTTTGTTGGCCAGGGCCGTCTGGGTGCACGCCCCCTCTCCCCGCTCTCCGACGAGATCATTGCCGCCGGCTGCGACCTGCAGGGTCTAGGCGGCTTTCCGCTCAAGACAAGCGGCCGCATGCGCCCGGGCACCTTTATCCTGCCGGGCAACGTGAGCTCGCAGTACATCTCCGGCCTGCTGCTGGCAGCCCCGCTTCTGGCCCAGCCCTCCTGCGTGCAGGTGACCGGCCTTATCGAGAGCCGCCCCTATATCAACCTGACCATCCAGGCCATGAAGGCCTTCGGCGTCGAGGTCAACGTCGAGCGTATCCCCGCCAAGGACGGTCAGCCCGAGATCACGAACTTCCGCGTGAACAGCGGCTCGTACCGCACGCCTGGCAACGTGGCTGTCGAGGGCGACTGGTCCAACGCCGCCTTCTGGCTGTGCGCAGGCGCCATCGGCACCCAGCCCATCACCGTCGAGGGTGTGTCGCTTAGCTCGGCCCAGGGTGATCGCAACGTGCTTGCCGCGCTCTCGCGCTTTGGTGCCCGCATCGTGCGCTCCACCAACGCCGCCACCGTGCAATCCGACAAGCTCGCCGGCTTTGAGATGAGCGCGCACGACATCCCCGACCTGGTGCCCGTAATCTCGGCCGTGGCATCGTTGGCGCAGGGTCGCACGTTCATCCGCGACTGCGCCCGCCTGCGCATCAAGGAATCCGATCGCTTGGCCACCACCACCCGCGAGCTCACCGCGCTGGGCGCACAGGTGCGCATTGCCGGCGACGACCTCATCATCAAGGGTGTCGACGCCTTTACCGGCGGCGAGGTCGATTCGCACAACGACCACCGCATCGCCATGATGGCCGCCATCGCCGCGAGCCGTGCCACCGGCGAGGTCGTGATCCACGGCGCCGAGGCCATCAACAAGTCCTATCCCGATTTCTTTGACCACTACCGCCTGCTGGGCGGCAAGGTCACGCTCGAGGAGGAATAGCATGTCCTCGACCTTTGGCAACGTTTTGCACTTAAGCATCTTCGGTCAGTCGCACTCCCCTGCTATCGGCTGCTCGCTCGACGGTGTCCCCGCGGGCATCGCCGTGGACCAGGAGACGCTGCAGGCCTTTTTGGACCGTCGCGCCCCCGGCCGCGACGAGACCGCAACCAAGCGCCGTGAGGCCGACGCCGCGCATATCATTGCCGGTGTGGTCGACGGACACACCACTGGCGCACCCATCGCAGCAATTATCGAAAACACCAACACGCGCTCCAAGGACTATTCCGAGCTGCGCCGCAAGCCCCGCCCAGGGCACGCAGACTTTCCTGCGCGCGTGAAGTACCACAACATGCACGACGTCGCCGGCGGCGGACACTTCTCCGGCCGCCTGACGGCCCCCTTGTGCATCGCTGGCGGCATCGCGCTGCAGGCACTCGAGGCCCGCGGCATCAAGGTCATGGCTCACGTGGCGCAAATCGGCGTCATCTCCGACCTGCCCATGGACGACATGGTCTATCGCGAGGCCGACCGCAAGGCAATCCTTACCAACGACCTGCCCTGCATCGACGCAGCGGCCGCCGGTCGCATGCGCGAGGAAATTCTGGCCGCACGCGACGAGCTCGACAGCATCGGTGGCATCGTGGAGTGCGGCATCTACGGGCTTCCCGCGGGCATCGGCGACCCCATGTTCGACGGCATCGAGAACCGCATCGCGCAGATCGCGTTTGGCATTCCCGCCGTAAAGGGCGTGGAGTTTGGCATGGGCTTTGCCGTGGCCGCCATGCGCGGCAGTGAGAACAACGATCCGTACCGCGTTGATGCCGAGACCGGCGAGATTGCGGTCGAGTCCAATAACGCCGGCGGCATCCTGGGCGGCATTTCCACCGGCGCACCCGTCATGTGGCGGATGGCCGTAAAGCCGACGCCCTCCATCGGTCGCGAGCAACAGACCGTGGACATGGACACCATGGAAAATGCCGAGCTCTCGGTCCATGGCCGCCACGATCCCTGCATCGTCCCGCGCGCCGTCCCCGTAGCCGAGGCAGCCGCGGCGCTCGCCATCTGGGACGCCCTCCTCGAGGACGCAGGCCAGCGCTAACCCACCCACCCCAAGGGTAGTTAATTTGGGACGGGGCTATTTTAGCTACCCTTTGACTGTCGACGAATC
>CATYJC010000089.1 GCA_958407555.1 uncultured Collinsella sp. | reverse complement strand
TAGGGCGAACACTGGCTGCGCCGTGGGCTGTTCGCCCCGGCCTTCCCTTTCCCTATCGCTCACGCGCTTTGCGAGGGTCGCGCTAGGGAAAGGGAAGGCCGGGGCTGCCGGCACGAGCTTGCCAGTAGGTTCTGAGCTGAATGAGACTTTGTTGGTGCCGCCTCTTTGATGGGCGGCACCTTTTTGTTGTGGTGTGTACGGAGATGTGCCTGTTAATCGGACAAACGAGCCTGGGCTTGTTTGTCCGATTTTCATGCCGGATTATTTGCCCCGCACCATGGTGAGGGAGATCTTTTTGCGGTCGCGATCAACCTTCTCGACCCAAACCTTGACCGTATCGCCGACGCGCACCACGTCGCTCGGGTGCTTGACAAAGCGGTTGGCCAGCTTGGAGATGTGCACGAGGCCGTCCTGGTGCACGCCCACGTCGACGAAGGCGCCAAAGTCCACAACGTTGCGCACCGTGCCTTTGAGCTCCATGCCGGGTTCCAGGTCGTCGATGGAAAGCGCTGAGCGGCTAAAGACCACCTCGGGCGCGTCGTCGCGCGGGTCGCGACCGGGCTTCTTGAGCTCGTTGACAATGTCGATGAGCGTGAGGGTTCCGCAGTCCAGGTCGCTTGCCAGCGTTGAGATGCTGCCCAGACGGCGCTCGATGTCGGGCACGCCGCCACGGCTGAGCTCGCTGGCTTCAACGCCGGCGCGCTCCAAGACGGACGTTGCCACCTCGTAGCTCTCGGGGTGGACGCTTGTCGCGTCGAGCGGGTTCTTGCCACCGCTGATGCGCAAAAAGCCCGCGGCGTTGAGATATGCCTTGGGTCCCAACTTGGGGACCTTCTTGAGCTGGCGGCGATCGGTAAAGGCGCCGTTTTCCTCGCGGTAGGCCACGATGTTTTTGGCCACGCTCGGCGTAATGCCCGACACGTAGCCCAGCAGGCTCGCACTCGCGGTGTTGACGTCGACGCCCACGCGGTTGACGACGTCCTCCACCACGTGGCCCAGGGTGCGTGAAAGCTCGGCCTGGTCAAGGTCGTGCTGGTACTGGCCAACGCCGATGGACTGGGGCGGAATCTTGACGAGCTCTGCCAGCGGGTCTTGCAGGCGACGGCCCAGGCTCATGGCGCCACGCACGGTGACGTCCAGGTCGGGGTATTCCTGGCTGGCGAGCTCGGAGGCGGAGTACACCGACGCGCCGGCCTCGTTGACGATGGTGTATCGCAGCCCAGGCGCCTGCTCGGCGATGAACTCCGAGACGACTTCCTCGGTCTCACGGCTGGCGGTGCCGTTGCCGATGACGATGGTGTTGACGTCGTCCTTCTTGACGAGGCGGGCGAGCTCGCGCTTAGTGCCGGCGACGTCGTGGCGCGGTTTGGTGGGGTAGACCACGCCGTGGTCGAGCAGCTTGCCGGTCTCGTCCATGACGGCGACCTTGCAGCCAGTGCGGTAGCCCGGGTCGAGCGCGAGCACGCGGGCGCCTCGCACGGGGCGTGCCGAGAGTAGACCCTCGAGATTCTTGGCAAAGACGTTGATAGCCTCGGTCTGGGCGCGAACGGTGAGTTTGGCGCGGGCCTCGCGCTCCAGCGAGGGGGGCCATGAGGCGCTTGTAGCCGTCGGCGATGGCGGCATCGAAGATGGGAGCAAACACGCCCTGACGGCGGGGCCAACGGCTTCCAAGGCGTGCCGTGGCGGCAGCGCCGTCGACGTTTACGCGCACGCGGAGCTTGCCCTCGCGTTCACCGCGGTCGATAGCCAGCACGCGGTGGTTGGGTATACGGCGCAGTGGCTCGTCATAGCTGTAGTACGGCTCGTAGGGAGTCTTCTCGGTGGGATCGGTGGCCTCGACGACGATATCGGCGGTGTTTTGCGTAAGGGCGCGCAGGTCGGCGACGTTCTCGGGGTCCTCGGCTACCGTCTCAGCCACGATGTCCGCTGCGCCGGCAAGCGCCTTCTCGGGCGTGTCGAAGCCGGCTTCCTCGTTGACGTATGCCGCGGCGGCGTCGAGCGCGCTGCCCTTGGCGGATGCCTGCATGATGATCATGTTAGCAAGCGGCTCCAGGCCGGCTTCGCGGGCCTTCTGCGCGCGGGTCATGCGCTTTTTTCGGTAGGGCTTGTAGAGGTCCTCGACACGCTGGAGCTGCGTGGCCTCGCGAATCTGCTGCTCGAGCTCGGGCGTGAGTTTGCCCTGGGCGTCGATGAGCAGGATGACGTCCTCCTTGCGCTGCTCAAGATTGCGCAGGTAAGACAGGCGCTCGTCGAGTGCGCGCAGGGCGACGTCGTCCATGCCGCCCGTTGCTTCCTTGCGGTAGCGCGAGATAAAGGGGATGGTGTTGCCCTCGTCGATGAGCTTGACGGCTGCCTCGATGTTGTCAGCCTTAAGGTTGAGCTCGCGGGCGAGCTGGGCGATAAGATCCATGGGACTCCTTGCGTTTGAGGTGCGTTTGCAGCACAGAGCTACCAAGGATACCACCCGTCCTAAAAGACTGTTTTGGGGCTGCGCCATGAAAACGGCCCATCTACTACGCTTGAACCGTATAGGTCGACCATGCCTGGGTTTTCCGAAAATCGGCAAGCCGTCTACCTGCGGTTTTTATTTCGCGAAATTCGGTATGGTTGAGGGTAATCGGTTAAAAGTAGTAGATAGGCGCATTTCGTGGCAAACGAATCAAGCCGAGGTACAAAATAGCCCCCGCCCCAGAAAAATCGTCGACAAGGCAGCAAAATGCCCCGCGGGCAGGAGGCTGCTCGCGGGGCAAAGAAGAGGGGCTTATTGGTGGCGGACCGAGGGGCTCGGCATGGGGCTTCTGCCGCGGTCTGCCCTAAGGCATTACAGCTCGACGAGCTGGCCGGTCTCGGCGGCCTCCTTGATGGCGTTGAGAAGCGTGAGCGTCTTGACGTTATCGGCGGGGGTCACGACGGGCTCGACCTCGCGGCGGACGACCTTCACAAAGTGCTTGAGCTGCATCTTGTGCGGCAGTGCCGGGTCCACGGCCGGGATCTCCATCTGCAGCGGCTTGTGCCAGTTGGAGGCGCCGTCGTAGGAGAACTGGTGCAGGCGGGGCAGCGAAAGGGCGCCCTTAGTGCCACCGATAAAGTAGGCGTCGGCGTCGAAGGGACGGTATTGCGGATCCTCGCGAGCGGTGGCCTCCCAGTTCCAGGGGCTGGCGGTGGCGTCGGAGATGGTCATGCTCGCAAGCGCGCCATCGGCAAAACGGACGTTGACCACGGCGGAGTCCTCGGTCTCAAAACCGCGGGCGGCGTTGGACTGCATGCCCTGGACGGCAACGGGCTCGCCCAGCAGGTAACGGAGCAGGTCGACGTCGTGAACCAGGTTGACCAGGATCGGGCCGGCACCCTTCTTGCGGCGCCACTCGACATCGAAATACTCGTCATTCTTATAGATCATGTAGTGGAAGCTCGACACGGTGAGCTTGCCCAGCTCGCCAGACTCGATGATCTCCTTGGCCTTGTTGACGAAGGGGTTGTGGCGACGGTGCTGACCCACGAGCACGGGCACGCCAGCGGTCTCGGCCTCGGCGGCGAAGGCTTGGGCATCCTCCAGGTCGTTGGAGATCGGCTTTTCGACCAGCGGCACGATGTTGCGCTTTACAGCCTCGCGAGCAACGCCCAGGTGCAGGGCGTTGGGGGTGGCGATAATGACGGCCTCGGGCTTGATCTCGTCCATCATTTGGGCGGGATCGGTGTAAAACGGCACGCCGGCGGTCTCGGCCGTGGCGCGGGCGCCCTCAAAGGCGTCGGCGATGGCGACGAGCTCGGCTTCGGGCTCCTCGGTGACAAAGCGGATGTGGTTGCGGCCCATGGCGCCGGCGCCGATAACAGCAATGCGGACGGGGTTGAGCTCAGACATTTCGACTCCTTACGATGTGTGTGGGTGGCGGTGGAATGTGACAAAGGGACAGTTCCTTTGTCACATCGGCAAAACTAGTCGGACTTCTTCTTGCTGTCGGAGACCATCATGTAGACGGTGAGCACGACGGCGATAGCGGCGATCACAATGGCGCCGTAGAAGGACTGCTGATAGGCGGCGCTGCCGGCCTCGGCGTGATACAGCACGGCGGTGATGGGCTGGCTGATCCAGGTGGAAGCGGCGTAGCCCAAAAACATGATGCCGTAGTTGACGCCGATGTTGCTGGTACCAAAGGCGCCACCGGTGAGCGGCGGGTAGATGACGAGTAGGGCGCCAAAGCTAAAGCCGAGCAGGGCGAGCGCCACAAAGAACATGACCTGCGTAAAGCTCATCGACATGATGACGAGCGCGACGATGGTGACGACAAGGCTGATGAGCAGCGACTTGTAGGCGCCGAGCTTGTCGATGATCTGGCCAAAGGACAGACGGCCAACCAGGTTGGCGCAGGTGTTGACGGAGACCACCACACCGCCGAGGGCGACGGCCGCGGCGCTCGTGGGGTCGGAGAAGAGCTGAACGGCGGCGATGGAGGCAACCTTGCCCACGAGCAGGGTGCCCGCGGTGGCGGCAAAGGCGAAGGTGACGATGAGGACCCAGAAGCGCGGGGTCTTGACCATCTCGCCTGGGGTGAGGTCACCGAAGGTACCGGCATGTGCGCCGCCCTTAGGGGCCTCGAAGCCCTCGGGCAGCCAGCCGGCCTCGGGGGCCTTCAGGAACAGGGCGGAGGCGGCAATCGTCACAAAGAAGATGACGCCGAGCGCCTTAAGGGCGCCAAAGATGCCCAAGCTCGGGATGAGCAGCGAGGCGAGCACCGGGGACAGCACGGCGGGGCCGGCGGTCGAAGCGGCCAGGGTGATGCCGGAGGCGAGACCCTTCTTGTCGATGAACCACTTTTGGCCGGTGGTGAGCGCCGGGTTGTAGCCCAGGCCGTTGCCGATGGCGGCGACGAGTGAGAACCACAGGTAGAACTGCCACGGCTCGGTGACGGTGCCGGACATGAACCAGCCCACGCCGTAGCACACAGCGGCGGCGATCACGACGTTGCGCGGGCCGATCTTATCGGAGATGCGGCCGGCGAAGATGCCCGTCACGGCCATGATGGTCTGGAAGACGGGGAAAGCCCAGGTAAGGGCGCTCGACCACTCGGGGTAGACGGCGAGCAGGTTCTTGCTCACGACGGAATACAGCGCGATGGAGCTGATGAAGAACATGGTGACGCACGCGGCGGAAAGCACGACGGCGCGACCCTTGTTGGAGTTGGTGGAAGCCATTGGACTCTTTCTAATCGATACGGGGGAGGAGCGGGCGTGTCTGCGGGGCCTCCCTGTCAGGCTGGTTTACTGATCAGTCGGCTTGGCGACGCCGGACTCATCGGACCAGAGCTCGACGCCCTTGTTCTTAAGGTAGTTGTCGGCATAGGCGCGACGGCCGCCGGGCTTGGCGGTGAGGTCGCCCATCATGTTGGAGAAGCCGCCGTCGACCTTGATGGCGTCGCCGGTGGTAAAGTCCGAGCGCGTGGACGCCAGGAACATGACGGCGTTGGCGATATCGCTGACCTCGCCGATGCGGCGCGTGGCAATCAGACGGCTGCGGCTCTTTTCGACCTCGGGGTCGGCGTAGAAGTTGGCCGACATCGGGGTCTTAACAAAGCAAGGCTCGACGCAGTTGGAGCGCACACCGTAGGGGCCCCACTCGGCGGCGAGCATCTTGGACATCATGTTGACGCCGGCCTTGGTGGAGCTGTACACGCCCGAGAAGGTCTCGGGAGAGTGGCTGGCGACGGTCGAGATGTGCACCAGGCGGCCCTGGCCGGCCTTGATCATTTCGCGACCAAAGCGCTGCGAGGTGATGAAGTAGCCAGTGAGGTTGACGTTGAGCACCTGCTCCCAGTCGCTCAACGGCAGGTCCTCCATGGCTGCGAAGCGCAGGATACCGGCGGTGTTGACGAGGACGTCGACGTGGCCGAAGTTGGCGATGGTGGCGTCGACGGCAGCCTGAACCTCGCCCTCGTCGGTGGCGTTCATCTTGTAACCCTCGGCGTGGATGCCAAACTCGGCAGCGAGGTCGGCGGCAGCGGCCTTGACCTTCTGTTCGTCCAGGTCGAGCATGACGACGTTGGCGCCATTGCGGGCGAACTCGCGGCAGATCTCGACGCCCATACCGCCGAGTGCGCCGGTCACGGCGCAGACATCGCCCTCGAGCTTAAGCCAATTGCTCATAGGAACTTCCCTTCTTGTGCCTCCCGGTGGATCGCTCCCATTAACCGACCCACGTGGTTTTCGCTGGTTATCGTATGCTTTGCATTTGCGCAGGTGAATTGCATATTTGTTAGAATAGTGTTAACCGTAGGTTTACACTGTGCGATGCAGCTTATTCTCAATTGAGCGCGTGACCTGCGAAAACAACCCCTTGTGGCATCATGTGGCCACGGGTGCGAAAACGGGAGATTGACGTGTACGATCGACGACTTGAGGCCATATCGGCCGCCGCGGAGCTGGGAAGCTTCTCGCGTGCGGCGGCAAAATTGCGCGTGTCGACTCCGGCGCTCGTCAAGCAGGTGTCGGGTTTCGAGGCCGAGTTCGGCGTCACGCTGTTCGAACGCTCGCACTCGGGCGTCAAGGTGACGCCGGCGGGCGCACTGCTGGTGGACGACGCGCGCTCAATCATGCGGCAGTCCGAGGACGCGCTGCGCCGTGCCCGACGCGCGGCGGGCGATGGCGGTGCCGTGCGTCTGGGTGTGTCGATGATGTGCCCGGGGCGCCAGACGCTGTCGATGTGGACGGGCATCCACGATCTGGAACCGTCGCTGCGATTTGAGATCGTGCCGGTAAGCGACCTCTACGACGAGCGCGAATCCGTCATGCGCAGCCTTGGTCGCGAGGTGGATGTAGTGCAGTCGAGTTTTTCGACCCCGCGCTGGGGCGACACCTGTCAAAAGCTCCGCATTGTCAACGTGCCGTTTTATATCGACGTGCCGCGCACGAGCCCGCTGGCGCGCAAGACACGCATTACGGTTGCCGACTTGGAGGGCATGCGCCTGCGCGTGCTCCGCCACGGCAACGACGCTATGGACAGCCTGCGTATCGATCTTTTGGCAGACGGCGGCGTGGACGTGATCGATGTGGACAGCTTTGACTTTGCACTCTTTAACGAGGCCGAGGAAAAGGGCGATGCGGTGCTCACCTGCGGAGCGTGGTCGGGGGTGCACCCGGCCTTCGTGGGCGTGCCGTTCCTATGCGGGCGAGAGGTGCCGGTCTTTCTGCACTACCCGCTCGAGCCCACCCTCCAAGTCCAAAAATTCGTCAACGCCATGGCCCAACTCCTCAACTAGTTCATCCTTACAAAACGAGGCCCTGGCCAAACGGCCAGGGCCTCACCAACTTTTATTCTGTTTTAATGACGGGTTGATTGCGCGCAGGAGGTCTCCCAGGCGGGCCGGGGTGTAACTTCCGCGCGCAGTTTCGCAGCGAAG
>CATYJC010000088.1 GCA_958407555.1 uncultured Collinsella sp. | reverse complement strand
TACAATCTGGACTTCCCGGATGTGATTGCCTTGCGGCAGCAGCTGCTGCCCGCCGAGGATCGAGAACAAAATATCCCCTGCGATCTGAAAGACACCGCATGGTTTGGCAAAATCGATGCCTCCGGCGGGGCGGTATTCTTTGCCTCCGGGGTGTTCTATTACTTTCTGACCCAGCAGGTCCGGGAACTGGTGCGGGGAATGGCGGACGCTTTCCCCGGCGGTGTGCTGGTCTTTGATGCTGCCAATCGGACGGCAGTAAAGATGATCGCAAAAACATGGCTTAAGACTGCAAAAATCAAGGATGTTGGGGCATATTTTGCGGTTTCGGATGCCGCCAAGGAAATCGGCACGTGGGACAGCCGTCTGCAGGTCACAAGTCGCGGCTATATGCTGGGCTACAACGATTTGAGGGACCCTTCTGTCAGCGGCTTTTTCCGGTTTCTCGCAAGGGTCGGTGACAACGGGATGAAAATGCAAATCGTGAAAATAAGATTTTGAGAGACAAAAATGCAAAAGACGAGCGCTTCTTGCCGCCCAATTGGCAAGAAGCGCTCGTCTTTTCTTAACGTGTTGTATGGCGGAGAGAGCGCAAGTTACGCGAGCGTCCTTCTTGCCAGCTCGGCCGCGCCGAGGATTCCTTGGTCGCCGCCGCAGCCCGGGGCGCAGATGTAGCTCTCCATGTCCTTAAGCTCGGCGGTCTGGATGTAGCCACCCAGATATTCGAGGGTCTTCTTGCGAACGATGCCGTAGAGCTGCTCCTGGTGCATCACGCCGCCGCCGAGGACGATGCGACGGGGCGAGTACATGAGCACGAGGTTCGCGCACATCTGCCCCAGATAATCCCCCTCGAGCGCCCACACTTCATCGTTGTCCGCGAGCTCGGCCGCGGGCTTTCCCCAGCGCGCGGCAATGGCGGGGCCGGAGACGAGGCCCTCGAGACAGCTCGCGTGGCTCGGGCAGACGCAGCGTCCCTCCTCGGTGGGACGGGCCCTTACCAGCATGTGGCCGGCCTCGGGGTGCAGCATACCGTGAAGGAGCCTGCCCGCGCACATGACGCCCGCGCCCACGCCGGTGCCGATGGTCACGTAGACGGCGTCCTCGAGCCCCTTGCAGCAGCCGAAGACCACTTCGCCGAGGCAGGCAACGTTCACGTCCGTGTCGTAGGTCACCGGAATCCCGAGGGCGTCGGCGAACGCGGCGCGAAGACCATAGCCTCGCCACGCGAGCTTGGGCGTCTGGAGGATGGAACCGTAGCGCTCATCTTTGGGGTCGACGCAGGTCGGGCCGAAGGCGCCGATGCCCAACGCGTCCACATCGCGGACGGTGAACCACTCGACCATTTGCGGGACGGTCTCGGCGGGCGTAAGCGTCGGGGTCTCCATACGGTCGAGGACCTCGCCGTCGCCGGACACCACGGCACAGACCATCTTGGTCCCGCCGGCCTCGAGGGCGCCGAGCCTCATTTGCTTTTCGCTCATGTGGTCCTCCTTACAAAGGGACGCCCGCAGTCATGGTCAACCGCGGGCGCCCATATCGTTGGCTTGTTTCGAGGCGACCCTACCTGGGCACGCGGTCCTGCCTTGCGGCAAACGGGGCGAGCACGGCGTGCGGCTCGCTTTGGTACCAGTAGGCGACGGTGGAGATGTCGTCCTCGCGCTCGTAGAGCTTGATGTCGTCGTTGCCGAGGTCCTGGAACGTCACGCGCAGGTCCTCCTTGAACGAGATCGGGTCGGGAAGGTGCCACCTGTAGAGGCCGTGCCTGGGCAGCGCGTCGTCGTTGGTCGCGAGCATCGGGTTCGGGTTCGGCTTGCCCGCGCTGAAGCGGTCGCGCGTGGCGTCGCGCGTCGAGCAGTACGGGTAGCCGGCGAACAGCGTGTTGAAGCACTGCGCCTCGGGCAGCGCGTGGGGCGGCCTGTCGAGGAAGGCCCAGGCACCGCCGAAGTAGTCCTCGGCTCCCGTCGAGGTGACCGTGGGGAACTCCTCGTCGCCGTCGAGGAAGAACTTCATCTCGCCCTCGCCCCACCAATAGCGCTCCAGGGCGCACAGGGCCATGTAGGTGCCGACGTAGTAGCCCTTACCGCGCACGCCGTCGAGCACGGTGTAGTCGACGCCCCTGCGGGTGCTGCGCTCGCGGTTAAAACGGGCGTGGAAGTACATGGCGTCGTCCGGCACGTCGGTGAGCGCGTAGTTGAACGTGTAGAAGATGTACTTAATGAACCCGGGGTGCTCGCTCGTAAGCGTGACCTTGGCGTGCTTCCTGAAAGGCATCTCGAAGTAGCAGTTCATGCCGCCCGTCGGGTTCACGCAGATGGGCATCGAGTTGACGATGGCGCGCTCACCGAAGCCGTTGCAGAAGAAGTCGCCGACAGGGCACTCGACCGAGGGGGTCTCCTCGTCGTCCCAGTAGAAGCGCAGCACGAGGTCGCGCATGACGAAGCTGCCGGCGGCGGTCTTGTCGGGGACGGTCATCCAGATGTGGCGGATGATGCCGGGGCCCTCGATGTCCGCGAGCGTGATGGTCTCGCCGGACTCAAGGGGCACGCAGCACGAGCCCTTGCGGCCGACGCCGAGGTGGCTGGCCGACATGGCGGCGCGGCCCTTCTCGCCCGTGATGTTCTCGGGGGTGATGGCGCGGCTTTCTTCACCGCCGTGCATCCACACGTCTTTAAGGAACTCTCTCATCGTCGACCTCCTCTATTCGTCGTCTTCGCACTCGGCGGAACTGACACCGTTCACGTAGACGATCTGCTGGCGCGCCTCGTCGACGAGGGCGTCGAAGTCGAGTTTCTCGTCGGGGCGCGCGAGCACGACCGTCATGGCGAGCGGGAGGTTGACACCCGCGATCACGTGGATCCGGTCGGAGGCGAAGCGGGAGAAGCGCTGGTTCACGCTGCCGCCGAGCGCGTCGGTGAGGACGACGACCTCGTCAGTGCCCGAAAGAGCCGCCTCGACCGCCGCGTCGAGCCCCTCGCCGTTGTCGTTCACGTAGGCGCACACGGCGTTGACAGCGTCGCTCTTACCCGTAAGAAACTCGAGGGTGTCCTTGAAGCCCTGGGCGAGAAGGGAATGGCTCGCCACAACTATCTTTCTCATTGATTCACCAATCTCTTGGGTCGAAGCTAGGCGAGGATGCCGGCGGCGGAGGCGACCATCGCGAGGACGATCACCACGAGGATGAGGGCCGTCATGCTCGCGTTCTTCTTGGTAAGAAGGTAATACGCGCTTCCCGTGATGGCGGCGGGGATCATGGCAGGCAGGATCTTGTCGAGCAGCGGCTGAATCTCCATTGAGACGTCGCCGAAGCTGAAGCTAATCGGGCAGGTGACGCCGATGACCGAGGCGATGAGGCAGCCGACCACGGTGAGGCCGAGCACGGAGGCGGCGGCAGTGAGGTTGGGAAGCTTCTCGCTGAAGTCGGTGACGAGCTTCACACCCTGCTTGTAGCCGAACTCGAGGGCGTGCATGCGGACCCAGAAGATGGCCAGGATGAGCGCGAACCAGATGCCGGCTCCCACGGGGTTGCCCTCGATGGCCATGTAGGCGGCGATGGAGCCCATGATGGTCGGGATCATGGTCATGAGCAGGGAGTCGCCGACGCCGGCGAGCGGTCCCATGGTGCCGATCTTCAGGTCTTGGACGGCGTCCGCCGCCGCGAGGCCGTCACGCTCCTCCATGGCCACGCAGGCGCCGAGGATGATGGCGGCGAGCCAAGGCTGGGTGTTGTAGTAGCGGAAGTGGTTGTTGAGCGCTTGCTTATAGTCCTCGTCGTTCGTGTAGATCTTCCTCAGGATCGGCGAGAGGGCGTAGGCGACCGAGGCGCCCTGCTGGGTCTGGTAGTTGAAGGTGCACACGCTCATGAGCCAGCGCCAGTTCGCGTTGCGCAGGTCCTTCTTGGTGACCTTATAGCCGGAGGGCTTGCCCTCGGCGGCGGTGATGTTCTCGTTTTCCATGGTTACTCATCCTCTCCGATGAAGGCGTCTGCGGAAGCGTGGGCGGTGAGCTCGGCGTCCTTCTCGGCACGCTGATAGAACGCGATCGCGAGGGCAACGCCGACGATGGCGGCACCGATGATGGGCACGTTCAGGAAGGCCGAGAGGAAGAAGCCGGCGAGCAGGTACTGGAAGTACTTAGCGGTGGGCATGTAGCGAAGCAGCATGGCGATGCCGACGGCCGGGAGCATCTTGCCGGCGAGGGTGAGGCCGGAGAGGAACCACTGGGGCATGACCTCGAGGAGCCAGTTGACGGCGGGCTGGCCGAGCGTCACGGAAACAAAGACGGGCAGGGCGGCGCACAGACCGAAGAGCGCGGGGCAGACCCACAGGATGGCGTTCATCTGCTTGAACTTGCCCTCGTTGCAGAGCTTCTGGGACTTCTCGACGACGAAGCCGTTGAGGATCTTGACGATGACGTCGAGCTGGATGCCGAGCATGCCGACCGGCAGGCCGATGGCGAGGCCCGTGTCCGCGCCCAGGGTCACGCCGTAGGCGGTGGCGATGATGGCCATCGTGCCGTAGTCGGGAATCGACGAGCCGCCGAAGCCCGCGACGCCGAGCTGCATGAGCTGGATGGTGCCGCCGATGACGAGGCCGGTCTGCCAGTCGCCCATGACGACGCCGGTGATAAGGCCCCAGAAGACGGCATAGTTGACGAAGATCATCGGGATGCCGTAGTAGTCCACGTGCTTGATGAAGGCCAGCAGGGTCAAAAGGACGACCTGCAGGATAGTGAAGTTGACCATGATCCCTCCTTAGATGAGGTCGGCGACGGAGACGGGCTTGTCGGCGGGCACGAACTGTGCCGTCACCTTGACGCCGCGGGCGATGAGCGCCTTGTAGCTCTGGACGTTCTCGGCGGAGGCATAGGCGCGCTGGGTGAGCTGGACGCCGCCCTCCTTGACAAGAGAGCCGCCGACGATCAGCGACGGGAGCTCGATGCCCGACTCGACCAGGTGAAGGATCGTCTCGGGCTCCTTGGCGATGACAAAGACCTTCTCGCGGTCGTACTTGCCCGCCGCGAAGTTCTTGAGCGCGGTCTCCTCGGAGATGATCGAGACGGCCATGCCCGCGGGGCGCGCCATCCTCATAGTGGACTTCAGGACCTCGTCGCCGGCGACCTTGTCGTCGATGACCATGACTCGGGTCGCGCCCGACACCGGGGCCCACTGCGTCACGATGATGCCGTGAAGCAGGCGATTGTCGATTCGTGCCATAACAACACTCATGTTTGCTCCTATCAAATGAAGTTTTACGTTCGGTACTGCCTCGGCGCTATCCGGATTCGCGCCGGGCAAGGGGTTATCGGATTATTGAGGACGCGCGGTCAGCTTGCGGCGGCGCGGGGAAGGTCACTCGTCGAGCAGGAGGTCCGAGGAGCCGAGGCGCTCTTCTCGCGCCGGGGCGGCGCTCACGCTTATGTAGTCGAAGACATATGCGATCTCGCTTACGGGAACCTCTACGCGATAGCGCGTCGAGATGCTCGAGAAGCTCTGCCTGAAGGACTCGATGAAATCGGCACGCTCCTCCTCGAAGCGGTCCTGGCCAACGTAGGTCTCAATGGGGTTTCTGGTAACAAGGCGCTCGACGAGACAGCAGAGGTGGACGTAGAGCCCAATGATGGCGTTGCTGCCGATCTTCTCGCCTGTCCTGCGCTGAAGCTCGTGCACGGCGCTCTCGATCTCGTGGAATAGCCGCTCCGGGTCGAGGATGGTGATGGAGCGGATGACGTTCTGCAGCGTCATGTTCGAGAGCAGCTTCTCGTGGAAAGAAGAGAGCTCGGAAGCGTCAAGCCACCTGCCGAACACGGCATCGACCTTAGAGGCGGACGCCGTCGACATGATGTCCTCGAGGGCGACGAAGGGAATGGAGGCGACCCCGGGGTCTCCCGTGCCGATGACGGCGCAGACGCGGTGCTCGGAGAAAACGGCGTCGTTCGACCCGTTCGCGACGAGCTGCTTGAAGGGCCTCGTGAGCAGGCGCGCGCCTATGGTGCGCGGGAGGCTCTGCGAGACGAGCTGGCGTATCCTCTCCGCGGCGTCGACCCCGGACTCGGAGCAGAAGACGATGGCGTCCTCACGGTTGACGCGCTCGATCACCTTGCAGTGCGTCACGCACGCGGCGGTCGCATCGCCAAGAACCTCGGCGATGGACTTGCCGCCGAGCAGCCCGACCCCGATCTCGAGCGCAAGACCGGTAGAGACGTTGTTCACCACGCCGATAGTGGAGTCGGTAACGTTCTCGAGGGCCTTATAGGCCTCCTCCAAGGAGCCCATGTCGACGAGGAACACGACCCCAGTGCAGTAGGAATGGCGGTCGACGAGGCGCTGGAGCGGACCGACGATGTCCTTCAGCTGCTGGTCGTAGGGCATGTCGACCGCCTCGTACACATGCATGCCGAGCATACGGTTCGCCGCGTCGGCGATGCTCGTCGCCGTTGAGTAGCCGTGGGACAAGATGACGCAGAGCGTTCGAAGGGCCTTCGCGTCGCGAGACTCCGATGCGACGCACAGCGTCAGAAGCGTCTTCGTGAAGTGATCGAGCGAGATTCCCAGCGCCCCTTCCACGTCTGCGGCGACCTGATCGGAGACGCTCGAGGCAAACGGTAATTCGGAGGTCACGGCACCGAGGAGATGGGAGATTTGCTCCGCACAGGCAGACTTTCGCTTAGCCAGGCCGATGCCCGGCCACAACTGCAGGCAAATCTCCTGGGCCAGTAGAAAAGCGACCTTCCTCGAAAGCTCAATGCCATAAGAAGAGCCTGCGTCGGCAAGGACCGCGCCCACGATGCGCTCGAAGGCGCGCGACCTCGAGGAGGTAACGACGCGGCCGAAGATCAAGTGATCCTCAACGCCGCGCACAGCGGAGACAGCTTGCGAGACGAGCTCGGAGACAGAGAGCTCCCCGGCGCAGAATCGCTCATCGAGAGAGCACAGGGCATCGAGCGCCTGCTCGACCGGCCCTGTGCTCTCGGCGGCATCCAGGGACGCGTCGATCAGAACGCCATCGTCGGGCTGTTGATCGATCTGCGCGGAGGAGAGGAGCCCGCTGGGAAGAAGATACGGGCGAACGACGACGTAGTCACCCTCGCGATTGAGGAACGCTTTGGCGCAGCAGTTCGTCACGCAGGCGCGCAAGCCGGCGATGTTATCGGAAAAGTCCGCGTTCACGAGGCAACGGTATGCGCCGCGGCTAATCTTCACATCAGAACCGATTCGGCACCCCTCGCTGCGCAGGAAGCTCAAGATGAGATCCTCGCGCTCCTCGGGGGTCCGCTCCTTGAGTGAGGGGACGCGGGCACAGATGGGCATTTTGCTGTAGGCCGAGGAAACCTTCAGGTCATCGGCGGAAAGCGTCGTCGAAAGAACGAGGCGAGCGCGCGGCGCATCCTGGGAGGCATCGAGCCCGAGGGCCGTCGCAAGGCAGTGCTCCATCGCAGAGGGAGAGAGTGCCTCGATGCCGTTGACAAAAACCACACCCCCGCGCGATTTCGCGATCGACTCGTC
>CATYJC010000087.1 GCA_958407555.1 uncultured Collinsella sp. | reverse complement strand
GTCAGAAAGTACTCGTAAAGTTCGTTAGCGACATCGGGCGCGCCGGCATCCGTAAACGACGGACGGCGGCCGTGGCGGCAGTCGGCAAACAGCGTGAACTGCGACACCACGAGCACCTCGCCGTCGACATCGGCCAGCGCCAAGTTGGTCTTGCCGTTCTCGTCCTCGTTGATACGCAGCCCGCGGAGCTTGCCCCACAGCTTGTCGGCTTCGGCGCGTGTGTCGCCGTGGCCCACGCCCAGCAGCACCAGGTAGCCGCGTCCAATGCTGCCCACGCACTCGCCGTCGACCGTAACGCCGGCATGAAGCACGCGCTGCACCACCGCACGCACGGTCTACTCCTCGCCCGTCAGCTTGGCGGACAGATGCTCGAGCGCATGGAAACGATGGCTGATGGCGTTCTTCTCGTCCGCTGTGAGCTCGGCCATAGTCTTGCCCGGCGTATCGACCGGCAGGAACAGCGGGTCGTAGCCAAAGCCGTGATCGCCGCGACCCTCGTGCGCGATAACGCCCTCGCAGGTGCCCTCGCCATAGGTGACCAGGCCGTCCGTATCGATAAGCGCGACGACGCTCATAAAGCGCGCGGTGCGGTCCTCGTCTGCCACGCCTTCCAGGTTAACGAGAAGCTTGGCGTTGTTGGCGGCATCGTCGCCATGCACGCCCGCATAGCGCGCGCTATACACGCCCGGCTCGCCGTCCAGCGCGTCGACGACCAAGCCGGAGTCGTCGGCAATGGCCATAAGGCCCGTCTCCTCGACCGCAGCCTGCGCCTTGATGATGGCATTCTCCAAAAACGTCGTTCCGTTTTCCTCGGGGTCCTCAAAATCGCCCAGCTGGCCGAGCGCCACAAAGCGCACCTCGGGCATGACCTTGCCCAAAATGGCCTCGATCTCGGTGAGCTTATGGGCGTTACCGGTTGCCACGACGATGGTCGCCGCCGGGTCGAGGGTGTCGATATCGATCTTCTCAAGTGCCATAGCTGGCCTCCTTGTCTCTATAGCAATGCAGTGTTGAGGGCGACGAGGACTTCGGCCTCTCTCCCCTCTCAATCAACGACAGTCTTATACTTCGACGTTTTCCCAGATAAAACCTGCCAAAATAAACATCCCTTTTTTGGTAGGTTAAGCGAGGACCTGTCGCTGAAGCTCGATGAGCTCGGCGATACCCTTGTCACCCAGGTCGAGTAGGGCGTTGAGACGCTTACGGTCGAAGGGCGCCTGCTCGCCGGTACCCTGAAGTTCGATCATCTCGCCGGTGTCGGTAGCGACGAGGTTCATGTCGACCTCGGCGTGGCTGTCCTCGGAATAATCCAAGTCGAGCAGGGTGTTGCCGTCGACGACGCCCATGGAAATCGCGGCAACCTGGCCCGTGAGCGGGATGCGCTCGAGTTTGCCCGCCTCGACCCACATGGCAAGGGCGTCGTGCAGCGCCACCCAGGCGCCGGTAATGCTCGCCGTACGCGTGCCGCCATCGGCCTGAATCACATCGCAGTCGACGGTAACGGTGTACTCACCGAGCGCCTTCATGTTGACGACAGTGCGCAGACTGCGGCCGATAAGCCGCTCGATCTCCATGGAGCGGCCCTTGCGGTTGGCATGCTCGCGCTTGCAGCGTTTACCGGTCGAGGCCGGCAGCATCGCATATTCCGCCGTTACCCAGCCGGCCTTGGCGCCCTTGCGCCAACCCGGCACACCCTCCTCGATAGTGGCGGCGCACAGTACGCGCGTGTCGCCGAACTCCGCCA
Organism: uncultured Collinsella sp.; assembly: GCA_958407555.1. GTDB lineage: Bacteria > Actinomycetota > Coriobacteriia > Coriobacteriales > Coriobacteriaceae > Collinsella. The sequence continues at coordinate 5,940 of CATYJC010000087.1, read as the reverse complement.
GACACGAGCCGTGGGCGTGCTTCATGACGCCGCGGGTGAGCTTAACGGGGCGCAGCTCGTTGGCGGCACGGCCGTTGGCGCGGTTGACCTGCATGTATTCCATGGAACTATCCTTTCGGCAAAAGATATGGCGAGGACTCCGGCGACATTGCGTGCCTAACCGAGTTCGTCGATATCGACATGCTCGATGCTTTTGAGCGGCTGACCAAAGATAAAGCTACCCGCCACCGCAAACTCGGCAATGTTGTCAGACGTGGTGGCAAAGCGATGCTGCGGGTCGGCGGTATCGCCCGCCAGCTGCTCACGACGCGTGAGGATATCGGTCAGCTCGCGGGTGGTCTCCTCGGCGGAGCTCACCACGCGCACCCCGGGTCCCAGCGCATGGCGGATGGGACCCACCAGCAGCGGGAAGTGCGTACAGCCGAGCACCACGGTATCGATGCCGCGATCGTGCAGCGGCTCGACCGTGGCGTTGACCAGCGCGCGAACGGCTGGCGTATCAAAAATATCCTCGTTCTCGAGCCACTGCTCCTGCAGATGCGCGCCCGAGGCGAGCTCGTGCTCGACGACCTCGACAAAGCTCGAAGCCGGGCAGCCATACACATCGACACCAGCATCCAAGTCCTGGATGGCGCGCGTGTAGGCACCCGAGCGAATGGTGAGGTTGGTGGCGAGCACGCCCACGCGACGCGTACGCGTGCTGTTGATGGCGGCGCGTGCGCCCGGGGCGATCACGCCGATCACGGGAACGTCGAGCACTTGCTGAGCCAGACGCAAGGCCGCGGCGGTCGCCGTGTTACAGGCGATGACCATGATCTTAACGTCGTGCCTCGATAGCCAGCGGCCCGCCTGCAGCGCAAACGAGCGAACCTCGTCCTCGGTGCGGGTGCCATAAGGGCAGCGTTTAGTGTCACCGAAATAGTAGACGGACTCGTGCGGAAGCGCCGTTGCGATCGCGCGCGCGACCGTTAAGCCGCCCAGGCCCGAGTCGAACACGCCGATCGGACGCGTGTCCCCGGCCAGATTATCGATATCGGACATTACCTCACCAGATTCTCTCTCGAAAAATGCGACCATGCGTGATGCGTCGCGCTACGAACGGGCCGCGACCAACAGCTCGGCCGTTGCCACCCAACCGTCGATAATCTTGCCGCGCGTAATATAGGCATTGTCGCAGGCGTCCAAGAACTCCGGGGCACCGGCGCTCGTCAGACCGTTCTCGACCAGGCAGAACATGCCAACATGGTCGGCCATGTAGAAGTCGGACTCGGAGTCGCCGAGCGCAAGCGTCTCCTCGCGCTCGATCCCCAGGTGCTCGCAGAAGCGCGCAATGGCAACGCCTTTGTTGAGACCCGCCGGATTGATGTTGAAGGCGCGGCCGTCCTCGACGCGATTAAGCTCGAGCGTCGTCGGCTTGGACAGGTGAGTCAGATGGCCGTTGCAAGCCCAGACCAGACCGCAGCCGGCCTCGTCCAGGATGGCCTGGACCTCATCGTCGGGCACATCGCCGCGCATGCCGACGGTGACCTCACGGTACTTGTAGCCGGTCGACATGTCGTTGTGGTATTCGATCTTGTGCGGCCAGCGGGCAAGGATCTTCTCGCACACGCCGGTCTGCTCGATCACCTGGTGCGGCGTGAGACCGCAGGCGGGGTCGTAGGGCATGTCGCCCGTCAGGTACTCCCAGTCGTTGGCCTTGAGGTCGTACATGACCAGGCCGCCCATCTCGCCGATGTAGGAGTTGAGGCCGAGCACGCGGGCGTCCTCATGGATCATGGTGCGATTGCGACCCGAGGTGGGAACCACCTGGATGCCGGCACGGGCGAGCGCGACAACCGCCTCGACGAGCTTGGTCGAGGGATTGCCGTCGTTATCGCGCAGCACGCACGAGCCGGGGGCGAGCATCGTGGCGTCCAGATCGGTAAAGACATACTTGACCTTGGCAAGGCGCTCGCGCATCTCGCCCGAAAGCTCGGCAACGGTCGGCAGGATGTTGTGGGACATGGTCACTCCGTTTACATAGAAGGGGCTGGTCTAGGCGTCGTACGCCGCAAGGGTGCGCTTGAGAATCGAACCGTCGCGCTCACAAGGCTCGGGTCCGTTCTTGCGCAGCATACACTCTTCCTCGCCCTTACCGGTCACGATGACCACGGCAGGACGGACAGTTTCGCGCACGGCAGTCTCGATAGCGGCAACGCGATCAGTCACGATTTGCCAGTTATCATTTCCCTGCGCTTGAACGTTGCGCGCGATCTCGGCGCAGATGTCCTCGACATCCTCGGGGCCGGGGTCATCCTCGGTAATCACGATTCGGTCGGCATACTTGCCAGCGGCGATGCCCATCGTGGTGCGTCGATCGACACCCTTACCGCCCGTAGCGCCAAATACAACCGCCAGCTCGCGCTCGGGATAGTTCTCGCGCAAGTCGCGCAGGAGTGTCTCGAGGCTCATGCCGTTATGTGCAAAATCGACGATGCCCAGGATTTTGCCCGATACGGACGGATAGAGCTCCATACGACCGGGAACGAAGACGCCCTCAAAGCCATGGACGATACCCTCTTCGGAAATGCCCAGGGCCTCGGCGCAGGCAATAGCGGCAAGCGCGTTGGACACATTGAACTTAACCGGCGTGGGAATCACAATGTCACGCGTAAAACGGGGCGTGCGCACCGTTGCCACCACGCCGCAGTCGCCATTGCGAATCGCCAGCGCAAGCACGTCGGCACGCTCGTCGGTCAGGGAGAACGTCACCGTACGTTCGCAACGAGATGCCGCCTCGAGCACGCGATCGACCTTATCCATATCGAGATTGACCACGGCAAAACGGCTCTGCAAGAAGATTTTGAGCTTGCTGGCAAAGTAATCCTCGAGCGTCGGATGCTCAATCGGCGAAATGTGATCCTCGCCGATATTGGTAAAGGCGCCGACTTCAAAGTCAATCTTGCCCGTACGCTCGTATTTGAGGCCCTGACTCGATGCCTCCATAACCAGCCACGGGGCACCCGCCTCCGCAGCATGTGCGATGCGAGACTGCAGCAGGAAGGATTCGGGGGTCGTCAGCTTGGAAGGGCCCGTCTCGATGCCGTCATCGAACTCAATGCCCGTATTAAGAGCGGGTCGATGACAGCCCGTAAGCTTGGCCTCGTTGGCGAGGATGCCGCGCAGATAAAAGCTGCAGGTCGACTTGCCCTTGGTGCCTGTAAAGGCGCAGACCTTCACCTTACCTGACGGGTGCCCATAAAAGGCATCTGCCACCACGGCGAGCGTGCGACGAATATCGCTCACAATCACCGCGGGAAGATCAACATCGTAATCGACCTCGGAAACGTAGGCCACGGCGCCATCGGCGATTGCCGAAAGCAGGTACTCGCGCTTAAACGCACGGCCCTTGCAGACAAACAACGTGCCCGGACGCACCTGACGCGAGTCATCAGTCGCAAACTCAATGCGCTGGTCGCACGAAGCGCTCGGTCTGGAAACAACAAGGTCATCTTCCTCGAGCAACTCTATATAGCGCATCAGAGTTAGCTTCTCTTGTGTCGGACTCGACATACAAAGACCTCTCTCGCTAAATTCAGCCTTAAAGGGCAGAAGACGTCCCGCGGCAGAAACGATGAAACATTCTGTATTATCAACCATCCTAATATGCCACCTGACCTTGCGCGCATCACAGCCTTCTAAAAAATTGCATGGACTGTGCCGTGGTCTAATAAATGGCAACAGTGTTCACCCCGTGTAAAACCAAGGAAATCTGGGTGCTGTTCTTTAACATAGCGTTCGCAACCACGTCCCGCCGCTACGCCTGAAGATCGGGACGTGGTTTTTTCGGTTCGCTCGGCGCTTATGCCCTATCACGAAACAAAAGATTGGCATGATAGTAAAGATTATTTGACATCAGCTGCCGCAATCCTTGCGGCAGTACACCTGAGCCGTCAGCAGAAAGGATCTTGCATGTGCGGTTTTGTCGGTTTTACCGGTACAGATGAACAGAGTGAGCTGGTTCTCACGGCCATGATGAATCGCATCATCCACCGTGGTCCCGATATGGGCGGCCAGCATATCGTCGACAACGTTGCCCTTGGTTTTCGTCGTCTTTCGATTCTCGATCTTTCCGAAGCTGGAGCCCAGCCCATGTCGAGCGACGACGGCAAGGTCACGATTGTCTTCAACGGAGAGATCTACAACTTCCAGGAGCTTCGCGCCGAGCTGGAGGCAGCCGGCTACGCCTTCCACTGCAACGCTGATACCGAGGTCCTGGTACACGGTTACGAGGAGTGGGGCGAAGACCTGGTCAACCGCCTGCGCGGCATGTACGCGTTCGTGATTCACGACCAGAACAAGAACAAACTCTTTGGCGCTCGTGACATCTTTGGTATCAAGCCGTTCTATTACTACCAGGCATCCGATGGCTCGCTGCTGTTTGGCTCCGAGATCAAGAGCTTCCTGGACCATCCCAAGTTTGAGAAGGCTGTCAACCACGACGCGCTGCGCCCCTACCTGACGCTGCAGTTCCCCGCCACGGAGGAGACCTTCTTTAAGGGTGTGTTCAAGCTTGCCCCGGCGCATTGCTTTACGTATGACCTGACGACCAACACCATGGACATCAAGCGTTACTGGAGCTGTGACTTCACCGACGACAACTCCAAGACCTTCGAGGAGTACGTGGACGAGTGCGACAAGGTCGTGCACGAAAGCGTCGCTGCGCACCGAATTGCCGATGTTAAGGTGGGCTCGTTCCTTTCTGGCGGTGTGGACTCCAGCTACATTGCCGCCTGTCTCATGCCCGACACCACGTATTCTGTCGGCTTCGATTACAAGAACTTCAACGAGACCAACTACGCCGCCGAGCTTTCCGACAAGCTGGGCATCAAGAACGTGCGCAAGATGATCACCGCCGACGAGTTCTTTGATGCACTGCCCGATATCCAGTACCACATGGACGAGCCGCAATCGAACCTGTCCAGCGTGCCGCTGTACTATCTGGCGCAGATGGCTTCCAAGGAGGTCACCGTCGTCCTTTCGGGCGAGGGTGCCGACGAGCTGTTTGCCGGCTATGAGTGGTACGAGGACACCCCCGAGATGCGCACCTTTAAGAAGCGCGTGCCGCTCGGTGTACGTCGCGCCCTGGGCTCACTCGTTCAGCATCTCCCCTACTTTAAGGGTCACAACTTCCTGACGAAATGCGCCGAGGTTCCCGAGCGCTGGTATGTGGGTCAGGCAAAGGTGTTCGATCCCTCCGAGGTCGACGAGGTGCTCAAGCCCGCTTATGACACCGGCAAGAACGCCGCCGAGATGTGCGCCGAGTACTACAAGCAGGTTCCCAACTGCTGCGAGCTTTCCAAGAAACAGTATCTGGATATGAACATGTGGCTGCCGGGCGACATTCTGCTCAAGGCCGACAAAATGTGCATGGCGCATTCTCTGGAGCTTCGCGTCCCGTTCCTGGACAAGAAGGTCATGGAGTTTGCCGAGCACATTCCCGCCAACTACCGTGTTAACGAAGAAGGTTGCAAGCTCGTCCTGCGTCACGCCGCCAACCGCACGCTGCCCGACGAGTGGGCAACGCGCAAGAAAGTGGGCTTCCCCGTACCGGTCAAGTTCTGGCTGCGCGAGCAAAAGTACTACGACTACGTAAAGGAATACTTCACCGCACCGTGGGCCGCCGATTTCTTTGACACCGATGCGCTCATGAAACTGCTCGACGATCACTTTGAGGGCCGTGCGCTCAACCAGCGCAAGATCTATACCACGCTGACGTTCCTCATTTGGTACAAGCGCTTCTTTATCGACGAGGACAAGGGCGCTAAAGTCGCCGCTTAGTTTTCGTTATGAATTAGCGGTGAACCACGCATGGTTTCCGCTATACTCAATCCCTGCGGGCGATTGGCGCAACGGTTAGCGCAGGTGCTTTACACGCACAAGGCTGGGGGTTCGAATCCC
>CATYJC010000086.1 GCA_958407555.1 uncultured Collinsella sp. | reverse complement strand
CGCTTAGGGGCGTTTGCAGCGTCGAGCAGTTACGCGGTTCGTAGAACCGCGTAACTAACAAATGAGCATGGCGTCGCCAAAGCTGAAGAAGCGGTAACGCTCTTCGATAGCAGCGGCGTAGGCATCCATGATCTGGTCGCGGGAGGCAAGCGCGCTCACGAGCATCATGAGCGTAGAGCGCGGCACGTGGAAGTTCGTGATCAGTGCGTCAACCACGTGATAGGTCGAGCCGGGCATGAGGTAGAGCTGCGTTGTCGCGTTCTCGCGCACCACGATGTCACCGCGGCCGAGCGTGTCAGCGCCGTCCTCGCGGCCCTCAAAATAGCGCGCCGTCACAGCCGGATCGGACACCGGCGCGTCCGCGTCAAACGCACTCTCGAGCGAACGCACTGCGGTGGTGCCGACGGCGATTACGCGGTGCCCCTCGGCCTTCGCCTTATGCACGGCGTCGACAACTTCCTGCGACACGTGGTAGCGCTCGGTGTGCATGACGTGCTGCGTAGGGTCGTCCTCCTCCACCAGACGGAAGGTATCGATACCGACCTCGAGCTCGACAGCGGCAAACTTCGCGCCCTTAGCCTCGATAGCCGCCATGAGCTCGGGCGTGAAGTGCAGGCCCGCCGTGGGAGCAGCGGCCGAATGCTCCTCCTTCATGGCGTAGACGGTCTGGTACTTCTCGGGATCGCCTTCGTAATCGGTAATGTAGGGCGGCAGCGGCACGTGACCGGCGGCGTGGATGGCCTCGTCGAGCGTGCGCGGCTCGCCGGCAGCATTGCAACCGGCCGGCTCGAAGCGCACCAGACGGCCGCCACGGCTATCGGTGACAAAGTCGATGACCTCGGCCGTCAGCACCACGGGCGCGCCCTCGGGCGCATGGGCGCCACCGGCGCGATACTCAATCTGAGCACCGGGCTTCAGACGCTTGCCCGGCTTGACCAGACACTCCCAAACATGGCCCAGCGGGTCAACATCCTCGCGGCGCTTGAGCAGCAGCGTCTCGACCACGCCACCCGAGCCGGCTTTGTGACCGATCAGGCGGGCCGGCATCACGCGCGTCTTGTTGATGACGAGCACATCGCCCGGCTCGATATAGTCAATGATGTCACGGAAGATGCGGTGCTCGACGGTACCGCCGTGCTCCAGCGGCGTTCCCGCCTGGGAGCCCTTGCGATCAACCACCAGCAGGCGGCAGGAGTCACGCGGCTCGGCAGGCGCCTGGGCAATCAGTTCCTCAGGAAGGTTATAGTCAAAATCATCGGTACGCATAGACACGTCGGATACTCCTTATATAGCTAAAGTCCGCTCTACATCCTAGCAGGCTGACGTCCCAAATGAACTACTTTTTGGCGGCTTTGCGCTCGTCGCGGATACGGGCGCGGTCCATGGCCGCCTCGACAGCCGAGAAGCGGCAACCACAGTAGTTCTGCCGATACATGCCAAGCTCGCGCGAGCGACGCGTGGCCTCGGGATAATACGGACGAAAATCGCGAATCACCGGAGTGAGACCGCGAGCGGCAGCCAGACGCTCCAACACATCATTGCAGGTTTCGAACAGCTGATACGGCGAGACGGCGAGCGTCGTGCCCACAAACTCAAACCCGCGCTCCTGGGCCACGCGGCACGCCTCGGCCAAGCGCAGGGCATAGCACGCACGACAGCGACGGGGTCGATCGGCGCCCAACGGGGCCACACCGGCCTCCCAGCGCTCGCGGTCCTCGCCTGCTTCAATGAGCTCGATGTCGCCATCAGCACACCACCGGCGCAGCTCGTCCAAGCGGCGTTGCCATTCATCGCGCGGCTGAATATTGGGGTTGGTCCAGCAAATCGTGGGCTCAAACCCCTCCTCGCGCAGCAGGCGGACCGGCTCCAGCGAGCACGGCGCACAGCAGGCGTGCAACAGCAACGGCTTCATCAACATCTCCTCTCCCACAATGATTTTTCTGGGACGGGGATTTAAAAATCATTGCGTACCTAATGATTTTTTAATCCCCGTCCCAGAAAAAGCATCCCAAAAAGACTACCTTGCGAAAAAGCGAACGCCAAAGGACGTGTCCTCGCAGGCGACAATGCAGCGGTCGCGCAAAATGGTCCGCACGTAATACCAGTCGCCCACACAGCCCGACAAATGCAAGCCGGCCGCCAGGTAGCACAGCAGAGGATAGCCCGAAAACGCAAAGCCCAAGGCAAACGCCGCCGTCAAAACAACCGTCGGCGCCAGGCAAATGACCATGTACCGCCGGCGCGAATACACAACGCCCTCGGCGCAGGCATAGATCATGCATGTCTCGAGGTTCGCCCCAAAGGTCACGCGCGCACCGGCAGGCGCAAACAGCTTAAAGAACACCGCATGCACCAGCTCGTGTACGGCAAACGACGCCATCGAGACCGCAGCCAAGCCGACTGTCCAGCCCATGACCGCCGTCAAGCCACCCGCGTCAGCCGCATCCAGGTCCGCGGGTCCACCCAGCAGCATGAACACCGGCACCAGGCACACGGCAAATGCGCCGAGCACGGCCATCCCCCACACAAAGCAGGCGTGCAGAAAAACCTCGTCCTCAAACGCATGTATGTTGGAAATCTCATTCATAGCATCTTAGGATAGCGCCCCTGCCACGTACCCGCCCGCATGTGCGATAATGTCGAACGATATGCACGAATTGACCACCGCGTCGCCAGGCCTTGCGCCCGGCTGCGCCCTCACCATATGCGAAGGAGTCCCATGGCATCTAGATACTCCATGAACGACCGTCCCAGCTGGCCTCGCCGCGCCATCGTTACCGCCGGCGAGCCCTACGGCAACAAGGGCCTTCACTTTGGCCACGTTGGCGGCGTCTTTGTCCCGGCCGACTTCTTCGCCCGCTTCCTGCGCGACCGTCTGGGCCGCGAGAACGTTATCTTCACCTCGGGCACCGACTGCTACGGCTCGCCCATCATGGAGAGCTACCGCAAGCTCAAGGAGAACGAAGGCTACGACAAGTCCATCGGCGAGTACGTCGAGTCCAATCACTCCCGCCAGGCCGCGACCCTCAACAACTACAACATCAGCTGCGATATCTACGGCGGCTCGGGCCTTGAGCCGGCTGCGCAGATTCACAACGAAGTGACCGCCGAGATTATCGAGCGCCTGCACGAGCAGGGCACCATCTCCAAGCGCTCCACGCTGCAGTTCTACGACGCCAAGGCCGGCACGTTCCTCAACGGCCGTCAGGTGATCGGCCGCTGCCCCATTCAGGGCTGCAAGTCCGAGAAGGCGTACGCCGACGAGTGCGACCTGGGTCACCAGTTTGAGCCCGAGGAGCTCATCGCGCCCAAGAGCCAGCTCACCGGCGAGGTGCCCGAGCTGCGCCCGGTCGACAACCTCTACTTCGACCTGCCGGCCTACCTCGACTTTATGAAGACCTACACCGCCAAGCTCGCCCAGAACCCGCAGGTTCGCTCCGTGGTCTCCAAGACCATGGAAGAGTGGCTGCTGCCGGCTCAGCTCTACATTCAGAACAAGTTCCGCGAGGCCTTCGACGCCGTCGAGGACCAGCTCCCCGAGCACACCGTGCTGGAACCCGAGGGCAACAAGAGCAGCTTTACCGTCACCTTCCCCAGCTGGAAGGAGCGCGACGACGCCCACGCGGTGCTCGCCAACGGCGGTGTGCGCTTCCGCAGCGGCAAGGCGCTCGTGCCCTTCCGCATCACCGGTAACATCGACTGGGGCGTTCCGGTGCCCGAGGTCGACGGCGTGAACGACGTCACCTGCTGGTGCTGGCCCGAGAGCCTGTGGGCGCCCATCAGCTATACGCGCACCGTGCTCGCACGCGATGCCAAGGCCGCCGGCGTAACTGAGGGTGTCGCCGCCCAGGACGCCGCCCTCATGGGCGAGCCCGCCGCCGATTCCACGCAGGTCCCCGCGCCCACCTATCAGCACAGCTCACTCGACTGGCGCGACTGGTGGTGCTCGGACGACGCGCAGATCTACCAGTTCATCGGTCAGGACAACATCTACTTCTACTGCATCGCGCAGACCGCCATGTGGGAGGCCCTGGGCTGGAACCTTACGCAGAGCACCGTCAGCGCTTGCTACCACCTGCTCTACATGGGCAAAAAGGCCAGCTCGTCCTCGCAGACGCCTCCCCCGCCGGCAGACGACCTGCTCAACCACTACACCTGCGAGCAGATGCGCGCGCATTGGCTGTCGCTCGGCCTGTCCGAGAAGCCGGTGAGCTTTAGCCCCAAGGCATATGACACGCGTGTGACCGGCAAGGACAAGGACGGCAACGAGGTGCGCGCCTGCGACGACAAGCGCGTCATCGATCCGGCCCTTAAGGAGAGCGCCCTTTTGACCGGCGTGTTCAACCGCCTGGCCCGCAGCTGCTTCTACGGCGTCGCCGTCAAGGAGGGCGACGAGAGCCCGTACCGCAACGGTTGCATTCCGGCCGGCGCAGCCTCTGCCGCCGTGGTCGAGGCTGCCGAGCAGGCCGCCCTTGCCTTTGAGCAGGCCATGTACAAGTTCGAGACGCACCGCGCGCTCGCCGTGTGCGACGACTACCTGCGCGCCGCCAACAAGCGCTGGAGCGATGCCTCCAAGGCCGCCAACAAGCTCGAGGGCGAGCCAGCCAACGCCGCCATGAAGCAGGCCCTGGTCGACGCCTTTACCGAGCTGCGCGTGGCGACCGTCCTGATGCACGGCATCGTCCCGGCCGGCTGCGAGCTCATCTGCGAGTACTTCGACGTCGACCCGGTCGCCTTCTTTAGCTGGGACAACATCTTTGCCTCAACGGACGAGTTTGTGGAGAGCCTGGGCGAGAAGCCCGGCGAGCACCGCGTGAAGCCGCTGCCCCCGCGCTTCGACTTCTTTAGCAAGCACGAGAGCCAGTACTAAAACACGCCAGCAGCAGCGTACCCGGAAAGTAGTCAAATTGGGACGGGAAGGAAAGACGGATGTCGAAGCCGCGTCGTCGTAGGCAGAAAAAGCAGGTTAAGCCCGAGCTCAAGCTTAGGCAGTTTGCCGCCACCGAGCTTTCCGATCAGCTTGCCGCCCTTCCCTGTGCCATCGACCTGCCGCGCTTTATGGTCGACACGATTGCTGGCGCCTATACGCCTGCCGATGCCGAGCTCATGATCGAAGGCTTTGGCGCCGCAGCCGCGCGCCCGGTCACGCTGCGCGCCAACACGCTCAAGGCGACCGCCGAGGACATTGCCGCGGCACTCGACGCCGCCGGGATCGCCCACCGCTCCGTCGCGTGGTATCAGGATGCCTTCATCCTGCCCGACGCCCAGGTATCCGACCTGTGGGACCTCGACATCTACCGTGACGGCAAGATCTACCTGCAGAGCCTGTCGTCCATGATGCCGCCTTTGGTGCTGGGCGCCCAGGCCGGCGAGGACATCCTGGACATGTGCGCGGCCCCCGGCGGCAAGACGACGCAGATCGCCGCCCTCACCCAGGGACAGGCGCACCTCACCGCCTGTGAGATGAGCATTCCCCGCGCCGAAAAGCTCGAGGCAAACTTGGGCCGCCAGGGCGCCAAAAACGTGCCCGTCATGCGCATTGACGCACGCGAGCTCGACGAGTTCTTCCGCTTTGACCGTATCCTGCTCGACGCCCCCTGCACCGGCACGGGCACCGTCATCAGCGGCAACGAAAAGAGCCTGCGCGGCCTCACCGAACAGTTGCTCGTTAAGTGCGCCCGCTCGCAGCGCGCGCTTCTGGACCGCGCCATGGGGGCCCTCAAACCGGGCGGCACGCTCGTCTATTCGACCTGTTCGATCTTGCCGCAGGAAAACGAGGATGCCCTGCAAGAGACCCTCGACAAGCACATGGACTGCGAGCTCATCCCCCTCGACGGCACGCCAAGCGAAAGCGAAGCGCGTCGCGCCCAGGGTGCCGGCGAGGATCCGCATATCGAGTGCAACGCCCTTACCGAAGCCATTGCCGAAGGCCACGTCTCGGCCATTGCCAACGGCATGCCCGGCACGCTGACCATTCCGCCCAGTCGCGACTTTGAGGGCTTCTATATCGCCCTGGTCCGAAAACGCAGCTAGCGCACGGATTCAAAACTCAACAAGCTATCGCCGTGCGCGCCTGTCCTGCTGGTCCTCATGCCGCGCAAGCGCTTCACGCTCCTTGCGCTCGGCCTTTTTGCCCTTAATGGCCGTGACCGCAAAGTAGATGACCGCGGCGGCAACGATTGCGCCCACGCATAGGCCAATCGAGCCCAACATTGCCGAGAATTCCATACCGCGTTACCTCTCTTTTGTATACGGGACATTCAAGATAGCACCTCGATTCCCGCCACCACAGCTCCTTCACGTTCGCCGGCCCTTCAGTCTAACGGATGGCGCAGCGGGGAAAAATCAACTCGTCAAACGATTTAGCACTCGCAACGCCGGTCGTACACTGCCGACCGCACAGCATAGAAACGGACCGCCATGGATTCTCTCAACGATTTGAACGAGCGCGTCGACGCCTTTGTCGGCACCAGCTCCTTCGAGACGCCTGCCGCGACGAACGACCAAGCCCCCATCGATGTTCCCGCCGAGGTTCACGAGGACATCGTCGCCTCGGTCGACTTCTCCGAGGTTGAGCTTGCAGACGAATTTACCGAGCCCCAGGTGGCCGTAACTCCCAACGGCCTTTTGCCCATGGAGCCGCTGCCCATCGACGGGCGTCTGCGCAAGGCAGCCCTCCGTATGCCCGATGAGATCGAGGGGGCCAGCGGCTTTACGCTCTTTGGCCGCCGCATCAAATCGCTCATCTACACCACCGACGTGGCGGTCATCCGCAACTCCAATGCCGACGCCGTGTTTGCCGTCTACCCCTTCACGCCGCAGCCCGCCATTACGCAAGCGTTGCTGACTGTTGCCGAGTGCCCGGTCTTTGTGGGCGTTGGCGGCGGCACCACCACCGGTAAGCGTTCCGTGCAGATGGCGGCCGTCTCCGAGATGCAGGGCGCGGCGGGCTGCGTGGTCAATTCCCCCGCTACCGCCGAGATGGTCGAGCACATCACCAACATCGCCGACATCCCCGTCATCGCCACGGTCGTTCGCTGCGACGACGATGCTCACGCCAAGGTGCGCGCCGGAGCCAAGATCCTCAACATCGCGGCCGGCAAGAACACGCCGCAGGTCCTGCGTGAACTGCGCGAGCACTATCCCAACCTGCCGCTCATCGCACCGGGCGGCAAGACGCCCGAGAGCATCCGTGAGACCATCGCTGCCGGCGCCAATGCCATCATCTGGACGCCGCCTTCGGCCCAGCAGCTTCAGACCGACATGATGCAGCGCTATCGCAAGATGAAGGAAGACGCCACGCCCGTCATCTCGCGCGACGATGTGCCCATTATCGACCAGGTCGCCGCCGCCGAGGTCAGCCAGGTCGAGAACATGAATCCCGATGTGCCGATCCCCGACGAAGTCATCGAACGCGTCGCTTCGATCCACGATCATATCGAGGAACGTCGCGCCAACCGCGGACTCAAGCCCTCGCTGCACGGCTTTTTCTTCCGCGGAAAGAAACGCTAGCCGCAACAGCAAGGCCCGTCCCGCAAACAACGGGACGGGCCTTTTTCTGTTATCAAGTGTCAGGAGGGACAGGCGCAGCCGTTAAAACCGTCAGCCAGCCCACAAACGCTAATCCACGCGCTTGTCGCCCATAAAGAAGACGGCCACCGTGCCGGGGCCGGTATGCGAGCCAATCAGGGCACCGATGC
>CATYJC010000085.1 GCA_958407555.1 uncultured Collinsella sp. | reverse complement strand
GCTCCCCTCTTATGGAGGTCGGCTTTACCAAGGACGAAGAGCGCAAGCTGCTGCGTGCATGGGGCTATCCCGTTTGGAGCCTGCCGGCGGGAGCCTGTCTTGCCACGCGCGTCCCCACGGGTGAGAAGCTGACGCGCGAGAAGGTCGATTTAATCCGCGCCTGCGAGGATTACCTGCACGATCTTGGTCTGGCGCAGGTTCGCGCGCGCTTGGTCGGCGGCTGCATGCATATCGAAGCCGCTCCCGCAGATGTCACCAAAATTGCCGCTCTCGGCGGTAGCGCCGTCGACGACGGGGGCAAGGCCCCGCTGCCCGCTGCGATCGAGTCTGCGTTGCGCGAGCTGGGCTGCGGCCATATCTCCCCCGAGGTCACCCCCTACATCCACGGCAACATGAATCTTTAGGTTACGCCGTTTTACAAACGGCGTACCTGCTCGGCGCTGCGCGGGCTCCGGGCACGGCAATCTGACGTTCAACTTCACGGGCGCGACCAAAAGGTCAGCGCCCGCTTGTTTCACGTCACCTTACCGCACCCGGGGTCTGCTCGCTCGCATATGCTCAACCTGCACTGCGTCAACTGACCTGCCAAAAAGGGGCAGGTTTGTTTTAGCAGGTTTTATCTGGGGAAATATCACGAGGCAGTCGCCCCTCTAGCACCCATCTACTTCGAGAGACACAAGAGGGGCGACTCGGCTGCATCTACTTCTTCCGATAGCGGCGGTTGCGGCTCGTCGATGAGCCCATTACTTCAATGAGCCCTTTATCCGCCATTTTTGGCAGATGGTAGCTGACGGACGAATTTTGGCATTCCGTCTCTCTAAAACAATAGATTTATCTCTCTAACTTTAGAGAGATAAATGCCTTGTTTTAGAGAGACATTTAGAGAGATGTATCGAATTCGCTGCTAGATTGCCTAATGCTATCTCTCTAACCAACCTTCCCTTTAGAGAGACATTTAGAGAGACGAGTGCGACCTCTCTAATCATGGGCTCCACTCTTTAAGGTGCACACTTCCTAACCGTGCCCTAAGTTGCGGTGAAATAGTCCCCGATTAACCTGCCAAAAAGGGACAGGTTTATTTTGGCAGGTTTTATCTGGGGAAACGCAAACAGGGCCGCGACACCCCTATGGCGTCGCGGCCCTTTTCCTTGGAGAAGAATCGATTGATTGAACGGGATGACCGTTCTAGTCTTCGAGTCCGCTATTGATGAGCTCCGCAATCTCAACGGGATCGGTGCTCGCACGTACTTTGTCACGGAAGCCGGCATCCATCAGCATCACGGCAGCCTTGGAGAGCAGACGCAGGTGCGTGGTTCCTGCTTCGCCCGCGGGAACATACAGCGCGAGCGCCACATCGACGGGTACGCCATCAAAGCTCGGCCACTCAACAGGCTCGGACAGTTTGAGCACGGCCACACCCGGCGTATGGATCGCATCGCTCTTGGCATGCGGAACGGCAAAACCGGCGACAAGCCCGGTCTCGGCCTCGTTCTCGCGAGCAATAAAGGCAGCCTCTACGGCAGATGCGTCATCGGCAAAGCCGAGCTCGATTGCCTGCTCGGACAAATAATGCAGGGCGTTCTCGCGCGAGGCGGCGGTATACCCGATCGTCACTTGGTTGGCAGATACAAATCCCATGGAAACCTTCCTTACAACACAGACCTGACCGCAGCTTCGATGCCGTCGGCGTCCAAACCGTACTTGTGCAGCAAATCGACCGCAGGGCCGGACTCACCATACACATCGCGCACGCCGACGCGTCGCATCGGCACCGGATGCTGCTCCGCGAGCACCGAGGCCACGGCCTCGCCAAGACCACCGATAATCGAATGCTCCTCGGCGGTGACCACGCGACCAGTCTTCTTGGCGCTGGCAACCACCAGGCGCTCATCGAGCGGCTTGATCGTGTGTATGTTGATGACCTCGGCATCGATGCCATCGGCAGCGAGCGCCTCGGCAGCCTCAAGCGCCTCGGCGACCATGAGGCCGCATGCGACGATAGTCACATCGGACCCCTCGCGCACGACCACGCCGCGACCAATCTTGAACTCATAGTCCTCGTGGTCGTTGATGACCGGCGTTGCCAGACGGCCGAAACGCATGTAGACCGGCCCCTCAAACTCATAGGCAGCGCGCACGCAAGCGCGAGCCTCGATGTCATCGGCGGGAACGATTACCGTCATACCCGGGATCGTGCGCATGAGCGCGATGTCCTCGCAGCACTGATGCGTGGCGCCGTCTTCACCGACCGAGATACCCGCATGTGTGGCACCGATTTTGACGTTGAGGTGCGGATAGCCGATGGAATTACGCACTTGCTCGTACGCGCGGCCGGCGGCGAACATGGCAAAGGTGCTCGCAAAGGCGACGTGGCCCGTGGTCGCAATGCCGGCGGCGAGCCCCATCAAGTTACTCTCGGCAATGCCGGCGTCGTAGAAGCGCTCAGGGTGCGCAGCCTTAAACTTACCCGTCTGCGTAGCGGCAGCCAGGTCGGCATCGAGCACTACAAAGTCATCGTGCTCATTGCCCAGCTCGACGAGCGCCTCGCCGTAGCTTACGCGCGTGGCGACTTTTTTGACCTCTGCCATTAGAGCTCCTCTCCTGCTGCCGCGAGCCCGGCCATGGCCTGCTCAAACTGCTCGTCATTGGGCGCCTTGCCATGCCAACCAACCTGGTTCTCCATAAAGGAGACGCCTTTGCCCTTCACCGTCTCGGCGATGATAGCGACGGGCGTGCCGGTCACCTCACGAGCCTCAGCGAAAGCCGCCTCAATCTGCGCCATGTCGTTGCCATCGGCTAGCTCTATCACATGCCACTTAAAGGCGCGGAACTTGTCAGCGAGCGGCATCGCCGAGTTGACCTCATCGATCGTGCCGTCAATCTGCAAGCCGTTGTGGTCGACGACGGCAACAAGATTGTCGAGCGCATGGTTGCCGGCAAACATGGCCGCCTCCCACACCTGGCCCTCCTCGCACTCACCGTCGCCCAGCAACGTGTAGACACGGTAGCCGTCGCCCCAGTGCTTAGCGGCAAGCGCCATTCCAACTGCAGCAGAGATGCCCTGACCGAGCGATCCGGTGGACATATCGATGCCCGGGGTGTCGTTCATGTTGGGATGGCCCTGCAGTCGGCTGCCAATATGGCGGAGCGTCTCGAGCTCTTCGACGGGAAAATAGCCGCGATTTGCCAACACCGAATACAGGCCCGGCGCCGCGTGACCCTTGGAGAGCACAAAGCGATCGCGATCGGCCTTGCGAGGGTCGGCAGGATCGATATTCATTTCCTCAAAGTACAGATACGTCATGATGTCGGCAGCACCGAGCGATCCACCCGGATGTCCCGACTTGGCCGCGTGAACCGCAGTCACGACACCCTTCCTGACCTCATTGGCGACCTTCGCCAGCTCCTGGTTGGTCATACGAATTCCTCTCTTGAGAACAACCCCGGCACCGGATGACGCGATGCCGGGGCAATCCACTCGTTAAGCCTGAGCGACGACCTTCTGCCAGTCAGCCTCGAACGAGGCAAGGCCCTGGTCGGTCAGCGGGTGATGCAGGCATTTCTTAAGAGCAGCCATGGGGACGGTCGCAATATCAGCGCCGAGCAGCGCCGCCTGGGTCACGTGGTTAGGCGTGCGGACGGATGCGGTAATAATCTCGACGGTGTCATCGACGTTTTTGCCAGTCCAGTCATAGTTCTTGATGCAGGTCACAACGTTGTCGAGCTGCGAGATACCGTCCTCGGCGATGTCATCGAAGCGTCCCACAAACGGGCTGATGTAGCGAGCGCCGGCGTTGGCGGCCATCAAGGCCTGGGTCGGCGAGAAAACAAGCGTCATGTTGACGCGCACGCCTGCGTCGGCCAGGGCGCGGCAGGCGGCGAGGCCGGCCTCGCAGACGGGGAGCTTGACCACAATGTTGGGGGCGAGGGCGGCAAGGCGCTTCCCCTCCTCGATCATGCCCTCGGCCGTGGTGGCGGTAGACTCGGCAGACACGGGCAGACCCTCGCAGAGCTCGGCAATCTTGAGCATATGGGGCTCAAAGTCGGCGAGCTTACCGCCGGTCTTGGCGTACAGGGACGGATTGGTGGTAACACCGGCCAGGCAGCCCCAGCTCTTGGCCTCGGCGATCTCGTCAAGGTTGGCGGTATCGATAAAGAACTTCATGGTGAACCCCTTCAAAGGAAGCTAAAACTCAAAAGAATGGGACAAAGGGGCAGTCCCTTTGTCCCATGTGCCGGGCCTGCAGCTGGGACATGCCCCAGGCCCGGCGTCGCGTAGGAAAAGCTACTTACTCGGCAAGAGCGGCCTCGATGCGGCTCGTGACGCCCTTGAGGTTAAGACCGACGACGTACTGCTTGATCGGGCGCTTGATGTGCTCGATCACAAAGCGCTTGCCGTCGATGTCCTGGGCAGCGAGGTTGCGATAGAGCTTCTCGACCTGCTCCTTGACCTCGGGATCGTTGAACGCGTAGTGGCCGGAGACATCCAGAATCTTCAGGCTGAGCTCGTCGTCGGCCAGAATGTCGTCAACCTGCAGGTTAACGTCGTCGCCGGTCATCCACTTGCGCCAACGCTCGGTCTTGATAGCCTTGACCAGCAGCGTGTGATACAGGTCGGAGGGATCGTCGCACAGGCCGTTGTCGACCAGGATCTGCTCGGTAGCGCAGAGCTTGAGGTAAGCGCGGGTCTCCTCGGTGCCGTACTGAGGAGCGACATTGGAAGCGGTCACGTGAGCTGGGATGTGCTCGAGCAGCGTCGCGTCATCCAGATAGTCGGCATTGTGCTCCTTCAGGCCCACGCCGTAGCGCTTAGCCATGTCGGCGAGCTCGCGGGCATTCTTAAAGTTGTAATGACCGACCTGCTCGGTCCAACGGGTGAGTGTACCGGTCTGGCCGACGATAAAGGTGGGCATGGGGCAGCCGCGCTTCTCGAGCTCGGGCTGCAGTTGAGAAATGAACTCCTCGTACTTATCGGTAGAGGTCAAGCCGCCATTGGTCTCCTCGGTACCGACCTCATAGGCAACCTCGGGCAGGTTATGCTCGCGACGGTACTGCTCAAGGTAGTCGATAAGATCGATCGTGCGGCGAAGCACCACGTCGAGCGGAATAACCTTGCCGATCTGATAGGGGTCCTTGGTGGGGTCGACCATCAGCAGGTCAAAGCCTGCCTCCATGTCGGCGACGAAGGACTTGCGGGCGAGCTCCATGGCCTCGTCCTCGGGCAGGTGGGCGTTACGCTCCTCGTCGCGCTGCCACGGGCCGCCGTGATCGCGGCACAGGTAGTACGGACCGGTGTAACCCACCTCGTCGGCAACCTTCTTGATGTCGGCGGCAAAGCGCGTCTGGTCCCAACCGTTGACGTAACCGGCGCCCATCTCGTCCATATCGACCTGGTTGCGGCTGGCGATAAACATGGGCGGGAAATCCTCGTCCTTGGCAAGCTCGAACACGGCCTGAATCAGGTTGGGGCTCATGGGGCCAATACCGACCATGGTTGCGTGATCGCCGCTATCCTGCAGCTTGAGCATGCCCTGAACGGCCTGGCGGATGGTGAGGTTGGACATTTTGTTCTCCTTCTCCAGAGGATTTTTGACAAAAGTTCCCTGGGACCCAGATGTGGGCCCTATCAGTACGGATGGATTTTGTTGTGTAGGGGCGGTTGTGCGGAGTCAAATCCATCCCTCCGCACAACCGGAGTCCTTAAAGGTTTACTTGGCCTGCTTGTCGAGCGTGGGCTTCATGGCAATCAGGATTGCAGCGGCGACCACGGCGCCAATCACGATGTCCAGGCAGAACAGCGCGACGTTGTTGGTGGCAAGGGCGACGATAAAGCCACCGTGCGGGACGTAGCAATCGATGCCCTGGAAGGCGGCAAGCGCCGCACCCACGGCAGAGCCGATGCAAATGCCGGGAAGGGTGTGACCGAGGTCCTTGACCGCGAAGGGGATAGCGCCCTCGGTAATACCGATGCAGCCCATGAACAGCGCGGAGATGCCCATCTGGCGGTCGGCGTCATCGAACTTGTTCTTGGCGATGAGCGCAGCGAGGCCACAGGCAATCGGGGGAACGGCGACGGCGACGCGGAACATACCATTAGGACCGTAGATGCCGGAGGCCATGATGGCCATGGTGAAGGTCGAGGCGGTCTTGTTGATGGGGCCGCCCATATCGAAGGCGGTCATAACGCCAATGACCAGACCCAGGACAACCGCGGAGCCGCCCTGCAGACTGCCGAGCACGCCGGTAAGCCAGTCCATCACAAAGCCAAGCGGCGTGGCCAGGATGTAGATATAGGCCATGCCCAGGACAAGCGAGGTCAGAATCGGGATGATCAGGATGGGCATGATGGTCTGGATGGTGTTGTTGACCTTCCAGGTCTTCATCCAGCGGACAAAGTAGCCGCAGATAACCGCCATGATCATGGCGCCCAAGAAGCCGGTCGAAACGCTGTTGCCGTTAGGGGTAACGAAGGCGGTCATAACGCCAATGACCAGACCCAGGACAACCGCGGAGCCGCCCTGCAGACTGCCGAGCACGCCGGTAAGCCAGTCCATCACAAAGCCAAGCGGCGTGGCCAGGATGTAGATATAGGCCATGCCCAGGACAAGCGAGGTCAGAATCGGGATGATCAGGATGGGCATGATGGTCTGGATGGTGTTGTTGACCTTCCAGGTCTTCATCCAGCGGACAAAGTAGCCGCAGATAACCGCCATGATCATGGCGCCCAAGAAGCCGGTCGAAACGCTGTTGCCGTTAGGGGTAACGACTGCGTTGTTGACCAGGTAACCCAGGACAAAACCGGGGGCGAGCGCGGGCTTGCCAGCCATCGAGTAGGAGATGTAAGCCGCAAGCACCGGGATCATCATGGAGATGCCGGCCATGCCGATGGTGTTAAGACTCACCATCAGCGGGTTCGTAACCTCCATGCCGTTGGCGCCGGCGGTACCGGATGCCAGCGAGAAGGCGAGAAACACGCCGCCGATAACGACGATGGGGATAAAATAGGAAACGCCGGTATTGAATGCATTGAGCAGCGTCTTACCAGGATCGGCAAAGATAGACTGCTTGGACGCCGGTGTCGGGGCCTGCGGGGCAGCGGAGACGGCCTTCTTCTCTGCCTTGGCCTCGGCCTTGGGCGCGTCAACGGCGCCGCCCGTCGCCTTGATGATCTCAATGGCCTGGTCAATGATCTTCACCGGATCGGCGATTACATCCGAGGTGCCGACCTTCAGGAACTTTCCCTCGGCCATCTTCTGCTCAAAACGATCCTCGTTCTCGACGCCCACGTCGACGGACTCGAGCACCAGGTCGGCGGAATCCACGTCTTCCTGCGTCAGCTCGTTCTCGATACCCAGGCCACCCTGAGCCTCGACTTTGCACTCGATGCCACGGGCGGCGCATTCATCCTGAATCGCCTTCTGGGCCATATACGTGTGGGCGATACCCACGGTACAGGCGGCAACGCCTACGATCTTCATTGCTTCCCTCTTTTCATAGAGTTGCGTGCGCAAGACACCGTTTGCGGAGGCCTCCGGAGCATCCCCTGCCGTTTGGACTTGCTGTCTTTTCGACAAGACCAATATAGGTGCTCGTTTTTCTTAATGCCAGCTTATTTCGGTAAACGCGCAGGTCAGAGCGTTGGTTATGCGATTTAGTTATGCGTTTAACCAAAAATGAATCCTGCGATTTTACCCTCGATTTCAAAAGTCAAGAAGTATTTGATTTTCTCGGTAG
>CATYJC010000084.1 GCA_958407555.1 uncultured Collinsella sp. | reverse complement strand
GTTATAGATCGAGACATTGGCCACCCGTCTACCCTTATATCTCAATCTGTAACAGATGGACCCGTTTTGAGTGGCTAGATGTTACAGATCGAGATCTTTCTGGGACGTCCACCTGTTTGTCTAAATCTGTAACAGGTAGAGGTTCAAAAACCGTCTAGATGTTACAGATCGAGACGAACTGCTGCGGAGTGCCGCCATCGACTGCTACCTAGGCCCCAACTGATGAATTTGTCCTGATAGGTGCCCTGCTGCAGCATTTCGCGGCTACAATAGTGCGGTTACAACGACGTAATGCACTCAATGCAAGAAAGGATCCGCATGGCAAGCCTGTCGGATGAAATCTCGTCGCGCCGCACATTCGCGATCATCAGCCACCCGGACGCCGGTAAGACCACGCTTACCGAGAAGCTGCTGCTCTATACCGGCAGCATCCAGACCGCCGGCTCGGTCAAGGGCAAGAGCTCGGCCAAGCATGCCGTCTCGGACTGGATGGACATCGAGAAGGAGCGCGGTATTTCCGTTACCTCCTCGGTGCTGCAGTTCACCTACAACGGTGCCTGCGTCAACATCCTCGATACCCCCGGCCACCAGGACTTCTCGGAGGATACCTACCGTACCCTTATGGCCGCCGACGCCGCGGTCATGGTCATCGACGGCGCCAAGGGCGTCGAGGCCCAGACCAAAAAGCTCTTTAAGGTCTGTACGCTGCGCCACATTCCCATCTTCACCTTTGTGAACAAGCTCGACCACGAGGCTCGCGATCCGTTTGAGCTCATGGAAGAGATCGAGAACGTCCTGGGCATCAATACGTATCCCATGAACTGGCCGATCGGCAGCGGCCGCAACTTCCGCGGCGTGTTCGACCGTCAGACCCGTCGCGTTATCGCCTTTGAGGGCGACGGTCACGCCAACGCCACCAAGAAGGTCGCCGAGGTCGAGGCCGAGCTGGGCGATCCTTCCATGGACGAGCTCATCGGTGAGGAGAACCATAAGAACCTGATGGACGACATCGAGCTGCTCGATGGCGCTGGCGACGAGCTCGACTTGGATGCCGTGGCCTGCGGCAAGCTGAGCCCGGCGTTCTTTGGCTCGGCGCTTACCAACTTTGGCGTGGAGCCCTTCCTCAAGGAATTCCTGCGTCTTGCCCCGACACCGCGCGCCTATACCGATACGCTCACCAATGAGCCGGTCGATCCCTGCCGCGACGACTTTAGCGGCTTTGTGTTTAAGATCCAGGCCAACATGGACAAGAACCACCGCGACCGCATCGCTTTTGTGCGCATCTGCTCGGGCAAGTTCGAGCGCGGCATGGATGCCTTCCACGTGCAGGGCAACCGCAAGCTCAAGCTTGCCACGGGCACGTCGATGATGGCCGATGACCGCGCCATCGTGGACGAGGCGTACGCGGGCGATATCGTGGGCCTGTTCGATCCGGGTATCTTTAGCATTGGCGACACCGTGTGCTCCGGCAAGCGCCACGTGCAGTATCCGCAGATCCCGACGTTTGCCCCCGAGATGTTCGCTCGCATTACGCAGGTCGACACGCTCAAGCGCAAGCAGTTCGTCAAGGGCATGGAGGAGCTTGCCCAGGAGGGCGCCATCCAGATCTTCCGCGAGCTGGGTGCCGGCATGGAGAGCGTCATTGTGGGCGTGGTCGGCGTACTGCAGTTTGAGGTACTCGAGCGCCGCCTCAAGGCCGAGTACCGTGTTGAGGTCCGTCGCCAGCCGCTGCCCTATACGGACATTCGCTGGATCCAGAACGACCCCGACACCATCGATATCCCGGGCCTTTCGCTCACGCGCGACACGCTGCGCGTCGAGGACATGCGCGGCGGTAAGCTGCTGCTGTTCACGAGCCCGTGGAACGTGGATTGGGCAACCGATCACAACCCCGACCTTATCCTGTCGGAGTTTGGCAACGTAGCGTTTTAACGCATCGGCGCGGTGGCCCTGCGGGGCTGCCGCGCTGTTTGCTTGCCTGATGCCGTGTGAGCGGCTATCATACCCACCGTCGTCTCAAGACCGGGACGTCCGAGCAGTTCGGGTCCGATATCCTGCTCGTTAAACCTAAAACCAAAGGAGTACATAATGATCAAGAAGGTCATGGAGGACTACAAGGTCCTGTTGCGGAGCATTCCCGCGGCAACGGTTTCGCTGTTTTTCGTGAGTGTCATCATGATGAACCTGCTGGCCAACAAAGAGCTCATCAGCCTGCCGTATCTGGCACTCGATTGCGGCTTTGTGGTGAGCTGGGTCTCGTTTTTGTGCCAGGACATGATCTGCAAGCGCTTTGGCGCCAAGGCATCCATCAAAATCTCTATCCTCGCGCTGCTGGTCAACCTGGCCGTGAGCCTGTGCTTTTGGGCATGCTCGCTCACGCCCGGCATGTGGGGCGCCTACTACGACACGGGCATGATCGAGGTCAACACTGCCCTTAACGCCACCATCGGTGGCACCTGGTACGTGGTGCTGGGCTCTTCGCTGGCAATGCTCGTTTCTGCCGTGGTTAACTCCACGCTCAACCAGTCGCTCGGCCGTATGCTCAAAAAGAATAACTTTGCGAGCTTTGCCTTCCGCTCCTATGTGTCCACGGGCGTTGGCCAGTTTATCGACAACCTGGTCTTTGCCATTGTGGTGAGTCACACGTTCTTTGGCTGGACCTGGGTGCAGGTTCTTATGTGCTCGCTGACCGGCGCTGTCGCCGAGCTGCTGTGTGAGGTCTTCCTGAGCCCCGTGGGCTACAAGGTCGTGCGCGGCTGGGAGCGCGAGAATGTGGGTTCCGAGTACCTCGAGCGCCACGCAACCGCCTAAGGAGCAAGTATGCGGGTTTTGATCACGGGCGCTTCGGGCGGTATCGGAGCCGCGTGCGTGCAGCGCTTTTTGGACGAGGGCCACGAGGTCGTGGGCTTTGATCTTTTGCCGACGGCGATCAAACACGAGCGCTACCGCCATCTGATTGTTGATGTCCGCGAGCCTGACTCGTTTCCAGGTGACCTTGAACCCCAGGTGATCGTGAACGTTGCCGGTACGCAGGATTCGGCCGACGACATCGCCGCCAACCTGTGTGGCACCATCAACGTGACCGAGCGCTATGCCTTTGTGGGGGAGGGGCTTGCCGCCAAGCCGGCGCCGGCTATCAAATCCGTGGTCAATGTGGGGTCGGCGAGTGGGCATACGGGATCGGAGTTTCCCGCCTATGCCGCCAGCAAGGGCGGCGTTATCGCCTACACCAAGAACCTTGCAAACCGTCTGGCGCCGCAGGCCATCGCCAACAGTGTGGACCCGGGTGGCGTTATCACGCCGCTCAACCGTTGCGTGATGGAAGACGAACATCTGTGGAACCAGATTATGGAGCTCACGCCGCTTAGGCGCTGGGCCACTGCCCAAGAGATTGCCGAGTGGATCTACTTTGTGGGCGTGACCAACCGGTTTATGACCGGGCAGAGCCTGCTGATCGATGGCGGCGAGGCCGGCCGCACACAATTTATTTGGCCCGAATAGGAAAAGCGCCCGATGGGAAGCCGTCGGGCGCTATTTTTGATGTATCGGTTTTTAGCCGAGGCAAGTCCAGTTGACGGGGGTCGAGCCGTGCTGTTCGAGTAGCCGATTGGCAGCAGAGAAGGGGCGCGACCCCATAAAGGCAGGGAGTTCTGCCGTGGCACGGTTGGCCGAAAGCGGCGAGGGGTGCGTGGATGCCAGGCAGAACTTGCCGGTTGCCTTGCCCGCACCGATCGCGGCGAGCTTGCCTTCGACCATCTGCTGGGCAAAGCGGCCCCATGCCAAAAAGACTACCGGTTGGGGCAGCTGGCAGCAGCGTTCGATAATGTAGTCGGTGAGCGTGCTCCAGCCCAGCTTGGCGTGCGAGTTCGCGGCATGCTCGCGCACGGTGAGCGTGGTGTTGAGGAGCAGGACGCCCTGCTGTGCCCATGGGGTTAGGTCTCCCGTGGCGGGAATGGGGCAGCCCAGATCGGCTTTGAGTTCCTTATAGATGTTGCGCAGGCTCGGCGGCAACTTGGTTTGCGTCGCGGGGACCGAGAACGACAGCCCCATGGCCTGGTTGGGTCCGTGATAGGGGTCTTGACCCAAGATGACAACCTTGACCTGGTCGGCCGGCGTGTAGGCGAGGGCATTGAGGATGTCGTCTTGTGCCGGGTAGATAGTCTGCTCGGCACGCAAAAGGGCGATGCGCTCGAGCAGCTGGTTCGTAGTGTCACGTATCAGCTGTGGCGCATCGCCCAACCAAGTTGCTATGTTGCGGTCGCGAGTTGCGGTGTCCATGGGGCTCCTTTATGGCAGATACTCTGTTGGCATCTATTGTAAAGGCGCACCGGTTGCCTTTATGCCACGGCTGTATGAAGAGTGGGGTCTACGCGACGTGCTCGGGCGCTCCTGCCATGCGAGCTTGTCCATGTGCGCGGAGGCGCGGAAGCTCGACGGTTGCCACCATGACGCCGGTTAGGATGAGGGCGGCGCCAAAGAAGGCGATGGGGCTCAGGACCTCGCCAACCAGGAAGAACGAAAAGACAGCGGAGCAGACCGGCTCAAGCGAGAAGGCGAAGCCGGTGGTCTCGGCGGGCACGTGGGGCTGCACGAGCGTCTGGGTGATAAAGCCGTAGGCAGAGCAGATGAGTGCGAGCGCGACGACGACCACGATCTCGCTGGGCGTACTGGGAAGTGTGAAACCGCCAAAGACGCATGCGGCGATACCCGAGAACAAGCCGCCGAAGCCCAGCTGCCAAACGCCCAGAGCCAGCGGGTCGATATCTTCGACAAAGCGCTTCGCCACAATGATATGGCCGGCATAGACAAAGGCGGAGAGCAGCATGATGAGCGCGCCTGGGTTCAGGCTGGTGAAGTCGGCGCCCGAGAGCAGCAACATACCGCAGGTGACGATGGCGGTGCCGACGAGCACTTTGCGTTCGGGGGCGCGGCGCAGCAGGGCGGCGTTGGCAAACGGCACGATCACGACCGTCAGGCTCTGCAAAAAGCCGGCAGTGGAGGCAGAAGTGAGGCTAGAGCCCAAGCACATGCAGGTGAGCTCGGTTGCCATAATGGCGCCGATGATGGCGGCACGGACCATAAGGTCGCGGTTGATGCGGAAAGCGCGCTTGTGGAAGAGCAAAAGGCAGGCCACAAAGGCGATGATGCAGCGCAGCGCAACGATGCTCGTGGCGTTCATGCTGTCCATGCCGATCTTCATGAGGGGGTACGAAAAGCCCCATGCGACGGGAACGGAAAATGAGAGCGCGATTGCTTTTTTGCGATCCATGGGACTCCTTTTGTTACAGAACGGTTTCGTAAAAAGGATTCTGCTCCCAGATGTGGATGTAGTAAAGCGAATGTATCTTCAGTATGATTAAGAAATACTAATGTTGGTAGAAAAAGCCCTGGCAAAACGTTTTACAGCTACATCGATGTGGAGGCACGATGGCATCGCGGTATCAGATTGTTTGTATGGTGGTCGATTGCGGTAGCCTGAAACGTGCGGCGGACGAGCTGGGCTATACGCAAAGTGCGGTGAGCCAGGCCGTCAAGGCGCTCGAGCGTGAGCTGGGCACCACGCTTATCGAGCGCGGCAAGCAGGGTGTATCGCTTACGCGCGACGGCAAGCAGTATCTGCCGTACCTGCGCCAGATTGTGACCGCCGAGGCCGAGCTCGAGGGCAAGCGCCAGGAGCTGCTGGGGCTTTCGTCGACAGATATTCGCATCGCGACGTTTACCAACGTGAGTCGTACCGTGCTGCCGCGCGTGATCCGCGATTTTGGTGCGCTGCACCCGGGCGTACGCTTCACCCTCAAGCAGGGCGATTACACGCGCAACGCTCAATGGGTGCACGATGGCGTGGTTGATTTTTGTTTTACGGCACGCGGATTTACCGCTGGGCTCGAGAAGCGCGTCGTCTATCACGACGAGTTGGTGGCATTGTTGCCGGCCGCGCATCCGCTGGCGGCAAAGGAAAAGGTGACGCTCGCCGATCTGGCGTCCGAGCCGTTTGTGCTGCTGGATGAGGGCGAACAGAGCCTGGTGCTCGATGCATTTGCGGCGCATGGACTGTCGCCACACGTGACGAGCGAGGTAACCGACGACTACACCATCATGGCGATGGTGGAGGAGGGCCTAGGCGTGAGCATGCTCTACCGCCGTACTGTGGAGGGCATGCGGGCCGATATTCGCGTACGTCCCATCGTGCACGCCCCCTCGCGCGACGTGGTGGCCGCCTGGCGCAGCTGGGACACCATGCCCATCGCCACGAGGCGCTTTATCGACTATATGAGCTCGCATGTTGTCAATTAATGGCTGGTGTGGCGTTGAGTGCGGTGTTTAGCGGGCTGTCGCTTTGGCTTGGGTGGCGCGATAGGTGCGTGCCGGGTGGCAGAGTAGCACCGCCACGACCATAAAGAACGCCGTGGTGCCCAGGCTGATGGGGTAGACCATCATGATGTTCGCAAAGGTGCGGAAGTGCGGGAACACGAAGAACACCCAATAGAAGCGGATGCCGCAGACGCAGATCATGGTGATGAGGGCGGGCGTGAGCGAGATACCAAAGCCGCGCAGGTAGCCTGACATGTTTTCGTAGAACATGCTAAAGGCGTACGCCGGGAAGATCGAGCACACGCGGATATAGCCGATTGAGACGATGTTGGGATCGCTGTTGAACAGCGACAAAATCTCGCGCCCCAGGCCGACAATAACGATAATTGTGGTGAGCGCGACGATACCGCCTTCGACTAGGCAGACCTTGAGCGTCTTGGTGCAGCGGTCGATCTGGCGGGCACCGTGGTTTTGTCCCACAAAGGTGGTGCAAGCCTGGCTAAAGCTGTTGAGCAGGTTGTAGCACACGTACTCCAGGCTCATGGCGGCGCTCGATGCCGCCATGACCTCGGTGCCCAGGCTGTTGATGGCAGACTGGATGATGATGTTGGCGACGGCAAAGACAGCGCTCTGGATGCCGGCGGGCAGGCCGATCTTAACGATGCGCTTGAGGGCGACGGGGTCGATAGCCAAGTCGCGCGGGGTGACACGGACGACGGAGTCGGTCTTGAGCAGGCGGATAAAAAGCGTGGCGGCGCTGACGGTGTAGGCGATGGCGGTGGCGATGGCGACGCCCGCGACACCCCAGTGGAGCACAGGGACAAAGATGAGATCCAGGCCAATGTTGAGGACGGTGGACACGGCAAGCGCCTGCAGCGGCATGCGGGTGATGCCGACGGAGCGGAAGATCGCGGCCTCAAAGTTGTAAAGCAAGATTGAGGGCATGCTGAGCAAAAAGACGCGCAGGTAGAGCGAAGCGAGCGGCATGGTTTCGGCGGGAACGTTGAGCGCGGCGAGCATGGGCTCGGCAAAGATCTCGCCCAGCGCGATGACGACAAAGCCCACGAGCGCCATTAAAATCGAGGTATGGACGGCGCGTTTGACCATGTTCTGATCGTTGCGGCCGATAGCGTTGGCGATGACCACGTTGGAGCCAAGCGACATGCCAATAAACAGGTTGAGCATAAGGCTGGTAAGCGGAACATTGGAGCCGACCGCCGCCATGGCGAGGGTTCCCTGGTCGCCCGAGAAGTTACCGATGATGACCGTGGCGATGAGGTTCGACAGCTGCTCCAAGATGCTCGTGGCGGCCACGGGGAAGGCGAATAGGGGAATATTGCGCCACAGCGAGCCGGTGGTCATGTCAATGTGCTTAGATACGGTGTCAGCCATACGCTCTCAATCTCTAATATGCTCTTTCGTGCCTATTTGCGCAGACGATGATACTCCTAATCGACTAGTCATTGGGGACGTTCTTAAACGACTAGTC
>CATYJC010000083.1 GCA_958407555.1 uncultured Collinsella sp. | reverse complement strand
GGCAAGGAGATACCGGGCGAGCTGTACCGCGTCCTGGAGACCAAGGGCGGGCGCACCCCGCTCGCCGAGGCCGAGGAGAAGTGGCCTGATTGGTACGAGCGGCGCATCGTACGGGGCGAGGAAAAGCGGGGTTACGACACGAACCGCGGTGCCTACGAATCATGGCTCGGCCGCGTTGACGACGAGGCCGTGGTGCACGGGCGCTACTTCGCCGTGCTCTCGCTAGTAGCCTATGCGATGAAGTGCAACGTGCCGCTGGAAGAGCTCGCGAGCGACGCCTACAGGCTGGTGCCGAAGCTCGACAGGCTGAGCGACGAGCCGGGAAACCGCTTCACCAACTATGACGTCGCCTGCGCGCTTGCGGCCTACGGCTCGAACGAGCTGCGCTTCTGGAAGAACGAGTACATGTGCCGCCGCGCCAAGATCGCGCCGCATGAGAACAAGCACAACGGGAGACCGCAGGGCGAGCATTTGAAAATTGCCAGGTTTGCCAGGGATCTGAACTATGACGAGCCTGGCGGATGGATCAATAAAAACGGGGCGCCGACCAAGCGCGACGAGATACGCGCCTACGCCGCCGAGCATCCCGAAGCGAGCCAGCGGGCGATCGCGAAGGCCCTGGGCGTGTCTCCGACGACCGTCAACAAATGGCTCAAACCCGACGCATCACACGCGACGCGCGGCGGAAGCGCCGAAACCGCGGCGAGTATCGAGGAATTGGTCGAGAAGGCTATCGACGAGCATTT
The DNA here is from genome assembly GCA_958407555.1 of uncultured Collinsella sp. GTDB lineage: Bacteria > Actinomycetota > Coriobacteriia > Coriobacteriales > Coriobacteriaceae > Collinsella. The sequence goes on along the minus strand of CATYJC010000083.1, from coordinate 7,138 downwards.
GTCGTTGATAATCGGCAAGCACGGGGAGGCCGTCATAGCCGACAGGGAGGACTACGAAAGCCAGCAATCCCTAGCGGACTTGCTCGAGGAGGCGGGCGATTGGGCGTTCGACAAGTACTGGGACCGTTTGGCGGAGAAGAACGGCAGGGGTGTCTGTAGGGTGAGCATCCAGAGCATCGTGGACGATTTTGCCCGCTCGCAACAACCGAACACGAACGACTAAATTACCGAACATATCGAAAAGAGCAATCGGTAAATAGTCGATTTATTTGCCGATTCATCGACAAGCGGAATATATAATCGCTGATAGATAGGGAAAACCGTAGACCAAATAAGGGATATTCGATTTATGGGCATCACCAAGAAAGAACTCGCCGACACCCTCGGGGTTTCGAAGCAGACCGTCGTGAACTACATCGACCGCCTCGGCATCGCGCAGGAGCACGTGTCGAGGGTCGGGAAGTACGACATCCTTGACGATTTCGCCGTGTCGGCGATATCGGATGCCGTCGGCAAGAGCATTCCCCAGCAATCGGAATCCGACGATACCGACGTATCGGACGCTGTCATCGCGGCGCTCAACGATCGAATCGCTGACCTCAAGGAGCAAAACGGCAGGCTTGCTGTCGAGCTGGCCGACCTTCGGGCCTCGCGAGACAGGGAAATCGAATCGCTTCGCATGCAGCTGAACGACGCAAACCGCCGCGCCGCCGAGTTCGCCGATCGTGTCGCGACTATAGCCGAGCGCCAGCAAGCGATTGCGGCGACTCCATGGTGGAAGCGCGGCCGCATCGCCATGAAGCTTCTCGGGCCTGGAAGCGAATAGGAAAGCGCCGTTGCCGGCGCTTTCGGTTCGCGTTGCGTTTTGCTTTTCCGTCAGCTGACGGCGGCGAGGATCTCGGCCGCCTTCTCGAGCGCCGCGTCGCGCATCAGCACTGACTTCTTGACGCCGGCGGCCTTGGCGGCGCGGGCGATCATGTCCGCGCCCGACGCCGGGCACTTGAACGACAGCGACGACGTCGCCTCGTTCGCCAGCTTCGGCCTTCCTGGCTTGATCGGGCCGTCGAACGCGTATCCATCGGGAAGCTCCCCGGCGTCGTATGCGGCGCACCACTGCTCGATCATCTCGCGCGTAACCTTGAACCCGCCTTCTGCGGCCGGCAGGCTGTCCATAGTGATAGCCATCGCCCTACCTCCCGTTCTCGCCGTACTCGCGCTTGAACTTCGCCCCGACGGGCGACTTCGCGTGGAAGATGACGAACTGGCTCCCGGTCGAGTACGCGATCATCTCCACGTCGCGGTTGCCGATGCGGCCGAACGCCATATAGTGGGGCGGCCACTTGTCCTTGCGGACCATGCGCCAGCTTCCCTGCGCCCCCATCCAGGCGCGCTCGACCTCTTCCTTGGTGAAGCCGTGCTTCGTGGCCGATTCGACGGCCACGGCCGGTCTTTTCGCGTCTTCCACGCCGTCCTCTTTGCTCGGTGATTAGTATTACTTTATTCTATTACTTTATTGCGCGAAGCGCAATGCGGCGCAGCGGGCCTACCCTTCCAGCGCCCGCTTCACGGCCGCCGCGCCTGCCTTCTTTACCTCGCGCCCGGCCCTCTCCCAGGCCCTCACGGCCTCGTCTGCCTCGGCCGCCGTCCGGGGGTCGCCGGCGCACTCGCGCGCCGGGGCGGACCTGCCGAACCTCGCCAGGTAGGCGCTCACCGCCTGCGGGTCGAGCCTCGTCCAGTCGCCGCGCCCCAGGTGCTGCTCGACCATCGCGCCGTACACCATCAGCGCGTGGTTGCGCTGCTTGCGCGCCGCCGCGTTCTCCCTCTGCTTCAAGGCCTGCTTCTGCGCCCTGAGCTGCCTCTCGCGCTCCTTGAGCTTCTCGATCTGCGCGTCGATCTCGTCGACCGTCCTCGCCCTCGCCATGGCGCTCCTTCCGTCCCGTTGCGTTTCGGTAATTGTAGCGTTTCCGACCCGGCCGCGCACGGCACGGGCGCATCCGCGCGCAGCGTGGTACACTTCGTGCCGTAGGTTCGAAGGGCGCACTTACACAAACTCTGCGAGTTTGCCGTGCGGCGGGGGCTGCGCCCCCTGCACCCCGCTCTCCGTCCCCGGGGCTGTCCGCCGTATCCGGGGACTGCGCGGACTTCGCCCTTGCGTACTCCGCGAAAACCCTTTGGCGGGTTTTCTCTGCGCGGGGCCTTTCGGCCCCTTGCGCCCTCGCGGGCGCTCGAAACGAACGTTTCTCGCTGCGCTCGGGAAGGAGGCGACGGCGCGATGGCAAGCTACCACATGTGCTGCAAGGTCATATCGCGCGGGCAGGGCCGCTCGGCCACGGCCGCGGCCGCCTACCGCGCCGCCGAGCGCATCTACGACAGGCGCACCGGCCTCGAGCACGACTACGAGCGCAAGCGCGGCGTCGTGCGCAGCGAGGTGCTGCTGCCCCGCGACGCGCCCGAGCTCTACCGCGACCGCGGCGAGCTGTGGAACGCCGTCGAGGCCGCCGAGACCCGGTCGAACTCGCGCCTGTCGCGCGAGTTCGAGATCGCGCTTCCGCGCGAGCTCTGCCGCGACGAGCAGTTCGAGCTCGCCCGCGGCTGGGCCGAGCGCGAGCTGGTGTCGCGCGGCATGTGCGCCGACGTGTGCATGCACGACCGCGGCGACGGCAACCCGCACGCCCACATCATGTGCACCACGCGCGAGGCCGGCCCCGACGGGTTCGGGGCGAAGAACCGCGATTGGAACGACAAGGCCCTGCTGGTCGAATGGCGCAAAAGCTGGGAGGTCGAGCAGAACCGCGCCCTCGAGAGGCACTACGAGCGCGAGCGCACGCCCGAGCGCGACCGCGCCTACGTCGACTGCCGAAGCTACGAGGCGCGCGGCATCGACCGCGAGCCCACCAGGCACGAGGGCCCCGCCGTGCGCGCGATCGAGTCGCGCGAGCGCGAGCGCTGCGCCGCGGAGGGCCGCGAGTACGAGCCCGTCACCGAGCGCGCCCGCGAGAACGAGCAGATCCGCGAGCGCAACGCCATGGCCGAGCGCATCCGGGAGGCGATAGAGAGGACCCAGCAGCGCATACGCGAGCTCGCGCAGCGCCTGCGGGAGCTGAGCCGGGAGCGCGAGCGCGAGCGCGAACGGTCGCCCGAAGGCCGCCGCGAGCGGCTCGACGGCGTGGTCGAGAGGCTGAAGCAGATCCGCGACGACCGGCGGGCGATATCCATGGCCGAAGAACGCGGGCACGTCATCGAGCGCGAGGGCCGCAGCGAGCGCGAGGCGGCCGACGAGGCGCGCTCCCTCCTCGCCCGGGACGAGGAGCGCAAGCGCGAGCCGGAGCGCCAGCAGGAGCATGGGCGGGAGCAGGAGCGCGACATGAGCCACGAGGGCTACGAGCACGAGTACGAGAGGGACCGCTGATGACGGACTACCCAGACGAGACCGAGCTTGACGTAATAATCGACGGCATCCAGGGCATCAACGACGCCGCCGACGCCGTGAACGACAGGGCGGCCGCCATGGAGAGGGCCGCGTCGCGCATGCAGGATAGCGCCGACGGCATCGCGTCCGTCGCCGACCGCGCGGCCGAGTCCGCGGCCGCGAAGGTGTCCGAGGCCGCGTCGGCGGCCTTGGTCGACTTCAGGCGGGAGAGCGCCTGCGCCGCGAGGGCGGCCGCCGGCGAGGCGTCCGCCCTCGCGCAGGCCCGCCTCGACGAGGCGGTCAGGGGCATGGAGGCTGCCAAGAAGGCGCTGTCGCGGCTCGTGGCCGTCCTCGCGGTGCTCACGGGCGCCACGATCGCGGCGACGTACGCCGTCGCCAGCTCGGCGGTCGAGCAGGTCGAGGCGGCGAACGCGTCGATCGAGCAGACCAACGAGCTCGTCCAGCGGGTCAACGACTCCCTGAACCTCGCGCTGCCGCAGGTTCAGCCGATAGGCGGCGGCCTGTCGTCGATCATCATGAGCATCTACAACGGCATCTTCGCCTTCGTCGCCATAGCGTTCGGGGCCTGGGCCGCGTGGGCCATCTACCGCTTCCTGATCAAGGGCCGCAGGCTATAGCCGTCGGGCGGCTCCTGCATTCGCCTTCCCTGATGCTTCAAAGGTGTCCAATAAACCTATTGATAATATATGCCCTGCAATAGCGTAGCTATGGTCCGCAGGGCTGCCCTCAGTGGGTGTCCGAGCACTGTTTTGAGAATATTATCCTCTGCTGAGGTGTTCAAAAATAATGTATTGATAATATACCCCCCATAAGGGGTTTTAGGGGTTCAAAGGGGTTGCCATGTCTCTTCCAGAAGGTCTCACCGACTACGTCTCGATCCTCGAGCACTTCGGTGCCTACGAGGTGTCGGCGATGGAGCTCTATGGCGACGTGTTCAAGCTGGGGACGGGGTTTTTGACGAAGGCCGGCGAGCACAGGGATGGCCATGATTTCAACGGCAATCCCATCTTCTTAGGCTCGTGGGACGGGAAGATCCGCCGCGAGATGGCCCTCGAGGACGCGTTCGGCGAGCCCGACGACGCCGTTCCTAGCGTTTGCGGTATGCGGTAGACCTCGCCGAGCCCGTCTTCTCGATGGTCCCGTCATCTTGGAGCTTCTTGAGGACGCGCTCGACCGTTCGCTTGCTTATGGACGGGTTCGCATCCATGATGTCCCGCTTCGTCGCTGCGCCGACGAGCTGCTCGAAATATGCGCGCAGCATGCCTTCGCCGCCTTTGGGGCCCGCTGCAATGGCGAATCTCCTGTCAAGCTCTTTGTAGCAGGCCGTCATCACGCCGAGCATGTAGGTCACGAACGGGGTGTAGTCGTTCTCGCCATCCTGCCACCCGGCGGAGCTTGCGCCGAGCGCCTCATAGTACGTTTCCTTCGATCTTTCGATTTCCTTTTCGATCGATACGTATTTCCCGACCGTGTATCCGCATCGGTATAGGAGGAGCAGGGTGAGCAGCCTGCTCATGCGCCCGTTCCCGTCGTTGAACGGGTGGATGCTCACGAAATCGAACACGAACACCAGCGACACGAGGACGGGATCGTACGTTCCGGCTTCGATTTGCGCTCGGTATTCCCTGCAGATGGCGTCTACCGCCGCCGGAGTTGCGGCGGCGCTCGTAGGCCTGAACCTTGCGACCATCTCCCCGCTGGCTGACCTCTCGGCGATCACGTTGTCGGAATCCTTCCACCTTCCTGCGAACGAGTCGCCAGTGAACCTGTACAGGTCGCGATGGAGCTGCAGGATCACGCCGGGTGTCACGGGTATGGCATCGTGCCTTTCGTGGATCGTGTCGAGCACGAACCTGTATCCGGCTATCTCGCGCTCGTCTCGATTCTTCGGCTCGGCCCTTTCGGCCATCAGGTCGCGAAGCCTTTTGTCCGAGGTCGCGATATTCTCGATTTTGTTTGACGCGCCCGTGCTCTGTATCTTTGCGACCTCGACGAGGCTTTCCAGCACGTCCGGCCTCGTCGCCTCGTAAAGCGCTTGTCTTCCGCGGTGCTCCCTCATATCGCCGATAGACGACATGATTTCGGGCGACATAAGGGTGCTGAGCTGCCTCGAATAGTCGAATTGAGCCATGGAGTATCTTCGCCACATTCCTTGTATCTTCGCCAAATATAAATAATGTGGCGAAGATACTCCATATGTGGCGAAGATACAAGGGCAGATGTCTTCCTGCGTGCAACGCCATCGGGGAGGGCTTTGAGGATGGCTCCCGGGCGGTCGGTTTCGGCCGCCTTTTCCGATCCCCGAAGGTGTTACAATAAACTGTATTGATAATATACCCCCCAATAGGGGCTTTCGAGGCGATCTCGATGGTCGCCTTTTTCAATCCCCGAGGGTGTACAATAAATGTATTTATAATATACGTCCCGTATAGAACACCCTCGGGGAGGGGCTTTCAGGATGGCTTCCGGGCGGTCGGTTTCGGCCGCCTTATTCGATCTCCGAACTGTTACAATAACTATATTTATAATATACGTCCCGTATAGAACACCCTCGGGGAGGGGCTTTGAGGCGATCCGGATAGTCGCCTTTTCTGATCCCTGAACTGTTACAATAACTATATTTATAATATACGTCCCGTGTAGAACACCCTCGGGGAGGGGCTTTGAGGATGGCTGAGAAAAGGTTCACGAAAGAGGAGGAGCGCACCTACTGGCAGGAGAAGCGAGAGGCTTACATCGCCATGAGCCGCCGCATGCTCGAGGAGCCGGGCTATGAGTGGCGCGACCCTCTGGCGTTCTACCGCGACATCTTTCCCGAGGGCTTCTTACAGGAGAGGTGGGACGGCGATGCCAAGGCCGAGTTCGACGGCAAGCCCAACGCCATAGCTCTGAAGTTCGGCCCGAAGACCCGCAAGCAGCTCGTCAAGGGCGAGAAGGTCGACGTCCCCGTCATCGAGCGCTACACCGTTACCGATGACCTCGACGGCGTCTCAGAGCTCGTTAAGGCATCCATCGCCGAGAACGCCCCCGTCTACATGGCTCCGGTGTCGTTCTTCGGCAAGAGCAACAAGGCGGCCAACGCGCGCTTCCTGCACGCCTTCGCGGTGGACCTCGACGGCATGACGCCGGGAAAGCTTGGCACCGTGCTGAAACAGATGCGCAACGGGCACGACCCGAGCCTCGACAAGCACGTGTCGATGCCGCAGGCGACCTACATCGTCATGAGCGGGCGGGGGCTGCACCTGTACTACCTGCTCGACCGCCCCGTGCCGCTCATCCCCGCCGTTGTGCCCTTCCTGCAGCAGCTCAAGCGCAGGCTCACCGACGTGGTGTGGACCGACTACACCAGTGAGGACGGCAACGAGGGCAGGCAGTACCAAGGCATCTACCAGGGATTCCGCATGCCCGGCACCACGACCAGGCTCAACGGCTGCGGCGTTGACGCGAAGGACACGAACAAGTACGAGGCCCTGGCGTTCGTGTACGCGCCCGAGGGGGTCTCTGAGCCGCGGCGCGTGACGCTCGACTACCTGGTGGACTACTGCGGCATCCGCGGCAAGGAGATACCGGGCGAGCTGTACCGCGTCCTGGAGACCAAGGGCGGGCGCATAGCCTATCCCGGAGGTATGGGGTTCGTCCATATCGGGGTCGACCGGCGTCCGACCAGGAGACGGTCACCGCGCCGGAGCCCTCGTCGCATTCGCCGAC
>CATYJC010000082.1 GCA_958407555.1 uncultured Collinsella sp. | reverse complement strand
ACAAATCCAAGTTAGACCATTTCAAATGGTTCGATGTCTGCCCGGATGCGACACTCGGAAGTGTCCATCCTCGCAGTATCCGGTTCTCAAGGTGCACGCTCTGCGGCCGATCCGGTCCGACCGGGCCGCGCGGCAAGGAGATATATTGCCAGACCGCGAAGCGATGTGGGACGTCAATTCCACTCTTCACAAGTCCTACACAACCTATGGCTTTCTATACAGGAACTAGAAAGTCGAGTGCAGCAAGATCGCGCGTATCAGATGATGACCCTTCGGTTAAGAGATATATAAAGATCGGTCACCTGTAAGTGTCTATCTACCCGCGCTTTTGCTATATAAACCAGCGCTCTAGATAAAAAGAGGGAGTGCCGCGCACAGTGCGACACTCCCCTAACGATTCAACAGAATCTATTAGGCCTCGAGAGCCTTCTTGGCAATGGCAGCCAGCTCGTTGAAGGACTCGATGTCCTCGTAAGCCATCTGAGCCAGGACCTTACGGTCGAGCTCGATGCCGGCAACCTTCAGGCCGTGCATGAACTGAGAGTAAGAGATGTCGTTCAGGCGAGCGGCAGCGTTGATACGGGTGATCCAGAGAGAGCGGATCTCGCGCTTCTTGTTGCGGCGATCACGATACTGATACTGCAGGGAGTGCTGGACCTGCTCTTTAGCATGCTTGTAAGTACGCGAAGCGGCACCGTAGTAACCCTTCGCACGGTGCATAACGGTACGGCGCTTCTTCTTGGCGGCAACAGCGCGCTTAATACGTGCCATGTTCTATCAACTCCTAGACGGTAAAACGAAAAACGGGAACGCGAACTTAGGCGAGACGCGACTTGATGACCTTGCGGTCGGCAGCGGCGATCTCGGTCTCCTGACGGAAGCCACGCTTACGCTTGGTGGACTTCTTGCTCAGGATGTGGCTCTTGAAAGCCTTGGCGCGCATAAGCTTGCCGGTGCCAGTCTTGCGGAAACGCTTCTTGGTGCCGCTGTGGGACTTCATCTTAGGCATGAAATACTCCTTAATCGGTTACAGAACACTAGTTACTTGGTATCGCTTGCCGCTTTATCCTCATCGAAGGCGCCCTTAATCGGGGCGAGCAGCATAAGCATGTTACGGCCTTCCATCTTAGGCTTGGACTCGACCGTAGCGTAAGGCTTGAGATCCTCGGCGAGACGCTCGAGAACGTTAAGACCCTGCTCCGGGTGAGCCATCTCACGGCCGCGGAACATGATGGTGATCTTAACGCGTGCGCCCTTCTTGAGGAAACGCAGAACGTGGCCCTTCTTGGTCTCGTAATCGCCAACGTCGATCTTGGGTCGGAACTTCATTTCCTTGACCTCGACCTTAGACTGGTTCTTACGAGCGGCCTTGGCCTTCATGGCCTGCTGGTACTTGAACTTACCGTAGTCCATGACCTTGCAGACCGGCGGCTCCGCGTTGGGAGCGATCTCGACCAGGTCGAGACCCTGATCGTCAGCGACGCGCTGGGCATCGCGGATGGCGAACAGGCCGAGCTGAGAGCCATCGACGCCAATCAAACGGCACGAAGATGCAGTGATCTCGTCGTTGATGCGGGTGTCATCAGACTTAGCTATTTTCCCTACCTCCATTCATAAAAAAATAACCCGGCGCTTCTTTGCAACCAGGTCGTACACATAGACATCCTCGGTATGAGGAAGGGAATCTAGGTTGTATGACCAGTCAGCTGCTCATTGGCGCCAAAAGGTGGGAACCCTCGGGTTCCTCTTTAGGGCATTGCGGGAACAACGCCTTGCGAATAATAACACGTACCGCGCGTTATCACATTACGTACACGAAAAAGGGGGCCTTGACCCCCCCCCTTGAACGCTCACTTGCATGTATGGTGCCCGAGGCGAGACTCGAAGGGTCTTCGCTTCGCGAAGCCCCGGGCTTCGGGCGCACGGCGCCCTCGCCACGCTCCGTTACAAACAGGCCACAGGCCTGTTTGCTTAACGCTCCGCGCGCTCACGCGAGTTCGGCACGAAAAAGGGGGCCTCGACCCCCTTGAACGCCCACTTGCATGTATGGTGCCCGAGGCGAGACTCGAACTCGCACGTTGTTGCCAACGGTGGATTTTGAGTCCACTGCGTCTGCCAATTCCGCCACTCGGGCACGTAATGCGTGAGTTAGTTTATCACAGCTTTCTGTTGATTAGTCCGAAAATGGAACTTCGAGCATTTCGATAAGCTCAACCTTGCGCAACATCTCCCGCTTACGACATCCACGTCCGTCAACCGAGGCCTCGCCCATCTGGTTGTCATAGGGATCCTCGCGCATGCCATCGAAAGCAGGCACAAATTCAGCCTGGAATCGATTGTTGGCCACCATACGCCACGGGTCGAGGTTGCCAAAGTAGTGCCGGCGACGCCACTCCTCCCCCATCCTGCGCGCCGAGGAACCAAACGATACGTCGGCGTTAAGCCAACCGGTCTGGGGTGTGTAGAACTCGGCCCAGTCGTGCGGTCCCACCGAATCGGGCGCAACATATAGGCCGCTCTGCCAACGGGCAGGCACGCCCACGATGCGGCACATGGTGATAAACGTGAGCGCCATAACGCCGCAATCGCCGCGAAGCGAATGTGCACAGTCATCGGCAATAGATCCCAAAAGCAGGTACGGTGGCTGATAGCGATAGTCGATATGCTGCGTCAAATAATCATAGATGGCGCGAGCGCGGTCGAGCGGATCCTCGAGCCCGTCAATAACACGCTCCGTCAACTGTCGCAGGTACGGCGTAAACGCAATGTGCGGACGGTCCTCGGAAGTGTCCTCGGGCAGCGGCGTGTCCATGCACGGGCGTTCGGGCAGCGCACCTCCATAAATGTCGCAAAAGGCAACATTAATGTGATAACGATAGGTTACCGAGAACGAGCGCTCGGTCGAAGAACACCATGAAGCGGTACGCGCCGGCGCATCCTCGGGGGCAACATGCCCCTCCGGCGTCATATCGAGAACTTCGACCTGAGACTGTTGACGACAGGCGGCAGCAACGGGTAGCCACGCGCGAACAGCTTCTCCCTTCAGAGCCCCGGGGACAGACACGGATGCCTTAAGCGTGATGGCACGAGTCAACCCGTTTTGCGACTCCATCTCCCTGAGCATCTGGTTACGCAGCGCGATGCCGTCCGCAGAATCGGGACACAGGCCCGGAACCTCCTTGGGGTACACGCGAAGCGAATCGAGGAAGTTGTCGAGAACGAACAGCTCGCCATCGATAAAGCGCCAGTCAATACGCTTACGATTAATCAGGTCATCAAACTGCTCTTCGGTAAACTCTGGGCACTCCTCGCGAATCATCGCAATAGCCTGATCACGCGACACCGAAAAATGACGCGGCGTCTCGAGCATGCGATACCGCTCGGCACGAACACAAGCAGCCAGCGAAGGCTCAGGACTCTGCTCCAGAAGGCGATCACAAGCCGCAACAGCCTGCGTCAAATATCCGGCATCCTTAAGACGAAGAATCTCGGACGGCAGTCCAATATCGAGATGACGAAAGTCATCACAGCAAACATCAACAGAGCAACCAACAGGACCCTCGTCAATAACCTTCCCATCCGAAGGCAGCACATCAATAACAGCCATACCAAAACTCCAAGTCACTAGAACGCCTGAAGCCCATTGTAGCGAGATAAAAAGAAAGCCCCAACAAGGGAGCCATCAACGCCGCCGAACGGTAGTCAAAAAATAAATTCAGCCCAGTAACCCTGCGGCGTTAAACAAAGGAAGCCCCATCCCCCGGAACTGTTTCCTTGGCGCGACTTCTGGCGAAGCCAGGTGAGCGCAAAGGAAACAGTGTAGGGGGACGGGGCTTCCGGCGGGAAGTTTAGCGACGCTTACGCCTTGTTGACGGAGCCAAACTCCTCCATGAGCTCCTTGGTGCGGGCAACGATGTTGTCGCGACCAGGCTTGAGGAGCTTGCGGGGGTCGAAGCCCTTGCCCTGCTGATCCTTGCCAGCCTCGATGTACTCGCGGACGCCCTTGGCGAAGACGAGCTGCAGGTCGGTGTTGACGTTGATCTTGGAGATGCCCAGGGAGATGGCCTTCTTGATCTGATCCTCGGGGATGCCGGTACCACCGTGCAGGACGAGGGGCAGGTCGCCGGTCTGGGCCTTGATCTCGCCCAGACGCTCGAAGGAAAGGCCAGCCCAGTCGGCGGGATAGACGCCGTGGATGTTGCCGATGCCGCAGGCGAGGAAGTCGACGCCCAGGTCAGCAATCTGCTTGCACTCAGCGGGGTCAGCGAGCTCGCCGTTGGAGGTCACGCCGTCCTCGGTGCCGCCGATGCCGCCGACCTCGGCCTCGATGGACATGCCCTTGGAGTGGGCAAGCTCAACGAGCTCCTTGGTGCGGTCGAGGTTAAGCTGGAAGGTCTCCTCGTGAGAGCCGTCATACATGATGGACGTGAAGCCGGCCTCGATGCACTTGAAGCAGTCCTCGTAAGAACCGTGATCGAGGTGAAGGGCGACGGGAACGGTAACGCCCGTGGCCTCGACGGCAGCCTTGACCATGTCGGCGCAGACCTTGAAACCGCCCATCCACTTAGCGGCACCAGCGGTGCACTGAAGGATCAGCGGAGACTTGGCCTCCTCGGCGGCCTGGAGAATAGCCAGGGTCCACTCGAGGTTGTTGGTGTTGAAGGCACCGAGAGCGTACTTGCCGGCCTCGGCCTTCTTGAGCATGTCTGCTGCGTTGACGAGCATAAAAGAAACCTCCTGTAAGGTTGCTCCGATAACGCCTGAGATTTTACCACGGCGCACCCGAGCATAAACGTTCGTTTGTTCACGAATATCGTCCAAACAGACTTTTTTTGACCGTTTGCCCTACGGAATCGACCCGTTGGGGAAAATATCTTGACGTTTGGACGCTTCTCGTGCTTCAGAAGCTGACTACAAAGCTACATCCGCATGAAAGGGTTCTGCATAAGCTCGCGTGCCACGGTGGTCGAATCGCCATGGCCGGTTAGGCAAACGGTATCGGGCGGGAGAAGCCGGGCGAGCTTGGAGAGCGAGCGCAGAATCGCCGCCTCGTCGCCACCGGCAAGATCGGTGCGGCCGTGGCTACCCGGGAACAGGGTGTCGCCAACAAAGGCGATGCATCCCTGCTCGGTGGCAGCAAACAAGACGATCCCGCCCGGCGTATGCCCTGGCGTCTCGATCACCTGCAGGCAGATATCGCCCACCTCGAGAGCATCGCCCTCGGCGAGTAGGCGCGTCGGCTCCCCGGGGTCGGGCGTCTCAATGCCCCACATAGCTCGCTGTTCCTCGATGTTCGCATGCGGCACCGCCACATCCTTAGCACACAGCTCATACTGGCAGCCCTCGCCAACGGCGGTTCGTACGCCGGCAACACCACCAACATGATCGGCATGGCCATGAGTGCAAACGGCGCCAAGCATGCGTACGCCGGGATGCTCGGCTCGAATATGCTCCACCAAGCGCTCGCCTTCCCATGCGGGGTCGATAATCACGCACTCATTGTCCGAAATAACAGCATAGCTATTGGTCTGAATGGGACCGTTTACGAGCGTCTCGATCTCGACCGATCCCTTGGGAGTTACATCCAAGGACACAGCACTCATGTCCCTCTCCTCTCTATAGAACTCGAGGCATCAAACGATGCCTCGAGTGTAGCGAATATCGATAATGTGGCACGTTCGTCGCGACTAAACGCGGCGCTTAAGCTGGGCTCCACCCTCGCCGGGCATCAGGCGGCGCGCGTCGTAGACCGAGTCAACGCTGCTGATAGAAGCCAGCAGCGGATCCAGGCCACTCGCATCCGAGATCTCGACCATAAAGCGTAGGGTTGCAATACCCTCGCGGTTGGTCGACGTGGCGGCCGAAAGGATATTGCCGCCCGCATCGCCAATGGCAATGGTGACATCCTTGAGCAGGCCCATGCGGTCCAGGCACTCGACCACGATCTCGACCTGGAAGAGGGTGTCGGCTGCGCCGTCCCACTCCACTTCGATCATGCGCTCGGGATGCTCCATAAGACCCTTGACGTTGGGGCAGTTGGCGCGATGCACCGAAACGCCACGGCCGCGCGTGATGAAGCCGACGATATCGTCGCCCGTCACCGGATTGCAGCAATGCGCCAGACGGACCAGCAGGCCGCTGTTGCTCTCGCCCTTGACGATAATGCCGTTGCTGGCGCTCTTGCCGCGCTTTTGCGGCTTGCGATTGGAGCCTCGGGCCGGCTGCTTGACGACCTCGGCGATAGCCTCGGCCTTGGTGAGCTGTTCCTCGGGCTTGGGGTCCAAGATTTGCTCGACCTTGTTACCCACAGCGCGCGGGGCAACCTTGCCGGCGCCGACGGCGGCAAACAGGTCCTCGAGCTGCTTGAAGTTCAGCTGCTCCGCCACGGCGTTGAGCGCACGCGTGGATCGCGGCGTAGAGATGCCATACCCGCGCTTGCGCAGGTCTTTGGCCAGTATATCGCGGCCGGCGGCAGCGTCATCGTCTTTGGTCGCGGCGGCGAAGTAACGGCGGATCTTTGACTTGGCGGAAGGTGTCTTAACGATCTTGAGCCAATCACGCGACGGCTTGGAACTCTTGTTGGTCAGGATTTCAACGCGGTCGCCCGTCTTGATCTCGTGCGTAAGCGGGGCCACCGCACCGTTGATCTTAGCGCCGACGCAGTGGTTGCCCACCTCGGTGTGAACAGCGTAGGCAAAGTCGAGCGGCGTGGAGCCGGCACGAAGCGCCATGACCTCGCCCTTGGGCGTAAAGACGAAGATCTCTTGATCGAAGAGGTCGACCTTCAGCGAATGCAGGTATTCCTTGGCGTCCGTAATCTCGTCAGAAGCCGCCCAATCGAGCGAATGTTTGAGCCAGTTAATCTGGTCGTCCAAACGTTGAGCGTCATTGGTCTTGGAAGCAGACGATCCGCCCGATTTCTTATACAGCCAGTGGGCGGCAATGCCGTACTCGGCCTGCTCATGCATCTCATAGGTTCGAATCTGAATCTCGAGCGGGCGGGCCGTGGGGCCGATAACCGTCGTATGGAGCGACTGGTAGTTATTGACCTTGGGCATGGCGATATAGTCTTTAAAGCGACCGGGCATGGGGTGCCATAGTGTGTGCACCGCGCCGAGCGTGGAGTAACAATCGCGCACCGAATGGGTAATAACGCGCAGCGCCACCAGATCGTAGATCTCGGAGAACTCCTTGCCCTTGCGCTTCATCTTTTGGTAGATGGACCAATAGTGCTTGGAGCGGCCGTTGATCTGGAAGCCCTCCAGGCCAATGCGGTTGAGCTCGTCGGTGAGCGTCTTGATGGTCTCGGCCAGATAGCGCTCGCGAACCTCGCGCGACTCAGCCACCATGCGCGCGATGCGCTGGTAGGCGTCGGGCTCAAGGTAGAAGAAGGACAGGTCCTCGAGCTCCCATTTAATGGAGCTCATGCCCAGACGGTCGGCCAGGGGCGCATACACGTCCATGGTCTCGCGAGCCTTAAACAGGCGACGGTCCTCGCGAAGGGCCGCCAGCGTACGCATGTTATGCAGGCGGTCGGCAAGTTTGACGATGATAACGCGGATGTCCTTAGACATGGCGAGGAACATCTTGCGCAGCGTGAGGGCCTGCTTCTCGTCCATGCTATCGACTTCGATGTTGGTGAGCTTGGTCACGCCATCGACGAGCTCGGCCACCGTATCACCAAACAGGCCGGAAACATCGGCGAGCGAGGTCTCGGTGTCCTCGACGGTATCGTGCAGCAGCGCGGCGCACACCACATCGCAGTCCATCTTGAGGTCGGCCAGAATGATGGCCACCTCGACGGGATGGTTGATGTACATCTCACCCGAGCGCCGCTTTTGGTTGCAGTGCTTCTCGGCGGCAAAGCAGTAGGCCTGCTCCACCTTAGAGAAGTCGTCCTCATTCATATATTTGAGGCACAGGCGCTCCAGCTTGTCGTAGCTGTCCGCCATAATCTCGGGCGGCAGCTCATCGGCATGCTTATAGTGCTCCATCTCCGAAAACGGCTGGAGGGTGGAATCATGGGCGGTACGGGCTGCGGCATCCATCGAGGTCCCCTTCCCCTAGGCCCGCGGTACGATCGGGCGGTTAACTTTGGCTAGCATATCAGAAGCGCACGAATCGAGCGCCCA
>CATYJC010000081.1 GCA_958407555.1 uncultured Collinsella sp. | reverse complement strand
GGTTACCGATCAGCGCATAAGGCGTCTTGGTTTCCGACCAAGACAACAAACTCGGCTATGATACCACGGCGCCGCGTGTCCCACAAAAGGTTCACGGTCTTTTCGGAACGACACGAATCTGACCCATCGAAACACATCTCCACCGTTCCTTCAACTTGGAAAATGCCGTCCCCGGGGCCTGAGAAGGGCCCCGGGGACGTTCGACTGACTGCGGGAACGGCCTTTCCGCTCAATGTGTTCGGCTGAGATCGGAAATCAACCAAACTGAACTAGGTTCAGTTGACATGGTTAAAAACGAGGGGCGACGCTTTTGCGTCACCCCTCGTCCCGGCCGGTTGCTTTAGTTGTACACACGGTAGTTACACTTGAACTGGGTTATGTGTCCATAGTTGGAGCGGTACCAACCCGACGTATAGCTGATTGCCTCTGCGCCTAGATAGTCGTAGCCCTTGTTGTAGCGAAGCTGACGGTAGGTCGTGTCGTACTCTGCTACGTAAAACGTGTCTCCAGAGAAGGCTTTGTACCGGTCCTTAACCGTCGAAGCCATGTACGCGGGTTCGACATCGCCTTTCTCCCCGTTGAGCGCATAGACGGGTGCCGCGATTCCGCATAAAGCCGTTGCCACGAGGATGGCGTAGACAGCCATGCGCGACGCATTGGACTTCAGCTGTTCAAATAGTTTCATGTCATTCACCTCGCTCGTATGTATCGAGGTATTCCTGCTTGAGCGTCTGCGAGGACGACTTGATCTTTTCCACGAGCGTGCCGGCCTCGATGAAGTAGAACGAGTTGGTAAGGTCTGCCAGGTCGTCGAGCAGATGGCTTGAAATGAGCACGCTTCGTCCCCGCGCCACCTCGCTGCGCATCGCGTCGCAGGAGGTTTTCCGCTTTCCCGGATCGAGGCCGTTCAGCGGTTCATCGAGGATGAGGTACGGGCAATCGGTCGATATCGCCATGGCAAGCTTTACCTGCTGCTTCATTCCTGTCGAGAGTTTACGGGTCGGCTTGTCGAGATATGGGGAGATTCCGAGGGAGTCGCAGAGCGAGTCGATGTCGGCGGCCGATTTCCACGCCTCCCTAACGAAAGCAAGGTGCTCGATGGCCGATAGCGTGGGATAGAGATCCGCGCTGCCCGAAGAGCTCAGGTAGACGAGTTCTGCAAATTCGGCTGATCGACGTTGGCAGATTCCGTCTGCCGCCAGGCTTCCCGAGCGGATGCGGGTGGGAAATTGGCCCGACAGCGCTTCAAGAAGGGTGGTTTTCCCCGAGCCGTTGGGAGCAACGAGGCCCGCCGCCGTTCCCGGGCTCAGGAAAAGCGACCCGATTGAAAGTATCGTCGTGCTTCCGTATCCCACGCTCGCGTCTAGAAGCTCGAGCCCATGGTGCTTTTTCGCGGGTCCAGGCTGTTTGGGGGAACGTGTCGCAACGGCGCCGACCGTAAAAAAGACCGCGACGTATGCCAGGGCCACGGCAAGCATCGATGCGCTGCCTGAACCGGAGCCGATGAATTCTGTCGGGAAGCATCCTACGTAACCCGTTGCCTCGATAGGCGAGAATACGGGCAGTGGCAGGAGCCCGAGCACGGCATTATGCCCTAGTGCCGAATCGGACAATAACGGGAATGCCGGGGCCGCGACAAGCAGCGCGGAGGTAAGGGGGCCCGCGAGGACGCGCCTCGTTGCGGTCGATAGGACGGCGGAGCAAACGGATATAAAGGTTCCGCCCGCAAGCAGCGCGAGAAGCAGGGCTGTGAAGACGTTTCCCGCGGTCGTGGTGGTAAGCGCGCCGTCATGGAAGAAGGCGATCGGGTACCCAATTTGCCCGAAGCCGTTTAGGACCAAGGCGTAAATGCCCCCGGGTGCGAGGCCGGCGAGGAGCATCGCGGTCCCCGCGACGATTATCGAAAACACGGTTTGGATAAGGCGCCGGAATTTGGGCACGGGCGCCTTTGCCGCCAGGATCCCGGGCCTTGTGGCGCCGAGCACGAGTATCGACGAGAGAAGGAAGGGGATGAAGGGAAGGAAAGACGGCGCCGTGGCAATGGCGTAAGGCAGGAAGGAAAGGAATGGCAGGTCGTTTGCGGAGGCCGGGATATCCGTGATGCCGGAGCTGCTCAGGGCACGGCAATATGCGAGCGCTGCGTCATTGGTCTCCTGGTCCCCCACGATGGACCCGGATTGGAAGCCTTCGCCCATGAGCGCGTAGTAGCTCTCGGCAGAATCGAGAAAGGCGGCGTCGGTTTGAGCGGCAAGGGCGGCGTTCGCGTATCTTGCAAGCTCCGCGTCATCTTGCTGCTCTGGAGATAGGTCTGTGCCGCTGGCCTGGGGCGCGCGCGTATTGAATGCGTCGACAAAGCTCTGCATGCCCTGTTTCATAAAGAAGGGCCCGTAGATGGGTGAATTGAACGCAATGGGGACGGAAAAGGCTGCAGCGAGAACGAGCGTACAAATCCATACGGCCCTGTCTCTTAGGATTAGTTTGAGAAGAAGTCGACAGTACATTTAGAAGCACCTACATTTCTCAAAGCATCGTTAGATTAATAATGACAGGCCGAATGAAGATGCGTGCGACGGGGGCGAGGCGAATGGCTGAGCGGTATCGATATGCGGGTTCAACGGTATTATATTGACCACATAGATTTTTAACTTGCATTTCTACCCGCCCTTTTCGTAGAGTCGCCGATACGTGCTTAGCGCACCCTCGGCGCGTCCGGCAGGCTTTGCGAAATGGGATCCAGGAGACTTCGGCGCAGCATCATCTTGCGGAATGCTTCTAATGAGCCTCCCATCCTTCAAAAACAGAATCTCATCGCACAGCCTATCGACCGAATCCAAGATGTGGGATGACATGATGATGCACGTACCAGAATCGGCCAGCTTCCTGAGAATCTCGGAATGCAAGTCCACCCTGCTGGGGTCGAGCGCGTTCATGGGCTCATCTAATAGAAGGTACCGCGCGCCCGTCGCATACGCAATCGCCAGGGTAAGCTGCTGCTTCATGCCCTGGCTCAGAGTGCGGATCCTCATCTTCGCGAACTCGCCTATCTGCGTTTGTTCCACTATCTCTTCGATATCGCGAGCATGCGGCCACATATCGCAAACCATCTTGAGGTGATCTTCCGCACGCAATCCGGGATACAGCAGCGTCCCCTCACCAGGTGCATAGAAGATCATAGAACGGACCTCTCTCGCACCCGTACCCTGCACCTCATCCAGAACGATGCTCCCGTCCACGCGAGGACCCGGCAAACCTGCCATCGCACGCAGCAACGTCGTCTTTCCATGCCCGTTCGGAGCGACGAGACCGTAGACCGTACCCGGGGTAAACTCAGCGTTCACCGAATCTACGAGCACCTTCTTTCCATAAGAGATCGTCAGCGTTTGAAGGTCAATCATCGAGATCATCCCCTTTCGATCTTTGGAACACTCAGGCGCACCATCAACGGAGATACGGCGCCCAAGACCACCAGCAGAGCGCCCGATGCGCCGACTACCTCTCCAAAAGGCATCGCGTTCGTCCCTCGCCCAAGGAACCCAATCGTCCCCACCTGGGAAGCGGGATCAAACGAGGCGAATGGAGCCAGCAGCGCGACGCCCATGCCCACGCTTTCAACATGAGCGCTCAACGAACCCAACACCAAGAGAACCGCGCAAACCATTCCGGTGACAACGGGGTTGCGGCTAATCGTTGCTGTCAACGCAGCGACGACGGAAATCACGCCGTATGCCATGACCAGCAACGGAATACTGCACAACACCGCCTCCCCCACCATGGACGTTGTCGAAGCTCCCGCCCGAATGAGAGCGACGGGATACTCCGATCCACCCGCACCGTTCTTAATCACGGACACAACGACAGCGGGAACCATCGACACCAAAAGCAGCACCAAGCCAAGCAGGAGAGCCAGCGCAACAGCCGTCAGAAAACGCACATGCGCTGTTGCGGGGATCTGGAGAACCAGAAGGGAACGACACTGCAGGTGGGTGCACGCGAGCGATGTGACAACCACGGGCAACAGCAAAAATAAGGAGGGAAGCGCTGCCTGGAGATACGAAAGGAGGATTAATGGGGGCATCTTCGTACTTAACTCGTAAACCTTGGGGTCCGGCAAGCTCGCGATCGACTCAAGCAGAAGGGCGCGCGCCTCCGCACGAGAAGGAGTCTCCGGCTCGATTCCGATCGATTGCAGGAGAGTCGCATCTGCCGCGCCCAGCTCACCTCGAGCGCGCTCGTACGTCGCAAGGCTTCGAAACCCCTCCGCAGGCATAGGCGCGTACACGAAACCCGAAAGAGCATCCCGCATGTCTTCCAGGGCCGCTTTGCCCTCGACGTCCATATTCGCAGCGTTCTGCTCTAGATACCGATCTATTGAACGGAGCTCCCCATCCCTATACCGAACAGCGGAAACGTTATCAGCGTCAGGAAACATCTCGACCAGAGCCGGGGCCAGCATCGTCGTCGACATTGCAATCGCGCATACGGCGAGGGTAGGAGAACGCAGGAGCAGTTTCCCCATCGTTCTTACGTATGCAACGGCGGAGGCACAAGCGCTCGAACGAGTTGCCGTTCTCGATGCAGTGAAGGAACCTCTCTCAAGACAAATCGGGGATATCGGGCACGCGCAGCCGCTCTTTCCAGCAACGCAAAGCAGGCTAATTGCCAGCACCTCGATCCCGATTGCGCATACGAGGGCAATCGCGCCACGCTCGAAGCAAAGTCCAGGCAGATTCACTATCTGCGTTGTCGGGTACGGGCTATAGGCGCCGACGGTCAACTCAGTGTTCGCATACGTAAGGGGATTCAACAGGGCGAACTCACGTAAAGCGATGGATCTTCCGTAATACCCGGGAACCATCGTCACCCCCATCAGGGCACATACGAACACGATTCCAAGCGTAGGGTTATTGGCAATCTTCACGGCAAGGTGAACGACAAGCGAGATGAACGCTGCCACCAAGAATTGCAAGATGGCCGTCTGCGCGAACACCAGCCAAGCCGGTTTGATAACCGGAGTCGCATATTGAATGTAGCCTATCGGATAGAACGGCGAGCCCGGGCCATTCTTCACAAGCGCGGCGATTATCCCTGGAAGATTGATGGCGAGGACGGCAAGCATTGCAAAAACACTCGCCCATACGCTCGATGCAACAAGTCTACCCAGCTCGCCCATCGGTGCCTGGATGATGAGCTTTTCACGTTTGTTAAGACGCGCGGCAAGGAACGAGACGGCAACGGCCGTTGCGACCCATAGCAAGTACTCCTTCGATCCGTCATAATAGGTGTACTCTCCATCCGATATCTGCAGAAACGGAAGTAGGGGAGAGAGCGGTGCCAAGATAAGACGTCCCGCGGCAAGAGGGTACAGAAGCGCGGGCATGCTTGATGAAGAGGTATAGACACCGTCCTCCCCCGCATTCACAAGCGCATCCGCATAGGATGCTGACAATTCCTGCTCAACACGGGTTATTCCCGACTCGAGGTATTCGACCCGTCCGTCGATGCCAGCCGCGCTCCTGAAGACGGGCAGAGCACAAAGAACCATCAACGCAACAACGACAACACAGAGCGACCTGGAGGAGAGAAGCGACCTAAAGATCGCCTTCGAGATTTTGAGCATATTCATCGCCAACCTTAACCTCATCCAGTCGGAACAGAGGGGCCGAACAAAATGCTCGGCCCTTATTACTTGCCGGCAAAGTCAATTTAACATAAACTGTTAAAAAGTAACCTGAGTTTTTTAAATTCTTCGGAGGTTATTATGAGTTCCGACAATCGCACTCCCCGGCTTCATTCCTTCCGCATCGCATGTGCGATAGCCTCTGCGACCCTTTGCGCCACCGCCATCGCACAAGTGGCGTTCTCCTTAAAGCCAGCAATCGAAGTGCTCGACAACCCTGTAATTGCAGACTCCCCCGCGTATCCAGCCCTTGCGATCTCGACATTGGTCCCTGCCGTCATCGGTATCGCTACGACCATCCTCAGCGCCGTTCTCGTGTGGACGATCAAGAGCGGAGACCCCTTCAAGAAAGGGTCTGCGACATGCTTGAAGGTGCTCGGCATTCTCTTCGTTGTTCAAGCTGCCACCAGCCTCTACGCCGGCTCACTCAAAACCTCCGTTTCGATGTTTGGCGGCGAGGGGGCCGTCGGCGCCCAAGAGATCGCTTCATCATTCGATTGGACCTCTCTGGTTCTCGGCATCGTCCTGTTCATGCTTTCCCAGCTCTTCTTGTACGCCCGAGAGCTGTACCTCGACTCCGACGAGATTGCGTAAGGAAACGCCATGCCCGTAATTGTTCGCCTCGACAAGATCATGGCCGAGCGAAAGATTTCCTCGAACGAACTTGCCGAAAGGATTGGAACCACGCCCGTGAACCTGTCCCGTATTAAAAAAGGGCACATTCGCGGCATTCGCTTCAACACACTCGAGCAGCTATGCCTCGCCCTTCGTTGCCAACCCGGAGACCTTCTCGAAGTCATGAGCGAAGAGGATGCCCGAAAGGAGTTCGGACTCGATTGGTCCGCCGAGGATTAGAGGGCGGTCGTACTCGCCCTGCACACGGGGATGCGAATCGGCGAGGTCTGCGGCCTTCGGTGGTGCGATGTGGATTTCGAGACGGGCCTGATCTCGATCAGACACTCGGTGGCGTACGCGAAGGGAATGGGTTCGTTCATCAAGGACACCAAGACCCATGACGCCAGGGGTATCCCCATCGACCCGGTCGGCCTACTCCCCTTCCTGAAGGAGACCCACGAGATCGACTGCGGAAAGCTGCGCTTGCGCGGCCTTACCGGGGCGGTCGAGATCGGGGACTGCTACATCCTGTCGGAGCCGGGCGCGACCTTCGCGACGACAAGCTATATCCGCAGGGCGTTCAAGACGTTCTCGGAGACCAACGGCCTCATGGGCACCAACGACGAGCTGATCACGTTCCACGGCCTTCGCCACACGTTCGCAACGCAGTGGATCCGCCAAGGCGGCGATATCAAGGCGCTCCAATCGATCCTCGGCCACAAGGACGCCATGGCGACGCTCAACGTCTACGCCGACATCGAGCCCATCTCCAAAATCCATAACATGCTGCGCGCCACGCCGTGCCTTTGGCGCGGGCACCTCGGGCCGAGGGTCGATCCGGGTCCCATGTTCCAACAGAGGATCCAGGAGTCCATCGAGACGCTCCAGGCGTTCGGCTACGGCATCACCGAGCCGGACGACCGAAATATCGCCATACGCGACGTGAAGACGAACAGTTGGCTCTAGCTCACCGAGTACGCGGCAGTGCTGGGCCCATCCCAACTGAGGTCACGGTGGTCCGATAGGGGCGCCGCCCGCGGCATGCGCCGCGGAGCGGTATCCCCTACCGAAGGGCGGGGATGCCCTCCGCTTCCAGTTCGGAATCAGCCGTCGGAGGCGTTCGGCTGACTGCGGGAACGGCCTGTCCGCTCAATGTGTTCGGCTGAGATCGGAAATCAACCCAACACGAGCCGGACACGCGCCAGACGGCTCTTCCCCGTACGGCCTTCCCCCTTACGCTCATGTTGCAGGCATGTAACGCCGCAGCGAGCGCGCCTTTTTTGCGCCAGACAGGTACAATGATGAACACTGTACCGTAGCGGAGCGCCCCGCGCGCGCCGCAATCACGCGAAAGGGTTTCCCATGGCCGAGATCTCGTCCTCCCGTATCGTCATCACCGTCCTTGGCAAGAACCGCCCCGGCATCGTCGCCGGCGTCACCCGTGTCCTGGGCGAGGCCAACGTCGACATCCGCGACATCACGCAGTCCATTATCGAGGACATCTTCACCATGACCATGCTGGCCGATACCGCCGAGTCCAAGCTCGACTTCGCCGAGCT
Source organism: uncultured Collinsella sp. (assembly GCA_958407555.1). Taxonomy (GTDB): domain Bacteria; phylum Actinomycetota; class Coriobacteriia; order Coriobacteriales; family Coriobacteriaceae; genus Collinsella. Next base: position 296 of record CATYJC010000081.1, on the reverse strand, counting down.
GCAGAAGGCGCTGGCCGAGGCCGGCGAGCTTTCGGGCGTCAACGTGTCCATCCAGCGCGAGGACGTCTTTAACTTTATGTACCGCCTGTAGCGAACAGGCCGCCCGGGGATAGCCCGAAGCGCGCACGCCCAAGTGCGCCGCCCCGACGCGGCCCGGAGAGGAGCGCGCATGGCCTACGACGCCAAGAAAATCTACTACCGCTTCGACGACCACCTGAGCCGCCTGGTCCTGGATTACGAGGCGAGCCGTCAGATTTCGCCCGAAAGCGAAAACCTCTACCACGGCCTGCCGACCG
>CATYJC010000080.1 GCA_958407555.1 uncultured Collinsella sp. | reverse complement strand
TCGCGCGCGATTGAGCTCAACGTGGGCTATCTTGAACCGATTGTGGGCCAGGATAAGACCGAACGCATTGAGCTCGATAGTCTCGATAACATCGATCTGACGGTGAAGAGCGGCGGCAAGACGCTTAAGCCTGCCAAGGGCGACAAGGAAAACGACTACCGTGTCCAGGGTACAGCGCTCGTGGTGTCGCAGGCCATTGCCGACGCGGACCAGGATCTGGAGATAACGCTCGAGCCCAAAGACGGCCTCAAGCTGGGTGGGGCGACGGCGATGGTGAAGCCTTCGGCCGGCAAGGTCGATATCGACTTGAAGCCCTGGGGCACGGCGACGGTCGCGACCAAGGGCGACTACCAGGGCGCTAACCGCGTGCTGGTGTTCCGTACGTCCGACGGCAAGCTGGTCGCCGACGGCGTCACCTATCTGATGGGTTACGAAGACGATGGCACCACGCCTATCATGAAGGCCGAGACGCCGCGCCTTAAGGCCGGTTCGTACACCATCGTCGCCTTTAACAAGACGAGCTACGACATCCAAGCGACGAGCTATTCCACGTTTAGCCGCCTAGGGCTGACCGTGGGTAAGCATATCGCGCAAAAGCAGGTGAAGATTGAGGACGGCAAACAGCTCGACGTGACGCTCGACGTCCCCGCGTTTGACGTGGAGACGTATCGTGCCGAGCGCGGGCTGACGGCGGGCTCGGTTATCGCCGATTCGTCCGCGGTCGTTGGCGTGGAGACCGAGCTGCGCATTCATTACGAGCTCAAGGACAGCCAGGCTGCCAAGATTGAGATTCCGCTGGCCAAGGATGCCGTCGAGGATGTGTCCGCAGGCGCTCGCGAAGCCGGCGCCAGCTCCGAGGTCATGTGGGCTGACACAACTTGGGAGGGCGACAACCTCGTTCTCAATATGAAGAAGGGCATGGGCGCCGATGTGTTTGTGCGCTTTAAGCCTAAGGCCGCGGGCACCTATGCCATCTCGCCGCTCATTACGCTGGGCGAGGTGACATTGCCGCTGGGAAGCACCACACTCGAGGTTAGCGGATCGCGCATCGAGGTCGACAACACCGACGTTCACAGCCTGCTGGGCAATGTGGCCTACGTTTATGCGGCGCCGGGCAAGAGCGTGCAGCTCGCCGTGGGGACGGGCTCGTCGGCTGCAAAGTACACCGGCAAGACCAATAAACTCGGCCGTGCCAAGATTGAATACGACCTGCCGCAGGATACGCTTGCCGCCGAGCGTGTGACGCTCGAAGCGCGCGTGGGCTCGACCGATGTTGCCGCCGCTGCTGCCGAGGTAACGGCTCGCAATTATGTGCGCTATGTTCCGAGCGCTTCGGTCTGGACCTTTGATGTGACGTATCGTGGCGGTACGCAAAACTTGGTCAAGGACGGCAAGGACACCGGCAAGAGCCTGTGGACCTTCCATCATCTGCCACAAAAGAAGAACGCCTACTGGACTTTTGACATCACGCTCGAGGTGGGAAACGAAGAGGCCGCCAACACGCTCGACCTGTACGTGGACTGCGTGGATGGCAAGACGGTGACGATTCCTCTGACTCAAAAGTCGCGCGAGGGCACCCGTGTGCGCTATGTGACGGAGTATGTGGACGAGGGTTACCTTAAGCTGCTCGACGAGTTTAACAAGGCGAATGACTCGACCTATGTGAACTGCGGTAACTTTGAGCAGATCTTTATGCCGCAGACCTACCGCATCTCCAATGCTCAGCTTATGACCATGCTGAGTTTTGACGCCAACGCTTCGGCCAAAAAGCATTCCGCCGCGGCCGAGGAGCGCCAGCAGGAGTTCTCGAATGCCGTGCAGCAGTGGCACGAGTATATGATGGATAACTCGTTTAATGATGTCGACGAGGCCTTTAACGACGCGATTGACCAGATGGTCGCCGATGCGTTTGCCGAGGAGGACGAGAACGGTATAGAGGACGAAGCCCAAGGTGGAGCTGCCCGTAAGGCTCGTCGCGCCCCTGTCGCCAGCGACGGCGAGGGTGATGGTGCTGGCAACGACGAGGCCGCGCAGTTTGCGGCTGAGCTCAAGGCCGCGGTCGGCGGGTCGGCGGCGCTGCTGACCCAGCAGGGCGATAGCTACGGCGTCAATGTAGACAAGATGATCTTTGAGGATGCTTACGGCACCAGCGAGGATTGGTATCAGGAACTCGCGGCGGCCCAGGGCGCGAACGCTGCGGATGCGGCCGCCATCAAGGAGCTCGTCGACCATGCATCGCGAGCGGAGTTTATTGCCCAGCAGGCCGAGGATCTGGTGGGCCAGTCGATGGGTATCGGCCAGCTCAACCAATATGGAAGCTGGAATGACGCAACCGCTGCGGCGCTCAACAAGTGTGCGGGCATTAAGGCCAGCGAGTACAACGGCCAGTCGACGAGCGGGTTTAACGATTTGGGCCAGGCGCTCGGCAGCTCACTGAGCTACAAGGCGGCTGACGACGATACCGTCAAGGGCTTTAAGGTCGCCGCGCCCGATGGCGAGCAGACGGCCTATATCGAGTCGGAGTTTATCGAGAACTCCAATAACAACAAGAACCAGGCGCTTCTGTTTAACTCGATCGCCATGCAGTGCGACATTCTGGACGACCTGTACGACAACTGGAATGTGGTCCATAGCCTCAACAACTCCAAGGTGCGCGGATGGCTCATGGCCTGGAAGCGCAACGGCGACGTGAGCGCCCATATGAAGCTCATCCGCACGATCCGTTCGCTCAAGAGCTATAAGATCGAGTGCGAGATGTTCGGCCAGGTCTTTAAGACCGACGCGTGGAAGGCGGCCGGCCAGGCGTTTCCCGCGGCGACCCAGGGCATCGGCATCTTTACCGGCATTTACGGCGTGAACGATGCCAGCAAGAACTGGGAGAACGTGAACGTCCGTATGCAGAAGGTGAAGGGCGAGCGCGAGGGCTATGAGCTTCAGCATACGCGCTTACTTGCCAAGCCCGAGAAGACCGAGGACGACTGGAAGTGCATTTACGCGCTGCGCGACGCCATGGAGAAGGCGCGTGCGTTTGAGGATCTGCTGTATCGCCAGCTCTGCCACGACAGCACCGATGTGGCGGTGGGCTCCATTATGACAATCGCCGGCGTGCTGACGGCCGGTTCGGCGGGTACCGTGGTGGGTGCTGCCTATGACGCGGCTTCGACCAGCGTAGGTTCGGAGCGCGCGATTAAGCTGACCAATGCCGAATGCGCCTACGATGTTGCCTGCGAGCAGGTGGAGCGCGCATGCCAGAATCGCATTACGGTCAACTGGGGGGAGCTGACCGATGCCGAGGTCTACAAGGCCAACAAGGACGGCTTGATCTCGGACGAGAAGATGCAGTCGATTTTTGAGGCGCGTTATCGCAATGTGGCCGCCAAGGCTGCACCCGACCCTGCGGGCGTGGTGTACGAGGGCCTACTGTCCAATACGGTTGAAGGCGCGACGGTTGAGCTGTGGAGCGCCGACGATGCGGCCGGTACCAATGCAGTGCGTTGGGATGCCGAGGAGTATGAGCAGGACAATCCGCTTGCAACGGGTGCGGACGGTGCGTACAACTGGAATACGCCGACCGGCTGGTATCAGGTGCGCGTGACCAAGGACGGGTATGAGGAGGCGCGTTCGGCTTGGCTGCGCGTGCCGCCGATTCAGACTGAGGTGAACATTGGCTTGGTGTCGACGGCGGCGCCCGAGGTGGTTTCGGCCCATGCCTATACCGATTGCGTCGAGGTTGAGTTTGCGCAGTATATGGATGCGAGCGACGATGCCCTGGTCGCATTGTGCGCGCAGGGCTTGGGCGACGTGACGTATACGTGGCTCGACAAACAGGACGATCCCAATGGCAAGCCGCTGTCGCGCGTGCTGCGTATTCGCTATGCCGATGCGTGTGAGGCGGGCTCGACGGTGGCGTTTGAGCTCGACGGTGCTCGCAACTACGCCGGCACGGCCATGACGCGCTGGGCAAGTGGCGAGCTTGTCGTGGGCGTTCGTGCCGACAAGCTCAAGCTCAACGTGGAGCAGGCCGTGACCATGCTTGAGGGCGGTGACTTTGAGCTGGTGGCGCACGTGACCGATAAGGCGGGCAAGCCGTTTGCGGGCGCAAAGGTTAGTGTTGGGCTGGAGTCCTCGGCTATCTGCTCTGTCGATGCCACCCAGGCCGTGACGGGCGAGGACGGCGCGGCGACGTTTGTGCTGCATGGTGCTCTGCCCGGTTTGACGACGTTGACGGCGGCGGTGGACGGCACGGCGCTGTCCAAGCAGGTCGACGTTCGCGTGTCTGCCGAGGCAGTGCGACCGGCGCGACCGGTGGCGACGATTGGTGCGACGACGTTTGGTGCATGGTCGCCCAAGGAGAACTACATTACGGTGCCCAAGGGCACGAAGCTGGAGCTTTCGGCCGAGGATGGCACGACGATTTGGTACACCACCAACGACACCTGCCCCTGCCGTGACGAAGGCCGCGTAAAGTACACCGAGCCTATTGCGCTCGATAGCAACATGTATGTGCGCATTGCGGCACAGCGCCCTGGCATGTCATACAGCGAGTATTCCGAGCGTCTGAACATTACGATTACGGTGACCGATGAGGCGGTGCCTGAGCCGACGCCCGATCCCGGTCTGAAGCCAGAGCCCGAGCCGACGCCTGACGGCGGCGAGCAGGGCGGCGGTGCGGATGGCTCTGGCGGCACCGGGGTACCTGCGGGCGGTTCGACTTCGACGACGACCACGGTGACGACGAACAAGTCCAAGGGTAAGGGCGAGAACGGCAAGAAGTCCGGCGGCACGGAGCTCGCCAGCACGGGTGACTTCACCGCGATGACGGTCGCCGCCCTGGGCATCGCCGGCACAACCGTAGCCGCCGCCGGCATCGCCGCGACCAAGCGCCGCAAGCGCTAGGTTTTGGCGACAGCGCCCATCCTCGGCCTCAGCAAAATCTCAATCTGTAACACCAAGCTGCCCAAAACGGCTCTAGATGTTACAGATTGAGATGAACTATCCGGGCGTCAACCTAACGTCTCGATCTGTAACACGTAGCGGGGAATTTGGTCTCTAACTGTTACAGATTGAGATGAACAGGCGGATGTTCGCACAATATCTTGATCTGTAACAGTTACGATGCTCAACAGGGCCTAACTGTTACAGATTGAGACAAACGCTGGAATTGGTTTGCCGACCAGGCCCCAAACCACCATAAAGGTGCCTGTCCCCATCGTGGTGGTTTGGGCGACCGGCATAGAAAAAGTCCCCGCCGGGCGTGTGCTCGACGGGGACTTTGCCGTTTGATGGCTAGCGCTGCGGGTGATTACTCGCCCAGCAGGCTCTTGGTGATCGAAGCGGCGGCCTTCTTGCCGGCGCCCATCGCCAGAATGACCGTAGCGGCACCGGTGACGATGTCGCCGCCGGCCCAGATGCGGGGATCGGTGGTCTGGCCGGTCTCCTCGTCGGCAACGATGTAGCCCCACTTATTGAGCTCCATCTTGCCGCCGATCTTCTTTGCGAAGGGGTTGGCGTTGGTGCCGATAGCCGAGATCGCGACGTCGCAGGGGATCTCCTCGATGGCGCCCTCGATGGGCACCGGACGACGACGGCCGGACTCGTCGGGCTCGCCGAGCTCCATCTTCTGGACCTTGACGGCACACACGGAGCCGTCCTCGCCGGCGACAAACTCGAGCGGGGAGACGAGCGGCAGAACCTCGACGCCCTCGGCCTTAGCGTGGTGCAGCTCGGCGCGACGGCAGGGCATCTCGTCCTCGGTACGACGGTAGGCGATGATGGCGTGCTCGGCGCCCAGGCGCTTAGCGGTACGGACGGCGTCCATAGCCACGTTGCCGCCACCAAAGACGACGACGTTCTTGCCGTGCTTGGTGGGGGTGTCGTACTCGGGGAACTTGTTGGCCTTCATCAGGTTCACGCGGGTGAGGTACTCGTTCGCGAAGAAGACGTTGGGCAGGTTCTCGCCGGGGACGTTGAGGAACTTGGGCAGGCCGGCGCCAGTCGCCACGTAGATGGCGTCGAAGCCCTGCTCGAACAGCTCCTCGGCCGTGGCCATGTTGCCCACGACGGAGTTGTACTCAAACTTGACGCCCATGTCCTCCAGGCCGTCAATCTCGCGCTTGACGACTGCCTTGGGCAGACGGAACTCGGGGATGCCGTAGACCAGCACGCCGCCGCCGGTGAAGAATGCCTCGAAGACGGTGACGTCAAAGCCGTTACGGGCGAGTTCGCCGGCGCAGGTGATGCCGGACGGGCCGGAGCCGACGACGGCGACCTTCTTGCCGTTCTTGGGGGCCATCTTGGGCGTGGAGGCGAGCTCGGGGCGATCACCCAGGAAGCGCTCGAGCTGGCCGATGGCCACGGGCTCGGACTTCTTACCACGGATGCACTTGCCCTCGCACTGGTTCTCCTGCGGGCAGACGCGGCCGCAGATAGCGGGAAGCATGGAGTCCTCGCGGATGGTATCGAGGGCGTCGCCGAAGTCCTTCGCGCGGATCTGCTCGATAAAACGGGGAATGTTGATGTTGACGGGGCAGCCCTCAACACAGAACGGCTTCTTGCAGTTGAGGCAGCGCTCGGCCTCGGCCAGCGCCATCTCCTCGGTGAAGCCCTTGTCGACGGGGCGGAAGTCGCAGGCGCGCTCGGCAGCCGGCTCCTCGTTATCGGGGGTGCGGGGCGACTTCATATCGGCAACGAAACGACCGTTAACTAGTGGCATGCGCAGCTCTTTTCCTCATAGGCCTTGAGGGACTCGCCCTCTTCGGAACGGTAAGCGGCCTGGCGGGCACGAAGGTCATCCCAGTCGACCAGGGTGGCATCGAAGTCGGGGCCGTCGACGCAAGCGAACTTGGTCACGCCGCCCACCTCGACGCGGCAGCAGCCGCACATACCGGTGCCGTCAACCATGATGGGGTTGAGCGACGCGGTGATGGGGGTGTCGTACTTCTGGGCGGTGAGGGTCGAGAACTTCATCATCGGAACGGGACCGACGCAGAAGACCTGGCTCACGGCCTTGTCCTGCAGCAGGCGCTCCAGCGGAGCGGTGACAACGCCCTGCTCGCCGTAGGAGCCGTCGTCAGTGGTGATGTGGATGTGGTCCTCGTCGAGGAGCTCGCGGAACTGGTCCTCCATGAGCAGGAGGTCCTTGGTGCGGGCGCCCATGATGGCGTGGACCTCATGACCGGTCTCGACCAGGTGCTTGGCGACCGGGAAGGCAATTGCCAGGCCGACGCCGCCGCCAATGACGGCGCAGGGGCCATCAGCCATCTCGGTGGGAACGCCCAGCGGGCCCACGACGTCGCGCAGCGACTCGCCGGCCTCGTAGGTGGAAAGCATCTCGGTGGTCTTGCCGATCACCATGAAGATGAACTCGACCCAGCCCTCGTCACCGTTCCAGCCGGCCAGGGTAAACGGGACGCGCTCGCCCGTCTCGTTGGCGCGAACCATGAGGAACTGTCCAGCGTGCGCATGCTTGGCGATTGCGGGCGCCTCGATGCGGAACTTGAACACCTTCTCCGAGAACTGCGTCTTCTCCAGGATCTTATACATAGAACCCCTCTCTTGTTAGGGCGACCGAACCGTGCCTCCACGGAAATGGACGGTAGCCCGAATAAAACCGTACGCGCACAGGCGTTGTGCAGACATACGGTGCAAATTATACCCTCATGGACATGTCGCTTACGTGTATCTTTGGCAGGCGGGAAAAGTGACCTACCAAAAAGGGACAGGTTTATTTTGGCAGGTTTTATCAGGCAAAACGGCAAAGGGGGCCGGCCTCGCGCTTCGTTGAGGTCGGCCCCCTTTGGGGCGTTACGCATGCATGGTGGCACTGGGTTTATTGCGACGCGGCCACTGTGGCGTTTCCGCAGACAAAACCTGCCAAAATAAACCTGTCCCTAAATGGTAGGTTTTAGTGCTTGCCGTTGGCGGAGGCGGCGCCGTTGACATGGTCGCGGGCATAGACCACGCCGTGCACGATCGCCAAGCCGGCGGCGTCGGCGGCGCGGGCGCAGGTGTCCTGGAAATCCTCGGCCTCGCGGGCGCGCAGCTGCTTGAGCACGTAGTCGGCGACGGCCATCTTGCCGGGAGGGTTGCCGATGCCGGTGCGGATGCGGCTGAAGTCGCGGCTGCCCATCTTGTCGATGATGGAACGCAG
>CATYJC010000079.1 GCA_958407555.1 uncultured Collinsella sp. | reverse complement strand
AGCTCGCGTGCGGTGGTGACATGCATGCTGGCGCCCATGCCGGTGAGCATGGTGGTGTTGGCCTTTTCCTGACCATAGGACTTGCCCAGCAGAATCATTGGTAGGTGTGCGCACAGGCATTCGGTAACAGTGAGTCCGCCCGATTTGAGAATTGCCAGGTCGCAGCCGTGCATGAGCGCTGCCATGTCATCGACGTAGTCAAGAACCGTGACGTTCTCGAGTTTCATGGCATCGAAAAGCGTTTTGAGACGGGTGGCATATTCGGCATCCTTGCCCGGCAAAAAGACAAAGTGCATGTCCTCGAAGCTGCGCAGGAAGGGGAGGGTGCGGTCCATCTCCGCGCGAAAGCGAACGTACGGTTGAGGCAAACTGGCGCCGGCCATCACCAGCACAACGAGCTTGTCTGTGGGGAGATTGAACTTCTCGAGTTCTTCCTCGCGGTTGTAGTCCGTATCAAACCCGGCGCGAATGGGGATGCCCGTAATGCGGATCTTTGCCTCGGGAACCTTACGGGGGCGGAGTGTTTCGGCCATAAACTCGTTTGCTACGCAGAATAGGTCGGTGTCCTTATGGGGCCACCAACCCTCGACCTCGTAATCGGTCGGTACGCAAATGACGGGATAGTCGATGCCCGTAATGACGCGCGCGCCAACGGCGACGTTGGCTGCCGTGATATGTGTGGCTACCACGGCAATGGGCCTGCGAGTTCGAACGTATTCGTTAAATGCGGGGAACATGATGCGCGACCATGCCGTGCCACCGCCCCAAAGCAGGTGTCCGGTAAGGGTATAACGCCAGGTCAAGTCATAAATTGGGCGCGTGGCGCCGGTAAACGAGGCGGCCGTTTTGTTGCCGTCGAATTTTATGCGTCCAAAATCAAGGATATCGAGCACTTCAATCTCAACATCCTCGGGGATGCCATTGGTGCCGCGGATGTGGTCGAATGCCTGCGCAATCGCATTTGCGGCGGCCTTGTGGCCCGAGCCGACCGAGGCGTGCACGATAGTCACGAGAGGTCTTTGCTGAGCCAAGAGCGTGGTTTGTCCCGATTGGGGAGTGCTGTGCGTGAGCAGGGGAGCGTCATCGCTCGTCTGCGTCTGATCCATCGATATCTCCCCTTCATCTTTGTTTCACAGAGAATCATTGTAGTGCATGAGTGTCACGTTCGCATAAATTTGGGTATGAGCGCAAAGAACGCCAATCTTTCGACAGGAGGTCTCTTCATGACTACTCATCAGCCGATCGATGTTGCGATTATCGGCGGCGGGCCTGCGGGCTATGCTGCAGCCATTTACGCGGCTCGCGCCAACCTAACGACGACCGTGATTGAGCAAGGTATGTCGGGAGGACAGATTGCCACAACCAATGAGGTCGAGAACTATCCGGGCATTCCGCTCTTGAGTGGCGCCGAACTCGGCGAGCGGTTTCAGCAACATGCAGAGGGCCTGGGAGCACAGGTTGCATGGAGCATGGTTGCGGGTATCGATTACGATGCGGATGCGGCGCTGTTTACGGTGCATCACGATATGGGCGATACGCTGGCCTCGAGTGTTATCGCTTGCATGGGTGCCACGCCGCGATCTGCCGGTTTTGTTGGCGAGGATACGTATCGCGGTCGCGGCGTTTCGTATTGCGCGACGTGCGACGGCATGTTCTTTCGTGGCAAGCAGGTCTTTGTCATCGGTGGCGGTAATGCTGCCTGCGAGGAAGCCCTGTTCTTGTCAGAAATCGCCAGCAGCGTGACCATCGTCTTGCGCCGCGATCAGTTCCGTGCCCCCGATGGCGTGGTTCAAAAGGTGCTCGCAAAAGATAATATTTCAGTTAGGTACCAAACTAGTATTGTTGAGCTTTCTGGTGAGGCGATGCCCACGACAATCACGTTTAAGGACAATGCGACTAGTGAAATGCACGCTGAGTCCTTTGATCCTGGTTCGTTTGGCATTTTTGTCTTTGCTGGCACGCAGCCCCATACTGAGCTTGTAGAGCATCTGGTAGATCTGGCGCCCGACGGCGGTATTGTGACCGACGAATCGATGGCCACCCGCACACCTGGCTTATTTGCCGCCGGCGATATCCGCTCCAAGCGTTTACGTCAAGTTGTGACCGCCGTTTCGGACGGAGCCATAGCGGCTACCAGCGCATACGCTTTTCTACGCGGATAAGTACGATAATATATCTTATGTAAGGTTGTTATCTTCAAACAAAGTGGTTGGGCAGTGCATCAATGTGCCGTCCAACCACTTTTACTTAGCGGCTATGTGATATGCAAAACTAGATAACCTAGAATACAATATAGATAACGAACGGAGGATCCTTATGAACCACGTCAAACATGTTATCCCGATGTCCGATACATCGGTCAGCATTAAGCCGGAGGATATTCAGCCGACGGTGCTGCCGGATGCATTTATTCAGTCCGATATGGTGGGTAAGCTCAACGCTTTGAGCCTGCCACGCTATGACCAGCTGCCCAACGTAACGCTCTATCGCGATCAGGTTATTGAATATGTTGCGCTGTGGATGGAGCCGCTTTCGATTTGCGTAGAGCAGCCCGTTATCACACCATCGATGATCAATAACTACGTGAAGGTCGGTCTCGTTCCTGCTCCGGTTAAAAAGCAGTATGGCCGTGAGCAGATTGCGCGTCTCATCGCCATTTGTATCTTTAAGCAGGTGCTGCCCATCGCTGCGGTTCAGGCACTCTTTAATATTCAGCGCTTGAGTTACGACGCTCCGACTGCTTTCGATTATGTAGTCGATCAACTTGAGGCATCGATTCGTGCGGCGTTTTCCGTCGAGCAGACTCCCGTGCCCGATACCGCCCATCAGGTCACGCGCGAGTCGCTGCTCGTGCGCAGTGCGGTATCGTCCTTCGTTTCGAAGGCATACCTGATGAGCTACCTTAAGTTTAATGGGTTTAATAGCTAATCGAGGCATAAGACGGGCGGGATAAAGAGCCATTGGCCCCTTATCCCGCCCGTGCGTTTGTCTAGTTGGAAATTATCGGCCCGAAGCCACGCCCATGCCGTAGCCGATGATGAGGCCGTGCATCTCGGCGTAATAGGAATCTAGGCCGTTGCAGGGCATGACAATCGTCTTGGAGCCGGGCCAATGCTCGACAATGCGGTCAGCAAGCGCCTGGGCTCCAGCTTCGTTCTCAACGTGATCGATGATGACCTCGCCGCCCGTGAAGCCCTCGGCCTCCATGGTGTCGACAATCTTGTTGAGCATCTTCTTTTCGCCACGCGTGTGCCCAACGAGTTCAATTTTGCCCGCTTCGCTCGCCGTGCCCAAAATGCGGATATTGAGCTTGTTGGCAATAACGCCGGCTGCCTTTGGAATGCGTCCAGCCTTTGCAAGGTTCTCGTAATTACACAGGCTAAAGAGAATCTTGCTGTTCTGCTCGAGGCTATCGAAGTAAGCGCAGGCGTCCTCAAAGGAGGCTTCCGGGTTGCTTGCAAGATAACGATCAAACAGCAGGAAGATCAAATCCATCTTGCCACCTGCGGCTCGCGAGTTAACTAAATGAATCTGACGGTTTGGCTCTTCGGCAAGTACCATATCGCGTGCCGTGGCCGCGGCATTGTAGCTCCCCGAGACGCCCTCGGAGATGGGCATGCAGATTGTCTTGTCGGCAAGCTTAAAGAGTTCGGCCCACTCCCCTACGCTTGGGCAGGCGCTCGAAGAAGCGCTCGACTCCGCCTGCACGGCGCAATTGAGCTCGTGAACGTCGAGTGTTAGATCATCGACAAACTCGCGCTCCCCCACTCGGATCTTAAGGGGTGCAAATGCAAAGGTGGTATGAGGTGCGGTTGGCTGCCAATCGCGAAGATTGCAGCTCGAATCGGAGATAAGCGCCCAGCTCATTGAGGGTCCTTTCTACTTGTTCCTCAACAATTATAGCCGTCTTTTAGAACGATTGGACGGCTATCTAGTTTTGAATACTAGATAGCCGTGCTGATCTTAATGCAAACGGTAGGGGCAAAAAGAATGGGCCTCGCGACTTAAGATCGCGAGGCCCACGTTCGTTCGCTGTTGTAATAAATTAGTAGCGAACGAAAATGTAATTGTTGTTCATGCCAGCGGCAACGGAGCTGATGATAACGCCCGTCTTGTAGTCGGAAGCATGGATCATCTGGCCGTTACCAATGTAGATGCCGGTGTGGTAAGAGTTAACCACGACGTCACCAGGCTGGGGATCGGACACGCGGGTCCAGCCCATGAAGGTGCCCGTGGTGCCAAGGCGGCAATAACGGCCGGTGAGGCAGTAGCTTACAAAACCGGAGCAGTCAAAGCTGTTCGGTCCAATGCCGCCCCAAGAATAAGCATAACCGAGCTTGCTGTAGGCGCGCGAAACAACGGTACCACCGTCAACGGACTGGCTCGGTGCGGAAGGCGTCGGAGCCGGAGCGGGCGTCACGGGCTGCGGCGTGGGGGCAGGAGCGGGCGCAGGCGCAGGCGTATTGCCGCCACCATTGTTGGTCGTGCCGCCACCATTATTGGTGTTCTCGGTCGTACCGGCGGTGTCGTTGCTCACCGTGGCCTTTTCGGCAGTACTGGCATTGATGCCAGCCTGCAGCGCGGCGTTGGCCTCGGCCTCGGCAGCAAGCTCGGCCTGCAACTGAGAATCCAGGGAGTTCACGACACTCTGAGCCTCGGCCTGCTGGGCGTTGAGCTCGTCGACTTTCTTTTGCGTGGCGGCGACGTTCTTCTCCTGCTCGGCCTGCTTATCGGTGAGCTGCTGCTTAAGGTCCTTGACATCCTGAATGGTCTGGGCCTGCTTGTCGGAAACCTTGCCGTAATAGAACAGACGGTTGAGCATGTCGCCCAGATCGTCGACGCCCGTCAGAACCTGAAGGAGACTCAGACCGCCGGTCTTGTACTCACCGGCAACGTAGCTCGAAAGCTTTGCCTGGCCCTCGGCAATCTCTTGCTGCTTTTGCGTGATCTCGCCTGCAGTCTGATCAAGCTCCTGCGTCTGTGCGGAGAGTTCTTCATGAATTTGCTGGGTCTGCGTGCCAATCTGCTCGAGCTTGGTACGAGCAGCGGCAAGGTCGGATGCAGTATCGGCATAGGCAGGAGCCGCGAGGCCCAGGCCCAAAACACAAGCGAGGGTTGCCGTAGCAGCGCAGCGTGCCATGTTTTTGTGCGTGTTTGCTGTGCGCATGGAGCTTCCTTTCCGGTATCTAAGGGTAGCGGCTAGTCCACCGTTACCAGGCTAAAGAGCTCGACGTCCTCGTTGGAGGGCGTGAGCTTCTCGCGCGGGTTGAGAAACGCAAGCTCAAGGATACAACCGTAGCCTACAAGCTTTGCGCCCATATCTCGCACCAGTTTACCTGTTGCCTCGACGGTTCCACCCGTCGCGACCAAGTCATCCAGAATCAACACGGTATCTTTAGAGGTAATGGCATCGGCGTGGATCTCGATAGAGTCGGTGCCATATTCGAGCTCGTAGCTCTCGCTCACCGTCTTGCGAGGCAGCTTGCCCGGCTTGCGTGCGGGCACAAAGCCAGCGCCCAGGGCGACGGCCACGGGCACGCCGACCATAAAGCCGCGAGCCTCGGGACCCACGACCTTGGTGATGCCCATGCCGGCAAAATGCTCGGCCAGGGCATCTACCATGGCCTTTAGCGCTTCGGGATTACCAAAGAGCGGCGTGATGTCCTTAAAGACGACTCCGGGCTCGGGATAGTCGGGGATGTCGACGATATGAGATTCGAAGTCGTACATGGCATGACCTTTCAGGGGAGGCTGGTTTGTAGCAGCGTCTATTTGGCCGCGCTGGCGGTGCCGGCGCGTGAGGGGGCGACAACCTTGAGCGGCTGCACGAGGGATTCCTCACGCACGGGGACCGCGGAGGTAGATGTCTCTTCGCTTTTGGCCTTGGTTGACTCGGAGCGTGCGATCTCCTCGTCGAGGGCATCGATATCGGCATCCTCCACCACGGCGTTGAGTGACTCGAATACACGGTTCTTGAGGAGAGCGGTATGCACGCCCTCGGTGAGGTCATGCAGCTTCTTAAATGCACGCTCGAGCTTGGCATCGCGCTCGTCGTCGGAAGTATCCATACCGAGCATGCTTACGAGCACCTGCTCAAACATCGAGGACTCGCGGTTTGCGGACGATACGTACTGGCGCAGGTTGCGCGGCTCGATATGGAAGCGCGAAAGCTCGGAGCAATAGCGGATGATCGGGAAATCGCGGCCATCGACAAGCTCGCGATTCTGCGGGCTCTTGATGATGCGAATGAGGTCGTTTTCGGCCAGGGAGCGGATAAACGAGATCTCGACGCCGAGCATATCGGGGATGGTCTCGATGGGATGCAGTTTTTGCTTAGTCTCCTTGGGTTCCGTTTTGAGCGGAACATCGGACAACAGGCCCACCTCGTAGGCGAGCGTAGACAGGTCCGTGGCGTTTTCCAGGCGCTGCTTGATCACGTTGAGCGGCATGTAGCGAGTCTTCTGCAGGTGCAGAATGACCTCCAGGCGGTCAACGTCCTCCTTGGAGTACTGACGATAGCCCTTAGGCGTGCGATGAGGGGTGATGAGCCCCTCATCTTCGAGAAATCTAATTTTTGAGTTCGAAAGATCGGGGTATGCGCCTCGAAGTAGATTGACGACCTGGCCGATACTCAGATAATTGCGTTCGGCCATGCCCTACTCACCGGTTTCGATGCGCTCCGGCGTGCTCTCGTGGTAGATGAGCGTAAACGTACCGATCTGGACGGAAGAGCCATCGTGCAACGGTGCGCCGTTGACGATAGCGCCGTCAACCCACGTACCGTTGAGCGAGCCCAGGTCTTCGATGCGGGCACCCAGACCCTCGCGAATAATGCGGGCATGGCTACGCGACACGGTCATGTCGTTGAGGAAGATGCCGTTAGCGGGATCGCGGCCGATGGTGGTCACATTATCCTCGAGCTCAAAGGCTGCACCGGTTTGAGGGCCTTTGACGATAGACAAGACGGGTGCGGTGATGTGCACGTTGGCCATGAGGTCGGGAACGGTGACATCGCTCGAAGGAACGCGGAAAACGCAGGTGGCGTCTGAGGCCTTATCGTTCTGAGGCATATTGTTAACCATGTTGTCCATGACAACCCCTAACTTAACGCGGACATGCCGCAAAGAATGAACTGTACGTAATCATACCCCAACGACTTAGTCTTCGATTTCGGGGTTAAGAAAGTCGATGTCTTCGTCCTCGGGATGCGCCACGGCTTGTTTAATGGCTGCTCCACCCTTAATGGAATAGATGACGGCGGTGAGCATGGAGAAGATGACGCCGCCGTACACAAAGAAGATGCCAAGCGGTACCGGGCTGCCGTTGAGGCCCGGGAAGGCCGTGAACGTGGCGGGCAGCAGATGCCAGCCATCCACAGTGGGAAAGCCCAACAGCATGAGCGAGAAGCCGGTCATGAGCAGCGCCGTCGCAATCTTGCCGGGAAAGACGACGTCGATGGGGCGGCGGTGATAGTGGCGCACGATGAGCGTGCCGATTCCCAGGTAGATATCGCGGCCGATGATGAGCACGCAGACCCAGATGGGAAGCTCGCCGCGGACCACCAGGCCCAGTACGCCGGTAAATAGCAGCGCACGGTCGCAGATGGGATCCATAACCTTGCCGAGCCACGAGACCGTTTTGGTCATGCGGGCAATCTGGCCGTCCATCCAGTCGGTGGAGGCCGCGATGGCATAGATGACGATGGCGACGACACGGTTGTTGTCCGTCACAAACAGGTACAAGAAGACCAGCGTGAGGATTAGGCGCGTGAAGGTAATGAAATTGGAGATCGTGAAGATCTTATTCGACGGGTAATCGGAAGTGCCGATAAGCTCCTTTTTGATCTTCTTTTTGATGCCCACAGGACTCCCCCGCTGGTAAACGACAAGACTTTCGATACTATACCCGTTCTGGCGATGTCTATCCAGCGCGAGCATAGAGAGTCCAGACATGTGGAGTGTGCTTCTGGGCTGCGCAGGATTCTGCATTTGTGTACATCAGCCACCAAAAACGACATTTTTTGGCATCTTTGATGGCCGATGCACACGTTTTGATTCGGTGGTTACATCAATCGGAAAAGTTGTTGCCTTAAGCAAATTAATCATGATGTGCGGGTCGAGAAGGCCTGGCGCCAAAAGAGCCCAACGGCCGTTACGGCTTCGTTA
>CATYJC010000078.1 GCA_958407555.1 uncultured Collinsella sp. | reverse complement strand
TGATACGCTCGGACCAGCAGCGAGATACCAAAGTTGAGCACAAAGTACATCGCAAACACCAGGCCGTAGAGCATAAGCACCTGCGACAGATCAATCGCGTGGGCCATCACGACATTTGCCGTGTACATGAGCTCGGCCACGTTAATGCCCGAAAGATACGAGCTGTCCTTGATGACGGTCGTGCACTGGCTAAACAGCGCCGGAATGATCGTCTTAAATGTCTGCGGCAGAATGATGTAGCGCATGGTGGCAAAGAAGCCGAAGCCCTGGCTCTGCGCTGCCTCAAACTGGCCGCGCGGAATCGAGTTGAGGCCGCCGCGCACAATCTCAGCCATAACAGCGCTGGTAAACAGCGTAAAGGCGATGGTCGAAATCACAATGTCCAAACCCTGCACCGTAAAGTAGATAAACAGGATCCACAGCAGGTTCGGCGTGCAGCGGAACAGCTCGATATAGGCGCTCACCAAAATACGGAACGGGCGGGGCGCATAGCTTTTAACGAGCGCCAGCACCGTGCCAAAGATGAGCGAGAAAAAGATCGACAGCGCCGAGATCTCGATTGTCTTAACAAAGCCGCCCCAAATGTAGAGCAGGTTGGTCGCGTTGAAGATTTCCATGCGCTAGGCCTCCTCTACGTTGTCGAGCCCCAGCTCGGCCAGGCTCACGCCGCGCGGACGCTCCTTGGAGCGACGCTCGAGCCACTGCACCAGCATGGCGAGCGGAAAGCAGATGATGAAGTACATAAGGCAGCAGACGATGTATCCCTGCAGATAACCGTACAGACTCACAAAGTTGTCGGAACGGTACATAAGGTCGCCGCCGGCCACAAGCGCCAGTACCGACGTGTTCTTGACCAGGTTGAGCGCCTGGTTACACAGCGGCGGCAGAATGATCTTGAACGTCTGGGGCAGCACGATGTACCAGTAGGCCTGCGCACGGGTAAAGCCCTGGCTCTGCGCCGCCTCCATCTGACCGCGCGGAACGGCCTCGATACCGGTGCGGATGACCTCCGAGATGTAGGCCGCGTGATACAGGCCCACGCCCAAGAAGCCCAGCACGAACGGTGCGATGCGCACCGGCTGGTCGGCACCGGTTATGGCCTGCAAAAACTGCGGACCGGCCATGTACATAAAAAGCACCTGCACGGGCAACGGGGTGTTCTGGTAAAACTCAACGTACACGCGGCTTATGGCGCGCAGCACGCGCGAGCGAGTGGTAGAGAACACGCCCAGCAGCGTGCCCAGCACCAGCGACAGCAGCAGACCGGCAACGACCACCTGCAGCGTCACGCCAAAGCCCTCCCAGAAGGGCCCCATGTTTTGAAATGTCGTCGACCAACGGTCGGCGTCAAATAATCCTTCGAGCATTTGATTCCTTCCTTGGACGATGCGCCTATACGAGACCCCAGGTCTTGACCTCTTGGTCGAGCCAGCCGTCGGCCAGGCGATCGCAAATCACCTGATCGACCACGGCCGAAAGGTCGCAGCCCTTCTTGGTCGCCACGCCGTAGCCTTGCTCGCCAAACTTGACCTCGGGCTGCAGCAGCTCAACGGTCTCGTTCATGTAACCGGCCAGCGTGGAGCGGTCCATGGCAAAGACGTCGATATTGCCGGCGTCGAGCGAACTCTTGATGATGGGGTAGCCGCTAAAGGCCCTAAACTCGGGCTTGCAGCTAAAGCCGTTGTCCTTAATCATCTGCTCGATCAGGCCCTGCGTGGTAGCACCCTGGCTCACGCCGATGATCTTGCCGTCCAGGTCCTCAATCGAGGTAAAACCCGAACGCTTCTTGACCATGAGTCCCACGTAGTCGGTGCGGTACGGCGTCGAGAAATCCCAGCTCTTCTTGCGCTCGTCGGTGATGGTGTAGGTCGCCGCGACCACGTCGAGTTGGCCGTTATCGATCAGCGGGCCGCGTGTCTTGGGCGTTACGTCGGTAAACTCGACAAGCTCCTGGGCGCGGGCCTCCTTATAGCTCACGCCAAAGACGGCAGCGGCGATCTGGTAGCACAAATCAACTTCCATGCCCTCAAAGCGACCCTTGGCGGTGTCGTAATAGCCATAGCCGGGAACGTCCTTCTTAACGCCGGCATTCAGATGGCCACGCGACTTGATGGCCGCAAGCTTGGAGCCCTTGTCGGAGCCCTCGCCGCTGGTGGAGTTGCCGCAACCGGTAAGCGCGGTCCCTGTCAGCGCAAGCATGCCGGCACCAGCCAGCTGCAAAAAGTGACGGCGCGACACGGCCGCCCTCGTCATATCCGTCATGTCCATCACCGTGCCTAGTGCAGAATCTTGGACAGGAACTCGCGGCAGCGCGGGTTCTCGGGGTTATCGAAGAAGTGCTCGGGCGTGCCCTCCTCCAGGATGCGGCCGTCCTCCATAAAGATGACGCGGTCGGCCACCTGGCGCGCAAAGCCCATCTCGTGCGTCACGCAGATCATGGTGATGTCCTCCTGCGCGAGCTCAATCATAACGTCCAGAACCTCCTGGACCATCTCGGGGTCGAGCGCCGAGGTCGGCTCGTCAAACAGGATGATGGGCTGCTTGGTGCACAGGGCACGGGCGATGGCGATGCGCTGCTGCTGACCGCCCGAGAGATTCTGCGGATACTCGCCGGCCTTATGCGCCATGCCGACGCGCTTGAGCGCGGCGATGGCGATCTCGGTCGCCTCCTCCTTGCTCTTCTTTTGCAGCTTGATGGGCGCGAGCGTCAGGTTGCCCAGCACCGTCATGTTGGGATACAGGTTGAACTGCTGGAACACCATGGAACTATACTTGCGAGCCATCTCCAGGTGATTCTTTTTGGTGAGCGGCGTACCGTCGATGACGACCTCGCCCGATGTGGGCTCCTCCAGATAATCGACGCAACGGATGAGCGTCGACTTACCCGAACCGGAAGGCCCGATCATTACGAGCTTCTCGCCGCGCTTGACGGTGAGATTGATATCTTTGAGCACATGCAGGTCGCCAAAGTACTTGTTGAGATGCTTGATCTCGATCATGTCTGCCATGAATGTCCCTTCCCTGCGTTTACACGAGTTGAACTATTGTACGGAAAGAACCACGTTTCCGCAGCCCACACTACATTCCCGTAAAGAACCCGCAACCTTCCACCCACTCATTGGGGACAGACTTAAATGAGCACCCGCTCATTGGGTACTCATTTAAGTCTGTCCCCAATGAGCGCCGAAAATAATACAACCGCCCTTGTTGAGCATAAGTCAGCGAAAACCCGTACACGCGAGCGAGGTGACGTGAAATGAAAAGGGCGCAGACCTTATGGTCGCGCCCTTGAAATTGAACGTCAGATTGCCGCGTGTACGGGTTTGCAGCGTCGAGCCGCTACGCGGTTTGGTAAAACCGCGTAACAAATTACGCAAGTTTGGCGCCGACGATCTTTGCCGCGGCAGGCTTATCGAAATTGCCACCGGTGGCCTTGCCGAGTGCCCCCATGACCTGGCCCATCTGCTTCTTGGACGTGGCGCCCAGCTCAGCGATGACCTGCTCGATCAGAGCCTCGAGCTCCTCGCCCGAAACCTGCGCGGGCAGCAGGCTCTCCAGGATCTTGACCTGCTCGGTCAGGTTGTCGGTACGCTCCTGGTCGGTACCGGCCTTAATGGACATCTCCAGCGTCTCGCTCGTCTGCTTAATCAGACGCTTGATCATGCTGTTGACGTCTTCCTCGGTCACGTCGCGGCGCTCGTTAACCTCGATATTCTTCACCTCGGCCTTGACCTGGCGAATGATAGACAGGCGAACCTTGTCCTTGGCCTTCATGGCCGCAATCATTTCCTTCTGCAGTTCTTCGTTGGTCATCTGCAAATCCTCCTCAATAGTGCGGTCGGCACTCGCACGAGCGCCGCCCCATGATTACTTAGTCGTCGACGAATCGTCGGTCGAACTCTTGGTGACGCCCTTTAGACTCACGTTATAGGGTACGTCCTTGGGCATGGGGTTGACGGTAATGTCGGCGTCCTTCTTGTACTGCTCCAGCCACTCGCTGTATGCAGTGCTGGCCGCCTGCGTCTTCACCACGTTGGAGATGTACTTCTTGATGTCCTTGGGCACCTGCTTAATGTCATCGACCTGATTATCGACATGGAAGTAGTCGGTGCACTTGATGATGTGATAACCATAGGTCGACTCGACGACGTCGCTCACATCGCCCTTGTTTAGTCCCTCGAGCGCCGCCTGGTAGCTGTCGACGAAGGTGGTGAGCTTGTCCCAGCCCACATCGCCCTTCTTCTCCTTGGAGCCGGTGTCATCGGAATACTGCTTCACGGCGTCCTCAAAGCTCAGTTCGCCGGAGTTGATTTTGTCCAGGCACTCCTGCGCCTTGGCCTTGGCGGCGGCCTTGTCCTCGTCAGATGCGTCGGAATCAACCTTGATCAGGATGTTCGACGAGCGGCGGGCATCGTTGTAGTTAGACAGGTTCTCGTTGATGTAATCGACGATCTCACTGTCCTTGGGCTTACTGGTGGGCGCCACGGCGTCCTTAAGCTTTTGCTGTGCCAGGTTCTCCTTGAGCGAGTCCTTGTAGGTGTCCTCGGTATAGCCGTAGGTCTTAAGGGTCTTCTTAAAGGCCTTGGCACCGCCCGCGCTCTTGCACGCGTCCTTCCATGCCTTCTCGACCTCCTCGTCCGACACCGTCACGCCGTTTTCCTTCTGCGCCTGCTGGAGCAGAATCTGCTGCGTGTAGGAATCGATGAGCTGCTTGCGGTACTTTTTGGGCGTCAGGTCGTTGTCGACCAGATACTGCGCCCAGTCCTTGTCCTTGGTGTAACCGTAGGACGTGCGCATGCTCATGATCTGCTTGGTCACGGTGTCCTCGGTGAGGTTGGTGCCGTTGATGGTGGCGGCGACACCGCCGGTAAGCTTGTAGCTCGAGGTATCCTCTGCCTGCGACATGAGACCGGAGCATGCCATGGCCGAGACGGAAAGCAGCATTGCCAGCACGCCGATAACCACCAGGACGATCTTGACGGTCTTAGACACGTACGTCTTGCGCTGCTTCTTACGAGAGCTGGAGGCAGCGCGAGCCTGCTGCTCGGGCGTCGGCGCGGCCTCGGAGTTCTTTTTCTTGTTTGCCATAGTTGGCCTTTCGCATCACGAATCGAACAAACGCCATTGTGTCACAACGCGGACCCCGCGACACACCTGGTGCATGGGGGACAGGTCAATCTGCACCATTTTGGTGCAAAGGGGGCTGTTCTGGCTGTCGGCAGTTAGGGACATTCCTTTTCTGCCGGCAGTTGGGGACAGTCCCCAAGTGCCGGCCCTAAAAGTGGCGACGGATGGCGTCGACCATGCCCTGGCATGTGGTCTGGCCGAGCACATCGGCTGCGGCGGCGGCATCCATAAAGATATTCATAAGCGATTGCAGGGCCTCGACCTGGCCGCTCGGCTCGGCGATGCCCAGATTGATGATGATCTGCGCCGGCACGGGGGCACCCATGCCCGCCATTGCACTGAACACCACGGGCGCCGCGGGCTTTACCACCGCGATATAGGGCTTAGCCACAAATCCGGGATCGGTGTGCGGGATGGCGATGTTGGCCGCCGGCATGGCAAGACCCGTGGGATAGGCATCCTCGCGCGTGCGGACGGCATCGAGCCAACCGGGCGCAATGTAACCGCGAGGTGCAAGCTCGTCCTCGAGCCGAGCAAACACCTCATCCGGCGTCGCGCACTCCCAATCAAAAAACACCAGCTCGGGCGTAAACAGCGCTTCGTTATCCGCCATGCGCTCACCTCTCTCACCTAGTCACCTGCGACGTTCTTAAACGACCAGTCATTCAAGAACGTCCCCGATGACTACCCAAAACAAAAGGTGGCCACGCACGCCTTGGCGCCAATGACCACCCTGACCACTCAGCTAAATTGTACTGTGCGCCGCTAGCCGCGAGGCGCGTCAATTGCCACCTTGCCGCTCTCCAGCACGTGGACGCGGCCGTCGGCGAGCATCTGAACTACCTCGGGATACAGCACGTGCTCAATCGCGTGGATATGCTCCTCGAGCGTGTCGACGTCCCAGCCCTCCTCGACAGCCAGCGCGCGCTGGGCGATGATGGGGCCGTTGTCGTAGATCTCGTTGGCGAAATGCACGGTCACGCCAGTTACCTTGATGCCGCGCGCAAAGGCATCGTCGATCGCATGCGCGCCGGTAAAGCTCGGCAGCAGCGCCGGATGCAAGTTGACCACGCGGTTGGGAAACGCCGCCAGCAGCGGCGTGTGCACCATGCGCATATAGCCAGCCATCACCACGTACTCGCAGCCGCGTTCGAGCAGCTCATGCGCGATGATCTCGTCGGCGGCGATGGGATCAGCATAGACATCCTTGGACAGCGTAAGCGTCTGGATGCCCGCGCGCTCTGCACGCTGCAAACCCTTAGCCGAAGGACGGCTCGACACCACAAGCTCAATCGAAGCATTGAGCTTATCCGCGGCGATCAGGTCGATCAGTGCCTGCAGGTTGGTGCCGGAACCACTGATGAGCACACCGATCTTGAGCGGCTCAGCCGTATCGGTGCCAGTCGGACGGGTATAGGGCACAAAGTCCAGGCCCTCGGCGGCAGCCATCTGCTCGTTAGCGCTCATCGGAGTACACGACCTTACCGGAACCCTCGACACACTCGCCCACGCGGAACGGCTTCTCGCCCAGCGCGACCAGGGCCTCGGTCACCGCGGCCTCGTCCTCGGGGGCGACGATCAGGCACAGGCCGACGCCCATGTTGAAGGTCTTGCATGCCTCGTTGGGCGCGAGCTCGGCCTGGCGCGACACGTAAGTGATGACGGGCGGAACATCCCAGCCCATCTCGACGCCGTTGCGGGTGACCACGGCGTCGACGTCGTCGGCAAGCGCGCGGTTGAGGTTCTCGGTAATGCCGCCGCCGGTGATGTGGGCAATCGCGTGCACCGGAGCGCCACCGCGCAGCAGCTCAAGAATCGGCTTGACGTAGATGCGCGTGGGGGCCAGCAGGGCGTCGGCCAGCGATGCGCCGCCGAGCTCCTCGAGCGGGCGGCTCAGCTCCTCGGCCTTAGCGGCGGCCTCGGGCGTGCCCGGCTTGATGCCGTCAACGCCAATGACTTTGCGCACGAGCGAGTAGCCGTTGGAGTGCACGCCGGTGGAAGGCAGGCCCAGAATCACGTCGCCGGGGCGGACGTTCGCGGGGTCGAGCATCTTGGGACGGTCGACGACGCCCACGGTAAAGCCGGCGAGGTCGTAATCGGCGGGGGCCATGACACCGGGGTGCTCGGCCATCTCGCCACCCACGAGCGCGCAGCCCGCGAGCTTGCAGCCGTCAGCCACGCCCTTGATGATCTTTGCCATGTGCTCGGCCTCAATGTGGCCGATGGCAACGTAGTCCAGGAAGAACAGCGGCTCGGCACCCGAAGCCAAAATGTCGTTGACGCACATGGCAACCAGGTCCTGGCCCACCGTCTCGTGACGGTCCATAATCTGAGCGAGCACGAGTTTGGTGCCCACGCCGTCGGTACCGCTGATCAGAATCGGGTCTTTCATATCCTTAAGTGCGGCGGCCGAGAACAGGCCACCAAAGCCACCGATACCGCCGATGACCTCGGGGCGGTTGGTGTCCTTAACCATTTGCTTAATAGCGTCGACGGCGCGACCGCCCTCGGCGGTATCGACGCCGGCATCCTCATACGTCACATGCTTGCTGTCGCTCATCTGAGCCTTCCTCTCCCACTACCGTCCGCCGCCCGGGCGCCAAACGGTGCTCATAGTTGCGTTCATTTCGGCGCGCATTCTGGCAACGCGCGCCGCTCAATCAACAAAACAGCAGGTAAACCTACCAAAATAAGCCTGTCCCCAAATGGCAGGTTTTAGGCCTCGCCGTGCTTCTCTTCCCAGCTGCGGTCATCGTATTTCTCGACCACGGCGTCGTCGTCAAAGTGCAGCGGCTTATCCAGGTTGCGGGGCTTAAAGCCCTCCATGAACTTGTCACGGCCAAAGCTCTCGGGAATCGCCACGGGATAACGGCCGGTAAAGCACGCATCGCAGTAGCCGCCCTTGGGCATGACCTTCAGCAGGCCCTCAACCGAAAGGAAGGCCAGCGAATCGGCGCCGATATACTCGCAGATCTCCTCGACCGTCTTGTTGGCGCTGATGAGCTGCGACTGCACGTCGGTATCGATACCGTAGAAGCACGGCCAGATGACCTCGGGCGAGTTGATGCGGATGTGAATCTCCTTGGCGCCGGCATTGCGCAGCATCTTGACGAGCTGCACCATGGTGGTGCCGCGTACGATGGAGTCGTCGATCACGACAAGGCGCTTGCCCTCGATGTTGTCGCGC
>CATYJC010000077.1 GCA_958407555.1 uncultured Collinsella sp. | reverse complement strand
ACCTTATCGAGGACCATGCCGCGACGGCGCACATTCCCGTGCGTTTTGCGGCGACCAAGCTGGTTGAGGGCGACGAGCTGGTGACCGAGGCGCTTCACCTGGACCGCAACGAGCTCGACGCCATCGAGCACATCATTACCCAGATGGAGGGCGAGGCCGGCACCGACCGCCTGTCCGCGCTGGCCGATATGCGCTTTAGCTTTATCGGCGACGTGTGCGGGCGCTGTGTTGTCAAGCCGCACGAGAGCCGCGAGCACGTGCGCTCCGTCAAGATCGACCGCATCCTGACAGGTCGTTACACAGCCATTCCGGCGTTTCTGGTGATCATGGGCCTTGTTTTTTGGCTGACGTTTGGCGTGATCGGCGCGGCGTTGCAGGGACTTATGGAGGACGGCATTGCTGCCATCATCGCCTCGGCCGATGCGGGTCTCAAAGCGTTCGGCACCAACGACGTGGTGCGCTCGCTGGCTGTCGACGGCGTGCTTACGGGCGTGGGCAGCGTGCTGACCTTCCTGCCGATTATCGTCGTGCTCTTCTTGTTCCTCTCCATTCTGGAAGACTCCGGCTACATGGCGCGCGTGGCCTTTGTCATGGATAAGGTATTGCGTCGCTTTGGTCTGTCGGGCCGCAGCTTCGTGCCCATGCTCGTCGGTTTTGGCTGCACCGTGCCGGCTATCATGTCGACCCGTACGCTCCCATCCGAGCACGACCGCAAGATGACGGTCATGCTCACGCCGTTCATGAGTTGTTCGGCCAAGTTGCCGGTCTACGGTCTGCTGTGCGGGGCGTTTTTCCCGCAGGCGACGGTCCCCGCCATGGTCTCGCTCTATCTGATCGGCATCGTGGTCGGCTGCATTGCCGCCCTGGTGCTCAACCGCACGGCATTTAAGGGCGACCCGGTGCCGTTTATCATGGAGCTCCCCAATTACCGCCTGCCGAGCGTCAAGACGACGGTGATGCTGGCATGGGATAAGGCCAGGGACTTCATCACCAAGGCCTTTACCATTATCTTTGCCGCTACGGTGGTCATCTGGTTCCTGCAGACGTTCGATATCCGCTTTAACGTGGTCGCCGACCAGTCGCAGAGTCTACTTGCCGGTTTGGGTGGCATTATCGCGCCGGCGCTGGCGCCGCTCGGCTTTGGCGACTGGCGTGCATCCACGGCGCTCGTCACCGGACTTATCGCCAAGGAGAGCGTCATCTCGACCCTCACGGTGCTTTTGGGTGCAACGTCGCCCGCGGCACTGTCGACCATGTTTTCGCCGTTCACCGCCTACGTGTTCTTGGTCTTTACGCTGCTGTACCCGCCTTGCGTGGCGGCAATCGGCGCCGTCAAGAGTGAGCTGGGCGCGCGCTATGCCGTTGCCGTGTTCGCGTTTCAGGTGACGGTCGCCTGGATCGTGGCGTTTGTCGTGCATTCGGCAGGTATATTGCTGGGGCTGGCTTAGTTATTTATTGACGGCGCAACCTCTGTGTATCGAATTGTTTTCGGCCCCGCATCTGTTGCTGACGGATGCGGGCCGTTGCTATATAATCGCCTCCGCTCAAAACGATTGGAGACGTTATATATGACTCAGGCAAGGCAAGACGGCATCACGCTCAAGCAGTGGCTCCCGCTCATCGGACTCACCTGCTGCGCCTTCGTGTTCAACACGTCGGAGTTTATGCCCATCGGTCTTTTGACTGACATCGCCGCGTCGTTCTCGCTCACCGAGTCCCAAGCCGGCATCATGATCTCGGTCTATGCCTGGGGCGTCATGCTGCTGTCGCTGCCGCTCATGGTGTTCGCTTCGCGCTTTGAGTTCAAGCGGATGTTGCTGGGCGTGCTGGCCGTGTTTTCGCTGGGCCAGTTTCTGTCCGCTGTGGCGCCGACTTATCCCATCCTGGTCTGTGCGCGCCTGGTGGTCGCTTGCGCACATGCCGTGTTTTGGTCGGTCGCTTCGATTATGGCCTCGCGCCTGGTCGACACTCGCCACGGGGCGCTCGCCATCAGCATGATCGCTACGGGCTCGTCCATCGCGCAGATCTTTGGTCTGCCCCTCGGTCGCGCTATTGGCTTAGCCGTGGGCTGGCGCATGACGTTTGCCGTGGTTGGGGTCCTCTCGGCCATCGCGGTCGTCTACCAGGCGACCGTGTTCCCGGCCATGCCGGCGGGCGAGCGCTTTACCGTCAAACAGTTGCCCGAGCTGCTCAAGAACCCGCTCCTGATCGCGCTCTACGCGGTCACGGTTTTTATGGCGACCGGCTACTACGCGGGTTACAGCTATATCGAGCCCTTCCTGGCACAGGTCGCGCACGTCGACGCGGGCGCCATCACCATGACGCTGACGGCGTTTGGCTGCTCTGGTCTGCTCGGAAGCTGGCTGTTTGGCCGCCTGTTCGATGGGCATCGCTTCCCGTTCTTGGCTATTACGCTCTCCGGCGTGCCAGCGGCCCTGCTGCTCATGGGTCCGGCCGCATCGTCGCTCGCTGCGGTTCTCGCTGTTTGCGCGCTATGGGGCTGCTGCGCCACGGCCTTCAATGTGGCGTTCCAGGCCGAGCTTATCAAGAACACGCCGGCGGATTCGTCGGCTGTCGCCATGTCTATCTTCTCGGGCCTGTTTAACCTGGGCATCGGCACCGGCACGGCGATCGGCGGCGCTGTGGTGTCGGGCCCCGGTATCGCCTGGATCGGCTATGCAGGCGGCGCGATTGCGGTCGCGGGCGTCATCCTCGCCATCACGGTGATGTTCCCGGCCATCCGTCGCGCCAAGCCCGTCGCCTAACCACGTCCCCTCATCAGTTGCGGTGGAATAGTTCCTGTTTAAGGCCTCTGAAGGCCCAAACAGGAACTATTCCACCGCAACTTATTTTGGGGGAGAGGATACAAGCTGGGCATACAATGGATGTCGTTGTGTTGAGCTTACCGGGAGGTTGCTTATGTGGGCATACGAGACGACGTTCTATCAGATCTATCCGCTGGGCTTTTGCGGAGCTCCGCGCGAAAACGCCGCGCCCGTTGCCGAGGATGAGCTCGCCCAGGCTGTCAACGCCGCGCCAAACCCCGATGCGCCCATCATGAAGATCGCCCAATGGGCCGACTACCTGCAGGAACTCGGCGTTGGTGCTGTGCTCATCAACCCGCCGCTCGAATCTGATAGCCACGGTTACGATACGCGCAGCCTGCGCCACATCGACCGCCGCCTGGGTGGGGACGCCGACTTTGCCGCCGTATGCGACACACTGCATGCCCATGGCATCCGCGTGGTGCTCGATGCCGTCTTCAACCACGTCGGCCGCGGTTTTTGGGCCTTCCGCGACGTGCAGGAGCGCAAGTGGGACTCGCCGTACAAGGACTGGTTCCACATCAGCTTTGACGGTGACTCGTGCTACGGCGACGGCTTTTGGTACGAGGGCTGGGAAGACCATTTTGAGCTCGTGAAGCTCAACCTGCAAAACCCCGCCGTTGTCGATTACCTGCTCGAGTCCGTGCGCCGCTGGGCCGAGGTCTTCGGCGTCGACGGCCTGCGCCTGGATGTTGCCTATATGCTCGACCGCGACTTTATGCGCCGCCTGCATACTTTTACCCGTGAGCTCAAGCCCGACTTTGTGCTGATTGGTGAGACGCTCCACGGCGACTACAACCAGATCGTCAACGACGAGATGCTCGACTCCTGCACCAACTACGAGTGCTACAAGGGCCTGTACTCCAGCTTTAATTCGATCAACATGTTCGAGATTGCCCATTCGCTTCATCGCCAGTTTGGCGGTGACCCGTGGTGCATTTATCGCGGCAAGCATCTGCTGTCGTTTGTCGACAACCACGATGTGCCACGCCTGGCGAGCATCCTGACGGACAAGTCCTGCCTGCGCCCCGCCTACGGCATGCTCTTTGGAATGCCGGGCATTCCGTGCGTCTACTACGGCAGCGAGTGGGGGATTGCCGGCGAAAAGGGCGGCCCCGATGGCGACTGGGCGCTGCGCCCTGCGCTCGATGAGCCTGCGCCCAACGAGCTGACGGCGTTCATCACGCAGCTCACGCACCTGCGCTCGGCCGACGACGCGGCGGCCCGTGCTCTCAACTACGGTGCCTATCGCAACGTGGTGATCCAGAACAAGCAGCTGCTGTTCGAGCGCGCCTGTGACGGCGCGACGGTGCTCGTGGCGGTGAACGCTGTGGACGAGACGTATGCCTTTGGCGCCGGCGAGCTCAACGGCTCCTTCGTCGACCTGCTTGCCGACGATGCGCCCACGGTCGAGCTGACGGGCACCCTTGAGCTTGCACCCTACGAGGTGCGCTATCTGCTGAGGGCCTAGCTCGTGGCCGCGCCGGACGAGGGCTATCAACATATTGAGCATGGGTTTGAACCCGTGTTTGACGAGCACTCGCGCGTTTTGGTGCTGGGGTCGTTTCCCTCGGTGCTTTCGCGTGCCAATGATTTTTATTACGGCAACCCCCAGAATCGCTTTTGGCGCGTGATGGCCGCGTGCCTCGGTGTGCCCGTGCCGCCCAACGAGGGCGACCTTTTGGCGGACAGCGAGCCTGCGACGCTCGACGCCTCGATTGCCGCCAAGCGATCCATGCTGCTGAACGGCGGCGTAGCCCTGTGGGATGTGATTGAGAGCTGCGACATTAAGGGCTCGAGTGACGCGAGCATTCGCAACGTTGTGCCGGCACATATCGAGCGCATTACCGGTGCAGCTCCCATTGAGCAGGTGATATGCAACGGTGGTACGGCGGGGCGCCTCTATAAGCGCTATCTACAGGAGCGGACGGGTCTGGCCGCTGTCGTATTGCCGTCAACTAGTCCCGCTAACGCGGCTTGGCGTCTGGAGCGCCTTGTTGAGTGCTGGCACGAAGCCGTTGACTGGGCCGCTCTCTAATTTAGATATTTGACTGAGCATGGGCGCCCAGACGTTTCAGAACGCCTCGCCAGATCGGCGCGGGCACGGCTGGCTCGGCGCAAACAATGCCGTCGACGTTGACGTTGACGGCATTGCCGCCGCCAAGTCGCTGCGCATGCTCGACGGAGCAGCCCATGCGAACGGCGCCTACGAGCTTGTCCATCGCTTCGGAAAATGGCCGGCGCAAGAGGCCCATACGCGGGGAGTGGCGAAGCGCCGCAATACCGCTGCCGGCACAGACGACAACGCCGCCACACCACAATTGGTCATGGCGCTCACATGCCTCGTGCAGACGAACGGCGGTCCTGCGCGCCTGCTTAGCGCCCTCTTGTGCGGCTCGA
This sequence comes from uncultured Collinsella sp., assembly GCA_958407555.1. Classification (GTDB taxonomy): domain Bacteria; phylum Actinomycetota; class Coriobacteriia; order Coriobacteriales; family Coriobacteriaceae; genus Collinsella. The sequence goes on along the minus strand of CATYJC010000077.1, from coordinate 3,101 downwards.
ATCGCGGCATAGACGCGCGTTCCCGTACCGCCAAAGCGCTCAAGCGCCTGCTCGATAGCTGTCAACGTCTCATCGTCAGCCACATCTTCAATGGCTAGCACGATGCCATCGACTGCACCGGCATCATCCGCTTCCAAATCGATCGGGCGGGGGAGCGTGGTGCCAGAAAGCTGAGTATAGGCGGCGATGGCATCCTGCAGATCCCAGAGCAAAAACTCAAGATCGGCGCTATCGGGAATGCTGATATACGCAATGGTTCGCAACGTTTTTGGTACATCGCCGCGTGTGGTCGTCTCCATGCCGCCTCCTTTCCGGTTGGTTTCCGTTTAGGTTACACCGTCTGGCGGTGCCTCGCCGCGCTATCCTAGTGCAACCCTTACGAAAGGAACGCCATGCGTCTGCCCATGAACACCTCGCTTGCCACGCTCAAGCCCTCCGGCATCCGTCGGATTAACGCGCTCGCTGCCCAGTACCCAGGATGCATTGCGCTCGCGCTCGGCGAGCCCGATTTTTCCACGCCCGATATGATTAGCGCCGAGGTGACCGCTTCGTTGGACCGCGGCGACACGCACTATCCGCCCAACAACGGTCGCCCCGCTCTGCGCGAAGCGCTGTCTGCCTACATGGGGGATGCGGGCCTTACGTTTTCGGCCGACGAGGTCATCCTGACCGACGGCGCGACCGAGGCCCTGTCGGCAACATTCATGGCTATGCTCAACCCCGGCGACGAGGTCATTATCCCCACGCCGGCCTTTGGCCTGTACGAGAGCATCGTCGTGGCCAATCACGCCAAAGCGGTCTTTTTGGATACAGAGCCTGCGCAATTCCAGATTGATGAGGAGGCGCTTCGTGCCTGTGTGACGCCGGCGACTAAGGCCATCGTCATCTGCTCGCCCAACAATCCCACGGGTTGCATCCTCGACGCGGCATCGCTCGACGCCGTGGCACACGTGGCGGAGCAGGCGGGCATCTACGTGGTCTGCGACGACGTATATAACCGCCTGGTCTACGTGGACGGCTACGAGCGATTTGCCCAGCGCCACCCGGAGCTACGCGAGCAGACGGTGGTCATCGAGAGCTTCTCCAAGCCCTGGGCCATGACCGGCTGGCGTTTAGGTTGGCTCGCAGCGGCAACCCCCGTCATCGCCGAGATCGCAAAGGCCCACCAATACCTAGTATCGAGCGCCGTCTCCTTTGAGATGGACGCCGCGGCCCGAGCCCTGACCGTCGACCCAACCCCCATGCTCAAAGTCTACCGAGCCCGTCGCGAACGCGTGCTCGCAGCCTTAGACGCCATGGGCCTCGACGTAGTGGAACCAGCCGGCGCCTTCTACGCCTTCCCCAGCATCAAACAATTCGGCCTAACAAGCGAAGACTTCTGCATCAAAGCCATCAAAGAAGCCAACGTAGCCCTAGTCCCGGGTGACTGTTTCGGCACCGAAGGCCACATCCGCCTAAGCTACTGCGTCTCCGACCAAGATCTGGACGAAGGCCTAAATCGCCTGTCCACCTTCATTTCAACCTTATAGCCCAACGGGACGCAACACATCAGCCCATCGACCCAAGCATTATGAGTGGGGGGCGTCAGCCAACGAAAACCCGGGCTGCCCCAAAGTCACCGCAGGCCGCGCCGCCGAAGGCCGGGCGCAAGGTTTTCGTAGATTCCGCACGAGCCGGAAAGCACTTAATGTGCTTTTCGAGCGAGCCCAGGACCTGACCGAGCGAAAACCTTGCGCCCGGCCTTCGGCGGCGCGGCCGGATGGTGGAATTGTGTGCAGCCCGGTTTTCCGTTGACCGACGCCGGGGTCCCCGCCATAATACTTGCGGTTCACGCACGAATCCGCTGCCAGAGACAGCCGGTGCAAACGGGCATTGCTCGCGAGCTTAATGGGATATCCCGCCAGCCGAGGTGGTCGAGTAGATATGTCTTCTCGCCCCCGTCGCTCATGCAGCGCGGGGGCTTTCTTTTTGGACATGCCCCCGTCACGTCCTTGTGGCGGACCGTGCCCGGAAAGAATTCGAGGAGGTGTAATTCATGCCCCAGCAGTACAAAATCGACAAGGTTGCAGAGATCGAGTCCCGTATCGCCGAGAACGCCGGTCTGTTCGTCGTCAACTACAACGGTCTGACGGTTAAGCAGGCTCAGGAGCTGCGTCATCAGCTTCGCGAGTGCGGCGCCGAGATGAAGGTCTACAAGAACAACCTGGTCAAGATCGCTCTCAAGAACCAGGAGCAGCCCGAGCTCGACGAGATCCTCGCCGGCCCCGTCGCTTATGTGTTCTACGAGACCGAGCCGGTCGAGGCCGCTAAGACCCTTAAGGACTTCTCCGCTAAGTCCAAGGGCGTCCTTGAGATCAAGGGCGGTATCTCCGACGGCAAGGCCGTTTCCGCTGATGATGTTAAGGCTATCGCCGAGCTGCCCACCAAGGACCAGCTTCTCGGCCAGATCGCCGGTCTCATCTCCGGTTTCGCTCGCGACATCGCTGTCTGCGTCAACGGCGTTTCCTCTGGTCTCGCTCGTTCGATCCAGCAGGTCTCCGAGCAGAAGGCAGCCTAGTCGCTGTTTTCACCCGCGGCGGCAACGCCGCACCCCTGGCGCATTCGCGCCGTGTTTTAACTGATCTCCGTGCACAGACACGGAAACCGAAAGGACTTAGAAATGGCTAAGCTTACCACCGATGAGATCATCGATGCTCTTAAGGAAATGACCCTTCTCGAGGCTTCCGAGCTCGTTAAGGCTATCGAGGACACCTTCGGCGTTTCCGCCGCTGCTCCTGCCGCTGTTGTCGCCGCTCCCGCTGCTGGCGCTGCTGAGGCCGAGGAGAAGACCGAGTTTGACGTCGTGCTCGAGGGCTTCGGCGACAACAAGATCCAGGTCATCAAGGCCGTCCGTGAGCTCACCAACCTTGGCCTGAAGGAGGCCAAGGAGGTCGTCGAGGGCGCTCCCAAGGCTGTTCTCGAGGGTGCCAAGAAGGAGGACGCCGAGGCTGCCAAGGAGAAGCTCGAGGCTGCTGGCGCTGCTGTCACCCTCAAGTAATCAGGCTTTCTCGCCAGATTTCTTTGCAGACGGGGTTCGCATTGCGAGCCCCGTCTTTTTCGTT
>CATYJC010000076.1 GCA_958407555.1 uncultured Collinsella sp. | reverse complement strand
CGCGGAAGGTCTCCATGGGCGCGGTCTGCGTGGCCTGGCTGGTGTAGGTGCGGGTAAAGACGATGTCACTCTGGGCGAACGCCTCATCAAGATCGCCAAAATCGCTGGTACCGCTGCACACCAGGTTGCGAGCAACGTCGCCGCCCTGCGGGAACATAAAGGTCACGTCGCCCTCGGGGTGGACCACGATGTCGTTATCGAGCGCCTGGGTAAAGTCGAGCAAGGGCTCGAGCACCTCGTAGTCGACCTTGATGAGCTTGAGCGCCTTGTCGGCGGCCTCCTCAGTCTCGGCGGCGACGATCGCCACTTCCTCGTTTTGATAGCGCACGAGGTTCTCGAGAATCAGGCGGTCGTAGGGACTCGGCTGCGGATAGCTCTGGCCGGCAATGGTAAAGCGGCGCTTGGGCACGTCCTCGTAGGTGTAGACGCCCACCACGCCGGGCACCTTCAGGGCGCGCGACGTATCGATGGAGCGGATCTTGGCGCGGGCATACGGGCTGCGCTTGAGCTTGACGATGAGCGCGCCGGCGGGCACCAGGTCGCCCGTGTAGACGGGACGACCCTCGAGCAGGGCCTTCGAGTCCTTCTTGGGCTGCTTGTGAGTGATCTGCTTGTAGGTGATGCCGTCGCAGCTGGTATCGTTGACCGGCAGCTCGGGCATCTCAAAGTCCACCTGCACACCGGACTCGTTGAGAAAGCGAACGATGGCGCGCAGCTGGCTCTCGTAGCCGCTGCAGCGGCAGAGGTTGCCGGCGAGCTGGCGCGAGAGCTCCTCGCGCGTGGCGACGAGGCTCGGGTCCTCCTTGGCGGCCCGGGCAAGCGCTAGCACGTTCATGATGAGGCCGGGGGCGCAAAAACCGCACTGCTCGGCACCTTCGGCAGCCATCGCGCGGGCGAGCGCCTCGGACTCGGCCTTGAGGCCCTCAAGCGTGGTGATGGTGTGGCCCTCTACACGGGCGGCGGGAACCGAGCAGCTCAGCACCGGGTCGCCGTCGAGCCACACCGTGCACAGGCCGCAGTTGGTGGTTTCGCAGGCACAGCGCACCGACGCGCAACCCTGCTCACGCAAAAGCGAAAAGAGCATGGTATCGGGGGCAATCTGAACCTTGACCTTGCGGCCGTTGAGCGTAAAGGAAAGATCGATGAGTTTGGCAGCCATTAGCGCACCTCGCTAGAATCGACGCCGGGCACGCGGCGGCAGGAATACTCGTCCGTGGCAAACTTAGGCACTTGCACGGTCTCGAGCTCGTGGGCAAGCGCAGCCGAAAGCTCGATGCCGGCGGCGCGGCGCACGGCCTGAATCGCCAGCGGGGCCGAGATGCGGCGGCGGTAGTCGGCCGACCCCCACAGGTTGGTGCCGTAGCTCAGGGCACGCACGGATGCGGCAAGGGCGCGAAGCTCGCCCTCGGAAGGCTGCTCGTTCACCAGGCCACATGCCTCGCCCTGCAGCAGGGTCGCGCGCAGCGGGCGGGCACCCACGGTGACGTGCCAGCTGTTGTCCCACCAGGCGGCGGTGACGTTTAAGGAGGGAAAGTCGGTCGCGGCCTTGCGCACGGCCTCATAGCTTGCGCGGTAATCGTGCTTAACGACCACCACGCGCTCGATCACGTCGCGCACGTAACCCATGTCCACGAACTCGGCGAGCGGCACGCGGCCGGCACCCGTCAGCTCAACGTACGAATCGAGCGCCAAAAAGGCCGAGAGCACGTCCGAGAAACCAAAACGGCCGTAGATGCTGCCGCCCACCGTGGCGGTGTTGCGCAGCTGCACGCCCACGATATCGTGGACGGCGAACTCAAAGACATGGTTAACAAGCGCGTTGAGCTCGACATGGCGCTCGAGCTGGCGCAGGGTGCACATGGCACCGATGCGAAACTCGGTCTCGGTCTCCTCGATCAGATCGAGTCCACAGGCCGAAAGGTCAATCGCCGTCGCCACACGACGCGAACCCAGGCGCATCCAGATGCCGCCGCCCACAATCTTGTTGTTGCGGTTCTTCTGTAAGAGCTCATAGGCTTCGGCCGCGTTTCCAACACGGACGTAGGTACCGAACTTGAGCACGTTCTCCCCCATCTCTTCACTTGTCCAGTACCTTTAAGTGTACCAAACGAGGGGCCGCGACCTTCCACAGCACAAAAACCTCCCTCCCATCCATAACTTGCGGTGAAATACGGACTATTTGTCGGGCTTAGGGCGCCCAACAGTCCGTATTTCACCGCAACTTAAGGGGCGGTCGGCAGAGGGCCGAGGGAAATGATCCGTTTTCCTCCGTCCCATGCGGATCAAAAAAGGCTCCCAGCCAAGATGGCTGGGAGCCTTCTGCGATGCTATATCAAGCGAAGATTTAGCAGACGCCCTGGGCGAGCATAGCGTCGGCGACCTTCAGGAAGCCGGCGATGTTAGCGCCCATGACAAAGTTGCCCTCCTGGCCGTACTCCTTGGCGGTGTCGTCCACGTTGTGGAACATGCCGCGCATGAGCTGCTCGAGCTTGCCGTCGACCTCCTCGAAGGTCCAGGACAGGTGCTCGGCGTTCTGGCTCATCTCCAGGCCGGACACGAGCACGCCGCCGGCGTTGGCAGCCTTACCGGGCATAAAGGCAACGCCGTTCTCCTGGAAGTAGGTCGTGGCCTCGATGGTCGTGGGCATGTTCGCACCCTCGCCGACCACCTTGCAGCCGTTGGCGACGAGCGCCTGGGCGTCCTCGAGCAGCAGCGTGTTCTCGCGAGCGCAGGGCAGTGCGATGTCGCAGGGCAGCTGCCAAACGCCACGGCCGTCGCCCTCGTGCCACACGGCGTTGGGCTTCTCGTCAACGTACATAGCGAGCGTAACGCCCTTGTCGTGGCCGGAGCGCTTCTTGTTGTAGACGTGCTCGAGCACAGTGTAGTCGATGCCGTCGGGATCCTCGACCCAGCCGTGAGTATCGGAGCAGGCCAGCACCTTGCCGCCGAGCTGGGAGACCTTCTGGACGGCGTAGATGGCGACGTTGCCAGAGCCGTGCACGACGACGTTCTTACCCTCGAAAGAGTCGCCGCGGCTCTTGAGGTACTCGTCCACAAAGTAGGCCAGGCCGTAGCCGGTGGCCTCGGTACGGGCGAGCAAGCCGCCAAAGGAGAGGCCCTTACCGGTGAGGACGCCGGTCCACTCGTTGGTCAGGCGCTTGTACTGACCGAACATATAGGCAACCTCGCGGCCGCCAACGCCCAGGTCGCCGGCGGGAACGTCGGTGTTGGGGCCGATGTGGCGATAGAGCTCGGTCATGAAGGACTGGCAGAAGTGCATGATCTCGTTGTTGGACTTGCCCTTGGGGTCAAAGTCGGAGCCGCCCTTGCCGCCGCCCATGGGAAGGGTGGTCAGGCTGTTCTTGAGGATCTGCTCCAAGCCCAGGAACTTGAGCATGCCCAGGGTGACCGTCGGGTTAAAGCGCAGGCCGCCCTTGTAGGGTCCAATGGCAGAGTTGAACTCGACGCGATAGCCGCGGTTGACCTGAACCTTGCCCTGGTCGTCGACCCAGGGAACACGGAACATGACGATGCGCTCGGGCTCGACGAGGCGCTCCAGCAGGGCGGCCTCCTCGTACTCGGGGTGGGCGTCGAGCGCCGGCTGGATGGTGCCGAGGATCTCGGTCGCGGCCTGGATGAACTCAGGCTGCTCGGGATAGCGGGCCTTGAGCTCTTCGAGAACTTTCTGCGTGTAGCTCATGCTTCCTCCAATGATGGGAAACGAAAAATGTTGGTCGCAGCACCCTATGCGCCGCGAACGTTATCGAGTATGGATAATATCGCACTGTTGCGGGAAAGTTTCGCATAAGCCGACGAGCAGATGTTTCGTTTTGATTACGATGCAGGTAGAAGCGTTTTTGAGTGTCTGACGTGCAAAACCCGTGTTTCAAACCTGTTTCGTCCACGTGTTCCAAACCACCACATTGGGGACAGGCACCTTTGTGGTGGTTTTGGTGGTTAGAGAACGAGCTGGTGGTAGTCGGCGGGGGTTACGCGGCCCTCGGTAGCGGCACGGAAGGCGGCGAGGGCATCGCCCGAGAACGGCATGGCCCAGCACAGCCCGCAGCCGGCGGTGATGGAGCCGGGCAGCGGCATGATGCGCCCAGGCACACCGGCGGCAAGACACAGCTGTTCGCATTCCATCACATCGAAGGTGCTGTCGAACGACACGATGATTTTGCGCTCGTGATCGAGGGCGCCACCGGACGAGGCCTCGCGGTGCGACTCGCGATACGCAGCCGCCGCTGCCTCTTCCTCGGCCGTATGTCCACAGCCGCCACAGCCGCAGGTGCAAGGCTCGGACCCGTCACAAGTGCAAGGTTCTCCCGTATCGGGACAGATATCGTGAGACATGGCAACTCCAATCGTCTAGGCGAGCAACTCGGCCGCCGCAAACTCCTCGGGTGTATTGACGTTTTCGAAGCAGAGCGTGGAGCCTGCGACCTTAACGATCTGCGGCTCATCCATATAACCAGCCTGAACGCGATTAATCAGGCAGCGAATGCGCTGACGGTCGCAGGCGAGCAGCTCTTGGGCGACCGGCGCACACGCGTCACGGCGCCAGACGGCACAAAGCGGCTCAATCCCCCGCTCCTCGCGCGGCACGCACACGTCGAGCGCCTCGGCCTCAACACAGCTGGCAAGGGCACCGATTAGCTTCGAAGAGACAAACGGCATATCACAGGCGACGATAGCAACGAGAGGCAGCCGGGCCGCAGTCAGCGAACTCGCGATGCCGCGCATGGCGCCCGCCGGCCCTTCAATGTCCGCCACCACACGCGGCACCAGACCGCCAAACGTGCGCTCCTCAAGGTAGGCAAGCTCGCTGGGACGCGAAGTCGTCACGACCAACTCGCCGGCAACTGGCGCCAGCCGACCCAGCACGCGTTCGATGAGCGGCTCGCCGCAAAACGCCATGCGAGCCTTATCACAGCCCATGCGCGAGGACAGCCCACCCGCTTGGACGACACAAGAAAGATCGGCACGTCTTACGGTAGTCATACGGCAAAACACCTCCATCGGCATGCTCGAAACCCGGTGCACGAAGCTAAATACAGCCACCGAAATAGCAGCGCTACGAAAAGCTCGTGCAAAAACAAAACAGCGCCTTTGCGGCACGCAGCAAGACCGCGAGCACAAAAGCGCTGGTAGCGTATGGCGGGAACGTATGTGAATCGAACACATCCAAGACGTTTTGCACGCCTCGCAACGGTTTTGAGGACCGCGGAGCCCACCGGAGCCCATCCGTTCCCAAGTGCGGCGGTATTTTACCAAACCGAAACGGCTCCATCCCAAAAAGACAAGCAAGAAGTTGCGGTGGAATAGTTCCTGTATTTGCTGCCAAAGCCTCCAAATAGGAACTATTTCACCGCAACTGAGGAGGCGGGAGCGAGTGACCGGCCTAGCGCAGGGAGCGCAGACCGCCGGCCTCCTTGTCGAGCACCGTAAAGCGCACGGCATCCAGGTGTTCCAAGATGCTGATGGCACGCTTGCGCGACACGCCCAGCGCCTCGCGCAGCACGCTCGTGGTGGCAGCGCCACCGGCATCGGCGATGGCGGTGGCAACAAGCTCGCGCGCATGGGCCCCGGCGGCGGCAGACAGGGCAACGTCGCGCTCGACCTTAACGATCGAGCGATTGAGCGAAAGCTCGCGCAGGGCACGCGTCATGGTGTCGCGATCGAGCTGCAGCTGCTCGCCCACCTCGGGCAACGTCGGTGCATCGAGGCCAGCTTCGTCCAGCAAGGCAACGATACGTTCGCAGGCTTCGCGCACCACACGCGCCGCGGCGGCAGCGGAGTGCGGGTCGAACACTTCGGCGCCCTCGGCGGCGCACACACCACGCGAGCAGCCCTCGGCAATCATAGCCGCGGCAACTGCCTCGTCAGCGGCAGGCCACGCAGCATGGGCGACGGCGCCGGGCGTAAAGCCCGTCTCCTTGGGAGCCGCCGCGTGCATAGCGGTCAGGGTCGTCGCCAGCACGTCCATGACGGCATCGAGCGCGGCGGCATTCACATACAGCGCATCGCCCGAGCCAGCAAGCGCGCAAGCAGCGCCCTTCGCCGCCAACTCGCGCAACGCTGCCTCAGCCTCACCGGCAACAAGATCGAGCGCCTCGGCAACGTCGGCGACCACGACTGGCAACGTCTGCAGCGCCAGCCACGCATCCACCGCGCCCGCAATATCTCCGGCCTCAAGCGCCGCGTACAGCACGCGCTCCCCCGCCGAAAGCTCGCGCGAGCGACGGCAGCGCGAAAGCAGCACGCGCCCGCCGCCGATGAGCATAACGGGCGAATACGACAGCACCACGGCATGGTCTCCGGCGCGCAGCGGCAGCGGCTCCTCCAAGCGCACCTGAACGGTACGGGTCTCGCCCACCGCCATGGGGGCCTCGCCCTCCATGAACATGATGCGACCGACAACCTCGGCCGTACCCGCCATCACGTGCACACGCGCACCCGACTCGAGCACGCGCGGCTTGGCTCCCTCGCGACCCAAATACGCAAACGTCATCATAAAGCGCATCGTCTGGCCAAAGTGGCCCGCCACGCCCAGCATCTCGCCACGGTCAAGCGCCGCGACACCGTCACCGACCAGGTTGAGCGCCACACGCTGACCGGGCAGCGCCCGCGGCGTATCGCCATGCACCTGAATCCCGCGCACGCGACAGACCGTACGCGACGGCAAAGCCATCAACTCGTCGCCCACCGCAACCGGCGCATCGTGCAGCGTTCCCGTCACGACGGTGCCGACGCCCTTGATCGTAAAGCAGCGGTCGATAGGCAGACGCGGCGCGGCATCGGTGAGCTCGGCACGGTCGCGGCAGGCATCCCAGCAAGCGGCAACCTGCTCGTCAAGCGTAGCCAGTAGGTCATCGATCCCCTCGCCGGTCTTGGACGACACGGGCACGATCGGCGCGCCTGCAAACACGGTACCCGACAAAAAGTCATCGACATCGAGCTCGGCAAGCTCGGTCATCTCGGCATCAGCCAGGTCGCACATCGTCAGCGCGACCACCATGTGTGTGACGCCCAGCAGTTCCAGCACATGCACGTGCTCGCGGGTCTGCGGCATCACGCCCTCGACGGCCGAAACCACCAGCACGGCCACGTCGATGCCCGTGGCACCCTGCACCATAGCGCGCAGGTAATGCGCGTGGCCCGGCACGTCGACCAGGCCCACGATCTTGCCGCTCGGCAGCGCCAGCTCGCCAAAGCCAAGCTCCACGGTCATACCGCGACGGCGCTCAACCTCCAGACGGTCGGGATTCTTGCCGGTCAGCGCCTCGATCAGTGCCGACTTACCGTGGTCGACGTGGCCCGCCGTGCCAACGATAACGGGGCACTCCACCAGCGTTTGAACCTCACTCATCGAGCAATCGCCTTCTTAACGCATGCGGCAAGCGTCGACGCCGCCGTCTCGATATCGCGGTCGCCCACGAGCGTGCGCACATCAAACAGAATGCGGTCGTGCGAAGCTCGCGTGACGACCGGCGTGTCGAAGTCCTGGACAAGCGAGCGCTTGAGCGCGTCGACCGTCAGGCGCTCGTCAACAAGACGCACGGCAACGCACATCGTGGGCAGCTCCACGGTAGGCAGCGAGCCGCCACCGGGGGTCGACGATTCCTCGACGATCTCCAACTCAACGGCACACGGGCAACCTGCCTTATCGAGCCCGGCGACCATACGATCGCGCAACTTACGTGCGCGACGCTCCAAATGAGCCTGCGGCAGCGTAAGCATGCTGAGCACCGGAATATCGCGATGGGCAACATCGGCGCCATCCATGTAGATACGCAGCGTGGCCTCGAGCGCCGACAGAGCCAGTTTGCCCGGACGCAGAGCGCGCATGAGCGGATGTGCGCCGCAGGCCTGGACCAGATCGCGACGGCCCATGATAATGCCCGCCTGCGCGGCACCCAGCAGCTTATCGCCCGAGCACGACACCAGATCGAGCCCTGCCGCGACCGAAGCCGGCGTGGTTTCTTCGCCGCCGCGCACCAGGATGTCATCGGGCAAAAGCGCGCCCGAGCCCTGGTCCTCGTAGAACAGCAGACCATGCTTGTGGGCCAGGGCGGCAAGCTCCCGAGAGCCCACTTCCTCGTGAAAGCCCTCGATGCGATAGTTGGAAGGATGGACCTTGAGGATCATGGCCGTATCGGGCGTGATGGCGCGCTCGTAGTCGCCCAGATGCGTGCGGTTGGTGGCGCCGACCTCGACGAGTTTGGCGCCCGAAGCCGCCATGACATCGGGGATGCGGAAACTGCCGCCAATCTCGACAAGCTCGCCGCGGCTGACGATGACCTCCTTGCCTGCGGCATGGGTGGCAAGCACCAGCAGCACCGCGGCGGCGTTATTGTTGACGACCAGCGCGTCCTCAGCACCGGTAAGCGAGCG
>CATYJC010000075.1 GCA_958407555.1 uncultured Collinsella sp. | reverse complement strand
TGCAGCGAGGCTCCGACAAATTATATCAGCTTGAGGAATGGCAACGCGCTAGGGCCGTCCAGAAGCCATTTCGTGTGCTTCCTCGATTATATCAGCTTGAGGAATGGCAACGCGCTAGGGCTGCGCGTGGTCCACAAGCGTTCGCGCTGCTATTATATCAGCTTGAGGAATGGCAACGCGCTAGGGCTCGGTCGCGAGTACCCGACGCGCGAAGACGATTATATCAGCTTGAGGAATGGCAACGCGCTAGGGCTCGTAGACCTGCGCGACGTTCCACAGCTCGATTATATCAGCTTGAGGAATGGCAACGCGCTAGGGCTCGTCTCGGCCGCAAGACGGCAGCCACCGATTGCCGAAACGATCTGTGCGATGCGTTACGTCGCGAACTTGGTTTCTTCTGGAATGTCTGTAAATAGGCTTGATGGGCTATGGGTGCTCATTTTTTGGGAAACATGTCCTTGGGATTAACGATAGACGGTACGTATCACCAACCAGGAGGGGGTACTGATTGACTGAACTGATCGGAGCTAACCTAGCCGCACTGCTAAAAGAACGGGCATGAGCCAAAAGGAGCTTGCCGAGGCGGCGGGCCTCACCCCGGCCTCAGTGAGCGGGTACGTCAACGGCGAGCGGTTGCCGTGGCCGGCCACAATCGCCGCGATGTCGCGCGCCCTCGGGGTCGCACTGTCGGACATCATCGGAACCTCCTGCAATCAGGAGCTGGATGACGCCGTGCGCCTCGTAGCCCGCAATGCGGACAGTCTCACGGAGGCGCAGCGCGCCGAGCTTATCGCCGCGCTCGCGAAGCGCTAGGATGGGTCGGTGGACGGCCGAGGCCGATATGCTTAAATATAGAATCTGAGGGCGCGCCTATGGCTTGCCGGAGTTGGGTAAGATGGCTGTAGAAGACAACGCATACCGTGCAAGCAACAAGGAGCGCGGGCGGCCTAGTTTTCCGGTTTAGTTAGACGCCCGGGCTCCACCCCGGGCGTCTGCATATCAACTCCGTTCCACCGGGTAGAATCACAGGTGAACGAAGCGGACCCCGCGCAGGTTGCTAGCCAGTTACGCGGGCGATGCGGATTTCAGGTTTAAAGGCCGGGCTGCACTCCCGGCCTTTTTTGCTGCGATGACCCCGGCGCCCGCCTGCTCGCGGGGTGCGTCGCCCCCTCAATTCCAGCCAATCAAATATGGGCATCTACCTGCTGCGTTGGGACGATTGACGATGATTCGTTGGGACGATTGACGGTAGCCCGTGGGCATGGCGTCCGGGTACATATCGCCCTTGGGTCTCCTGCGGATGAACGGGGCGAACGCCCTGTCGGTTTCGGCAGGGCGCCGCTTGCAATCGGAGATGTTTTTTAGAGGGAAGGGAGGGGGCCGTTTACGCCCGGCCCCGGGGCTGCACCTGCGTTGCCCGCGTTCCCAAAGTGTGACCGACTAAGGAACGGGTTCCGCTTGCTATCGATTCTACCTTGTGGCGCGGCGTTCCATCTAGCGGCCCCATTTCTCCATATCCGGTCGAGGATGTAAGGTTTTTGCGGTCTGAGCGCATCTTTTAGGCAGTTGCGGGGTATACCTCCTGCCGTATCTGAAAGACCTCTGGAAGGCGCGAGCATCTATGAAGCCGATCATCGACTTTGCCGCCGGACGCGGCGCTCATATGCTTGGCATGGGGGCGGTGTAGTTGTTCGGATGGGAGTGCGACCCCGCGAGGGACGGGCGGCTGACGATCGCCGAATACCGCGAACAGTTCTCGGGCAAGTTGGGCCATCGGGCGACTATCTCGGGACACACGGGCTCGAAACGCGGCACCGCGGCGAACCTCGCGAAGGTGCGCTGCACGCTCGCGCAGGTATTCGATAGCTTCGCTATCTTCACCGTGAACGACGGCAGGCACACGCAGCCGGGACACCGCCGGACCCTGTGCGTCGATTTCGCCTCGGTCCATTCCGGCGATACCATAGTCGAATGGCTCTAGGCGGTACGCGACCGCGATGCCGCAGGACTGAAAGGAAACGACCATGACCGAGAAGAAGGCCGCCTTCGGGAACAACTTCACCCCCGAGCAGCGGGCCGCCGCACTGAAGCGAGCCGCCGAGATGCGCGCCGCGCGCGCCGAGTACCTTGACCGCGTCAAATCGGGCGAAGTGGCCATCGCGACCGCCCTGGCCGATGGCAAGGAAAACCCCGTCGTCGGGCGCATCAAGGCGAAGCGTCTGCTCATGGCCCTGCCGGGTGTCGGCGCGGCGAAGGCGCAAAGCGCCATGACCGCAATCGGCATCGCGGAGTCCCGCCGCGTCGCGGGCATCGGGCAGCGACAGGCCGAAAAACTCATCGAACTTTTCGGGTAGATGCGCACGCTGCGTTGCCCCAAGGGGCAATGAGGAACCATATGCGAGGCCCTGGAGCCGTCGCCCATTGAACTGCGCCCCGAATGGGAGGCAGTTCACATCGGGCGGCGGCTCTTTCCTTTCGCGTTCCAGGGTGTCTAGGGTGCGGATGAGTGCTTCCCGTTCGGGAAACATGAACGGGCGCGGGGGCGGTCGGGGCCGAGCGCGGATAGCATCGAGGGCGAATATACCCGCGGCGCCGGAGGGCGCCCGATGAAAGGATCGACCGCCATGTGGAACTACGACGCCGTCGACAAAAAGGAAGCGGAGCGCATGGCCTCGCTCTACGGCGAGGACGCCACGCGCACCGTCGAGCATGGAACGGAAGCCGAGACCGGCGAACTTCTCGTCCGAAGCTGCGGCAACGAGCTCGGTTTCGCCACCTGGGAGGCGTTCGATTTCGAACGCAACACCTGGTTGTGCGAAGCCTTCGAGAACCGCGAGGCGGCCGAACTCTGGCTTTCCGGCGAGGAGGTGGATACCTGCTTCGAGCTGGACGATCAGCTCGTACAGTCCACCAAACGCATGGCCGCACTCGCCGCCAACATGTCCGGCGGGCGATGGACCGCCGGAATCCATGAGTACAAGGACGGGCGCAAGTCGCTGTCCTTCCAACTCTCCGACGATGCGGGCTTCTTCCTGATCACCTCCCCCATCTGCAAGGCATCCGAGCTCGCCCTGGGAGAGGTTCGCGACCGCGTGGGTGAAGAGCTGGACAATCTCGACCCCTACCGCGAGGCGCTGGAGGCGTGCCGCCGCGCCGAGGACAGCTCCATCGCGCTCGACAAGCTCGCGTTCTACGAAAAGCTCAAGGGCGAGGACCTGCCGGTGCTCCTCGGGGCGCTCGCCGTCGCCACCGAGCAGAACCAGCGCGCGCTCGGACGTCTGCTCGCGGATATGAAATTCGAGGACATGCCCGAGCTGCCCGAGGCCATCAATCCCATGGAGGCCGCCTTCGCCGAGGCCAAGGGGAAGCTCCTGGAGTGGAAGGAGAGCGGCCACGGCGATGCCAGGTATCATTACAAACTCGCTTCCTCCTACCTCGATGAGTACCACAGCCTGGACAAGGGATTCGGCCGTTGTCTCGTGGAGAGCATCGACGAGCTGATCGAATACGGCTATGTCGATGAGTCGGGCGTCTACGAGAACCCCATCGCGGCAATCGGCACCATGCTCGCCGAGGCCGCACTTGAGCATGCGCGTGCGGACGCCGAGTACTTCGACGAAGACTTCCGCATGCGCGCCACGGAGGGCATCAATTTGTGGACCGTCGCCAAGGAAATCATCGAGGCCGTTCCCGCGGCCAAGCCCGCCGAAGAGGAGCCCGCGCAGGCACGCGGGCCCAAGCACTAGACTCCCGGAGCTACCATGACCAGAAAACACGCAACCATGACGGACGGCGAGGGCATCTGCCTCGCCTTCCAGTCAGAGCACGGCGGCTTCGATTGCAGCGAGGCCTCCATCGACCGCATCTCGGGCGCACTCATCTGCCACGACGGCATGTTGGAAGGCCTGGGCGAGGGCGTCGCCGACGCGGCGATCTACCCCACCGCCGAGATCTTCGCCGGCGCCCGCCTGCTCGCGCTCGACCGCGTCGCCGAGGGTTACGCCGACGGCCGGGACGCGCACGCGATCGACGCCGCGGCGAAGTCGGTGGCGGAATCGGTACGCCGCAACTGCATCGAGCTCGGCGGTGCCGGCGCCTCGATGATCGATTTCGCGGGACACCCGTTCGCAGCGTCGCAGTGGATCGGCAAGAACTTCAGGACCTCGATCAGCGAGGTGGACGCGCGCCGCCTCATGCAGGACCTCACGCTCGTAGATATCGCCAGGCTCGACCGCTCCCGCCCCCTCATCGAGGGCCTGGGCATGCAGGCGCGCGAGAGCATCCTGGCGTTTCTGGACAGCATGGAGGAGCTTCGCGCATCGTCGGTCGATGTCGAGCTTTTCGACCGGCTGATGACCGATGACTTCAACGTCGTCCGCACGCTCGGCCGCGACAGGTCCCGCGAGCTCGGCACGGTCACGGTCCACGGGCGCGACATCGAGATCTCCTGCACGCTCGCCGACGGGTTCTGCGCGACCGCGCGACCGCAGACCGGCACCATCCTCACCTTCAGCTCGAGGCGCCTCGGCTGGCACGGCTTCCAGTCCTCCCCCCTCTCGTTCGGGGGCTCCACGGTCTCCATCCGACACGACATGCCGAGCGCGAGGCTCGCCCGCGACTTCGACCTCGCGGCACTCTCCGCCGAGGCGGAGACCGCCATGCGCGAGCTCGGCGTCCCCGTCCCGGCGGCACTCAAGTACGTCAAGGAGGAGTGCGAGAGGGTTTCCGCGCGCTGCGACGAGATCGATGCGAAGATCGGCGCGGCCGTCGATGCCTTCGCGCAGGCGCCCGCAAAGGGCATGAGCCCCGCGGCCATGGCGGCAGCCGCCAAGGCGGCAGCGCATGCCGGTGAGATCGGAAGCGCAGACATCAAGGTACACAGGTAGAAAGAGGTGTGTGGGATGGCTTTTCACGATTGCGACGTTGAAGAAGCAGACATCCTGGAAGTGCAGTCCGTCTCGGATATGATTTCCGCTTTCAAGACTCCGGCGGCAGATGCCGTGAAGCTGATCGGCGGAGACGATATTGCAGTATTCTCGCCCCAGTTGGGCCTCATGGTCGTGACCTCGCAATACGATCTCGAGGAGCCGGCCACAACGAGCCAGACGGTCATCTTGAGCTTGGCCGATGCTGAGTGCATGTGGCCCGATCCGCCCGAATATATATCGGACATCGTTTTCGAGTGCCGTTGGCCGTCCGGCGCAAATCTCGTCACGGAGTTCCAGACCTTCTCCGACGAGAATGCCACGCCCTCGCCATCCCTCGAGCATTACCGCGAGCGTTTCTCCGAAGGCGGAATCTGCACGGTCTTCTCCGAATGTGATGAAGCGTACCTGCTCGATCTAAAGGGCAAACGGAATGCCTCACGGGTAGATAAACAGGACAGGATTCCCATTGCCAGGAAACACCCGGCAGCCGATACGGCGAACCCCGCAGTCCTGGAGATCGAGCCCGGCGAGATCTGCGCACCGTATATCGTCGCCAAGCAGGCGACGGCCGCGGCGAAGCACGGGGCACGTACCGATGAAGGCGGAGGCCGCAGCGCGAGGACGAAAAGCGGATCTCTCTAGGGTCCCGCCTTTCGGTTCGAGTACCGCGTCCTGCACGACGGGGAACAGAACTCGCGCCTCTTCCCCTTGGTTTTAACCAAGATGCCGTTCCCGCAATTTTTGCACTTCGCGGGGACGCAGCCGTATCGGTAGAAGATAGCCCCGAACATCGCAGCCGCCGTCGAGTGGAAACTGTATCTGGGTGCCGGCTCGTCGTCGAAGATGGAAGGCGCGTTCACAGACCATCCGAGCAGATCGCCGTCCTTCGTCGTCAACCCCGCCAACATCTCGGCAACGGACTCCACGAAGGCAACCGCCTCTTCCCTTTGGGAGCCGCCGTCGTCGATGCCCAGATACAGCTTGGTCCTCTCGATCTCCGGCTTCCAGCCGATGTCAAAGAACGGCGCGGCGGCGCCGTCCCGCGCGGCCATCAGGATCGCATTGGGAACCGAGCCGAAAAGATCTCCGTTTCCTTTGGGTCTTAGATCGAGGAAGCGCGTCTCGAGAGGGTCGGCGACCATATAGGCAAAGACGTTGCCAAACCGCCTCGTCGAGTAGTTGAGGGTCATGTCGATAGACGGGTCGTGCTTGAAGGGCAAGACCCAGCAGGAACCAATGAGCTTTCCGGCGATTTGACGGTGGTGCATTTCGTCGAAATGCCTGAAACCGCTTCTCTCGAGAACGTCATCGTGCCCGGCGGCGATGTTCGCCATCAGCCTCAGCACCAACGACCCGAGGTTTCGGCACAGCACGATATCCTCCAGGGGTTCGACCACGACGGCGCACCCAGGATCGGCCTCCCTCCACTTTTTCAGCTCGGCGAGCCCGCCAGATTCGATGAGGCCGTGCCTTTTCATGTCGCGCGAGACGGAGGCCTGGGACGGATAAAGCGAAGATGCGCTGCCCGTCGCAGACGTCCCCTCAAGGCACAATTGAAGGAAAAGAGACTTCTCGCTGCAACGTCCGAAGCCGTGTTCCCCGTTAACGGACTCTTCGACGATCTCGATGGCATCGGAGATGGAAAGCCTCCTGCTCTCCTCTCTATAGATACTGCGGTCGATGAGCGGTTCCGATTCCGAGATGGCCGAGACAAGCTCGTCGAGCGTGCCCCAGCGAAGCAGGCGTTCGGCTAGCTCGAAGTCCATGGGTTTCGTCGTTGGTGCCGGATTGCCGGATCCGACCACCTCGAGCAGTGAATGGAAGCCGGTGCTCCGATTCCTTGCGATGAATACGCTTCTGGTCATTTACCAAACAGCTCCAATCGAGATAGCCGCTGTCGATATTCGCAATCGTACCCACGAATAAAAGGCAATTTCAGTTCCGCAGTTACTTCTTGCCAACGTCAATCGTTAACTTCGCGATACCCGGGCCGGCGCTTCCCGTTCGGGAAGGTGCGTTGGCGGCGGCGGTCCATGGGGATACGGTATCTGGGATAACGCACAACCGACCAAGAAGGCGAGGCACCGATGGCGCGCCGCTCCCGCAAGAGTCTACAGGCAGAAGGACAGCTCTCCCTTTTCGCCATGACGGACGATTTCCTGTTCGCCGTGACAGAAAACACGGAGAATGCCGTTGACAAAGCCGCCGAGTCGCGGTCTTATGTAAGCCAAATCGCGGGCGATGCGCCCGCCGACGCATCTCGGAAGGGAGACGAAGATGGCCGTCCTGAAACAACCGTACACCGGGATCCGCGGCATGAGGTACCAGTTCATGCTGGACAACCTGCCGGAGAAGGTAGCCGAGCTGAAGGCGTCCGGGGAGACGGAATCCTATCTCGAGCAGATCGAGACGGCGTACCGCAACAGGATCAGCGAGCTCACGCCGGGCTGCATGAAGTCGTGCGGGGCGACGACGGAACTCCGCTCGAACGACCTGCCGAGCTTCATCAAGAAGGCGAACTCCGCCGAGGCGATGGCGACCGAGATCGCTATCAAGGAGATCATCGAGGCCATGTAGAGGCCGCCGGGGTCTCGGCCCCGACGGCCATCGACGGGCCCGCCGCCGCGGCAGATGCCGCGGACGTCGCGGAGCCCATCGACGCCGCCGCGGGCGTGAACTCGCAGTGCGCGGGCAGCCCCATCGCCCGAGCCAGGAAGAACCTGGCGGCACTCGAGGCGCTTGCCGCCGCCGAGGAGCGAGGCCGCGCCACGGCCGAGGAGATCGCCGCCATGGAGGCCTATTCCGGCTGGGGCGGCGCCCAGAAGGCCTTCTCCGAGAAGGCCGAGGGCGAGTGGGGCGAGATCCGCGACAGGCTCAAGGAACTGCTCAGCGACGACGAGTTCGCATCCCAGCGCCATACCGTCCTCACCGCGTTCTACACGCCGGCACCCGTGATCGGCGCCATCTACGACGCGCTGCGCGAGGCCGGCATCGGCCAGGGCGACACGCCCGCGGCGATCCTCGAGCCGGGCTGCGGCACCGGCAACTTCATGCGCCTCGCGCCCGCCGACCTCGCCCTGGACTTCCACGGCGTGGAGCTCGACCCGATCTCGGCGCGCATCGCGCAGGCGCTCTGCCCCGAGGCGCACATCACCGCCGCCGGCCTCGAGGAGTGCCGGGTCTCCCCCGCGTCCTTCGACGCCGCCATCGGCAACGTGCCCTACAGCGGCGATATCAAGATTGACGGCATGCCGATCCACGACTACTTCATCAAGAAGAGCGTCGAGGCGGTGCGCCCCGGCGGCGTCGTCGCGGTGCTCACCAGCCGATACACGCTCGACAAGAACTCGACCGCGACCCGTCGCGCCCTGGCCGAGCAGGCCGAGCTCCTGGGCGCGGTGCGCCTGCCGGCCGAGACGTTCAAGCGCCAGGCGGGAACCGAGGCGCTGAGCGACATCCTGCTGCTGCGCCGCCGCCCCGAGCCCATCGCGCTTGCCGATGACGAGCTTCCCGAGTGGGTCG
>CATYJC010000074.1 GCA_958407555.1 uncultured Collinsella sp. | reverse complement strand
TATACGCCTGAACGCTCACGACGAGCTTGCCCTTCAGGGATTGAATCAAAGGATCGACGGTCATGTTCGACTCAACCTTTCTAAAAACAGCCTTCTGAGACACCGCACCTTGACGTTCAAACCGTCGCTCACGTACCGAAGTACGCTTCGCTCCTCTTTCACGTCAATCTGCGGCACCTCAGAAGGCGCACTTGGTAGTTATGTTTACTTCAACGATGCAAGAAGGTGTTCGGCGGCACCGATGAGCGGAGCATCGCCCTCCAGAGAACCGATGAGGATCGGCGTGTCCTGAAGCGGATCGAGCGCCTGGCTGGCATAGCCCTCGTGCACCGAATCCTTCCACGTCTGCGAACGCCAATCGGGACCTTGGTGAATCACGCCGCCCGAAAGCACGATGACCTCAGGGTCCAGGATGTTAGCGAGCGAGCCCAAGCTGGCACCCAGCGCAAAGCCGGCGTCATGGATGACCTCGGTCGCCTTTGCGTCGCCAGCACGGCACAGGTCGTTCACGTCGCGACCGACCGAAGGACGGCTGGGGTCGACGCGACCGAAGCGCTCGTCGTACATACGGCCAATCGAGGTGCCCGAGGCTACCGACTCAAGATGGCCAGAACGACCACAGGCGCAGGGAATGCCGGCGGCAGCCGAGCACTCGATGTGGCCCATATGACCGGCAGCGCCATGGAAGCCCTGCATCACGCGGCCGTTCTCGACATATGCGCCGCCGATGCCCGTGCCGATGCCCAGGCACAAGACGGAGAACTTGCCCTTGCCGACGCCCCAGTGGGCCTCGCCCAGAGCATGAGCCTGCACGTCGCCCACAACGGCAACGGGAAGACCAAGGTCCTCACGCAGACGCGGCCCCAACTGAACGCCGGACCAGCCGGGCATAATCTCGTTGGCATACGCGATGGCGCCCGTCTTGGGATCGACGACGCCTGCGGCACCGATACCGACACCGAGGACCTCGACATCGGGATTCGCCTCAAGAGCAGCCTTGATGGACGCCTCGATACGTTGGAAGACGGCCTCGCCGCCCTCCTGGGCCTCGGTAGGAACCTCGGCCTCAAAAACGGGATGGGGCACGCTGCCGTCAGCCGGGTACTCCATAATGGCGGTCGCGATCTTAGTTCCGCCGATATCGACAGAGCAGACGTACTTGTTCTCCATGTCGCTCTCCTTCGGAGATAAAAACAACTACAGGAAATGCGCCGTCAGGCTAGCCGTCACAGCGCGGTAAAGGTTTTCCAGGTGCCCGAGATCGCCGAGAAACCGTGTGGCCATTGACCTAATGGGTCATGGCCGCACGGTTGAACGGCGAGGTCGGGTGCCTGGGAAAGCTTTAAAGGAGACCGTTGTCCTGGAGGACCTTCCGAATCGCCTCGACGTTTTCACCGGTCATGGCCTTCACCGGGCGCGGCATGGTCGGGCTGTCGAAGATGCCCATGAGGTTCATAGCGGTCTTGAAGGCGCCGACGCCACCGGCATAGCCCTGAACGCCCGAGGTGACATCCCAGATGTGGGAAATCTCGTTGAGGCGATCCTGCTCGGCCTTGACGGTAGCCCAGTCGCCGGCCTGAGCGGCCTTCCACTGACGCACGTAGCCCTCGGGCTCAACGTTGGCGAGACCCGGGACGGAACCGTCGGCGCCACCGAGGTAGGCGCCATCGACAACGACCTCGTGACCGGTGAGGATGCTCATCGGATGGCCGTTCTTCTCGTTCTCCTGAACGAGGTAGCGGAACGAGATGTCATCACCCGAGGAATCCTTGACGCCGGCCAGGACGCCCTCGGCGCCGAGCTTGGCAAGGAGCTTCCAGGGGAGCTTGGTGTGGACGCACACGGGGATGTCGTAGGCGAAGATGGGCAGGTCGAGCTCCTCGTGCAGGATGCGGAAGTGCTCCTCGACCTCGGTCATGCCCTGCAGGGCATAGAACGGGCAGGTGGCGACAAGCGCATCGGCGCCCAGCTCCTGAGCGACCTTACCATGCTCGATCATGCGCTCGGTCTCGGTATCGATGATGCCGACCAGAACGGGAACGCGGTGGTCGACGATGCGCACGGCCTCGGCGACAATCTGGCGACGGCGCTCGTCGGTGGAGAAGACGACCTCGCCCGAGGAGCCCAGGAAGAACAGGCCATCGACGCCGGCATCGATCATGCGGTTGATGCTGCGCTCAAAGGAGGCAACATCAAGCTGGTGGTCTTCGGTATCGGGAACAACGACGGGAGGGATAACGCCGGTGAATTTCTGAGTTGCCACAAGAATCTCCTTAGTTGTCTGGCGGGCGGCCCTATGCCACCCACTCTTGTTGGCAGTGTCCAGGCCGTCTAGGCCAAAGAACACGGGTAGAACGTTTGGTTAAAGAAGTCGACGACTTCGTTTTCGAACGCATTGATGCGCTCGTGAGCGTATTTGGCATAGATGATATGCCTCCGGTCACACTCAAGACCGTTGAATACGGCAAACTGACCCTTGGGAACGCTCACGGCGTCCATAAGCGATGTGCCCATGAGCACCGATCCGCGCACCCGAGACGACAGAGCCTCGAGGCCACCGGGGATTGGATTGGCAACCGCCGTGCAGGCAAGGCCCCGCTCGTCCAGAGCGGAAACCGCCAGCGCAACACCGCCGCCAAGGCCCTCGCCCCACGCAAAAATGCGGTCGGGGTCCATGCCATCAAGATTGCGCGCAACCTTCGCCATCGCGCAACCCCAACGGACGCGCCCGACAAAAGCGGGTGAAGCAATCCCCCGCTGCAGGCCGTCCGCACCAGCAACATCGTCATCCAGCGCGAGGACGGCATACCCCATGGCGGCAAATCTCGTCATGTGATGCCAGCCGCGCACAGGCCGATCGATGTCGTGGAACATCAGGCACAGCGGCACGCGCTCAGATACTCGGGCACGACCGACAGGCTCAATCAAACGAGCGTGGACCGCATCGTCACCGAGCTCAAAGGAAACCTCCGAGTAACGGGCGCAGGGGTTAACAAAGTCAATCGCCGTAATGGCCAGGCCTTGAATCTCAAGATTCGAAGCGCATGTCTCTAAATCAGAAACATCTGCTTGGACATCACCGTGCCAGTCCCGATATTCTGCGAGCCTTGACGAAACCGTTCCAGGAATTCCCACGAGCCCGGGGACTATCAGCTCGTCAACATTGCTCTCGCACTTAGACATGAGCCTCCCCTCCCTCGCAGAAAAACGGAATGATCAGATCATCAAAGTCCTGAATCTCCTCGTGGCCAAAACCTTCAAAGAACTCATGACGCTTTTCACAGGTCAGGTTGTTGTAGACCGTAAACTGCGTCGCCGGCGGGCAGACGATATCGGCTGTGCCCGTGCCAAACAGCACGGGGCATTTGACCATGGGGGCAAAGTTCTTGGAATCGAAGTACGCCAGCTTGGCATAGGCTTCCTCGATACGAGTTGAGTCCTCGTCAAACCAGCGCGACCAATAGCGCAGGCCCTCGTAGGCAATATCGTCGGCGTCCAAATCCCAAACCAGGCGGAAATCCGATAAGAAGGGATAGAGGATGGCCGCGCGGTCAACCAAATCGCTATTGAGCGCGCAGGTCGCAATACCCAAACCGCCGCCCTGCGATGCGCCGTTCACATACACGCGGGTAAGATCGATGCCCTCGAGCTCGCGAACGATACGGCACAGAATGCGAATATCCTGATGTAGGCGGACATAGTAGAGGTTGGCCGGGTCGCCGTCGATACCGGCGACGATATGGCCCGCGACCGTCGTGCCCTCAAATCCACCAATGTCCTCGGAGGGGCCTCCTTGGCCAGGGCAATCGAGAGCAATGAGCGCCATGCCCATGCCCGCAAACGACGCCTGCTCAAACCAGCTGCGGCTCGAACCCGGATACCCATGGAACTGAAGTACCAATGGCACAGGCTCGTCCGAGACGGGTTTAAGGTACTTGGCATGCAGGCGTGCACCACACATGCCGGTATACCAGAGGTCGAAAAACCGACAGGTCGCGGAATCCGCAACCGAAGCCGCCTCAATCGCATAATCAAGCTCGACGGCGTCGGCCTCGGCCATGCGGTCCTTCCAAAAGAAATCGAAATCCGATGGACGGGGCATAGCGCCTCGATATTCACCAAATTGCTGTTGTAGCTCCTGAGCACTTGGCATGGCTCGTGAACCCAACCTTTCGAAATCGCAACGGAGGTGCGCCCGGTAAGGGAACCGGGCGCACGGGAGGGAAAGCGAGGCTACTCGCCGAGCTTGGGATGCAGCAGCGACGGCGCAGCGCCGAGCAGCATCTTGGTGTAGGGGTCCTGAGGGTGCTGGAAGACCTGCTTGGCCTCGCCCTGCTCGACGATCTTGCCGCCATTCATAACGATGATGTCGTCAGAGATATAGCGGACCGTCTGGATGTCATGGCTGATGAACACCATGGCCAGGCCGAGCTCCTTCTTAAGGTCGGTCAGCAGGTTCAGAATCTGCGCGCGGACCGAAACGTCCAGAGCCGAGGTGGGCTCGTCGGCGATGATGGCATCTGGGTTCAGCGACAGGGCACGGGCAATTGCGACGCGCTGGCGCTGGCCGCCCGAAAGCTGGCCGGGAAGAACCTCGGCGGCGGAGCTGGGCAGACCGGTGAGCTCCAAGAGCTCCTTGACGCGCTTCTCCTGCTCGGCCTCGGTACCCAGGTTGTGGACGCGCATGGGGTCGAGCAGTTGCTCGCGAACGACCATGCGGGGGTTGAGCGCCGTGGCCGGGTTCTGGAACACGACCGAGATGACGCGGCCCATGTGGCGACGGTCCTCGGCGGTACGCTTGGTAACGTCCTTGCCCTTAAAGTAGACCTTGCCGCTCGTGGGGGCCTGCAGGCCGCACATGACGTTGGCGGTGGTGGACTTTCCGCAACCGGACTCGCCGACGATGCCGATCGTCTGGCCGGGCATGAGCTTAATCGTTACACCCTGGACGGCGTGAACCAGGTTGGGGTGCAGAATCGAGCCGGTACGGGTCCTAAAGGTGACGTGGACGTCATCAAGGAAGATGATCGGCTCGACGCCGTTGACTGCGGTCTCGCTCATCTACATCACCTCCGCGTGAGGGGTCAAACCATTTGCCTTGAGCACCTCATCGGGGAGCTCGGAATAGAAGTGCTCGGTGCCGGGCACGCGCTTGAAGACCGGACGGGTGTCCAGGCCAATGCGCGGATGGCTCGAGCGGGGTGCGAAGCGATCGCCCTTGGGGAAATCGCGCGGGCTCGGAACGGCGCCGGGCACCTGGTGCAGGCGGCCCGAACCGCTCTCGATGGACAGGACGGAACCCAGAAGACCGCGAGTGTACTCGTGGATCGGGTTGGTGAGCAGCTCCTTGGTGGGCGCCTGCTCGATAACCTGACCGGCGTACATAACCGTGATGTTATGGGCGACCTCGGCGACCAGTGCCAGGTCGTGCGAAACGAAGATCATGGCAAAGCCGAGCTTGGCCTGAAGGTCGTTAAGCAGCTTGATGACCTGCTTCTGGACGGTAACGTCCAGAGCGGTCGTGGGCTCGTCGCAGATGACCAGCTTGGGGTCGCGGGTAAGGGCCATAGCGATCAGAACGCGCTGACGCTGACCACCGGAAAGCTCATGCGGATAGCTCTCGAGCGTACGCTTGGGGTCGAGGCCCACGAGCTCCAGGAGCTCCTCGGCGCTACGGGTGCCGCCACGCTTGGTGAGCTGCTTCATCTGAGCGGAAATGAGCATGGAGGGGTTGAGCGAGGACAGGGCGTCCTGATAGACCATGGCGATATCGGTACCGCGCAGGCCGAACCACTCTTTCTTGCTCATCTTGAGCAAGTCGCGGCCCTCCCAGAGAACCTCACCGGAAAGATGCTCGTCATCGTCGGTCAGGCCCATGATGGCCAGCGTGGTGATGGACTTACCGCAGCCGGACTCACCGACCAGGCCCATGGTCTGGCCAGGACGGACATCAAAGTTGACATGATCGACGACGTTGATATCACCGTGGTGCTCAAACTGGATGCAGAAATCGCGTACCGAAAGGATCGGCTCAACGGACTCATCGGGCACATGGCGGTCGTTACGCTTGAGTTCGACATCACGCAGAGCGCCAAGACGGGCGGACAGGGACTGAGCCTGCTCCTTGTAAGCGCGTACGGGGTCGGAGACCAGCAGGTCGGCCTCGCGGCGCTTGGAGGAGTCGGTCGGATCCAGGGCGGCGGAGGGAGCAGCGGCCATGGCGTCGGTAATGCCCTCGGAGAGGATGTTGAGCGCCAGGCAGGTGATCATGATGGCCAGGCCCGGGAACAGTGCCTGCCACCAACGACCGGCAAGCACGCCACCGCGAGCATCGGCGAGGATGTTGCCCCAGGTAGCGGTGGGCTCCTGGATACCAGCGCCGATAAAGGTCAGCGAGGCCTCGAAGATGATGGCGTCGGCGACCAGGGTAACGGTGAAGACCATGATCGGGGCGATGCAGTTGCGCAGAACATGCTTGATCAAAATCCACGGAGCCTTGGCGCCGGAAACGATGACCGCGCGGACATAGTCCTCGCCGTACTCGGACACGATGTTGGCGCGCACGATACGGGCAATCTGCGGAGTATACATAAAGCCGATGGCGAAGATGATCGACGGCACGGAATTGCCCAGGATGGAGACGAAGACGGCAGCGAGGGCGATGCCCGGGATGGACATGATGATGTCCAGGATGCGCATGATCGCCTCGGAAACGGACTTGCGCGAAACTGCCGCGAGGGCGCCCACGACCGAGCCGCAGACCAGAGCCATGGCAGTGGCGCCAAAGCCGATGATCAGCGAGTAACGACCACCGTAGAGCATGCGCGACAGAATGTCGCGACCCTTATCGTCGGTACCGAAGATAAATCCATTGCCGGGAGCCTGGCGAGCAGTGAAAATCTCGACCGGGCTATAGGGGGCAAGAAGGGGCGCCAGAATCGCGGTCAGGGCGACCAGCACCAGCACGACGGCGGCAATCTTAGAAGACAGCGTCATCTTCTTCCAGCCACCGAGCTTGAGCCCCTTGGAGGCAGCTTTCTCGAGCTGCTCGGTTTGCTTCTCTCGAATCTTTACCATAATCTACACCGTCCTGATGCGCGGGTTGATGAGCAGGTAGAGCATGTCAACCACGATGTTGATGATGATGAAGGCAAGAGCAACGACGATGACGACGCCCTGAACCAGGTTCGCCTCGTTGCCCTGAACGCCCTGCAGGATCGCAGTACCCATGCCGGGGAGGTTGAAGATGACCTCGATGACGACAGCACCGCCCATGAGGTAGCCGATCTTAAGACCGAGGGTGGTGACCGGGGTGATCAGTGCGTTGCGCAAAACGTTGATGCCGACGACGACCTTCTCGGGAACGCCGGCGCCGCGAGCCATACGGACATAGTCCTTATCGAGCTCCTCGACCATGGCCGTACGCACGATACGAGTCATCTGACCTGTCAGCGGGAATGCCAGAGCGATGGCGGGCATGATCATGCGCGCCAAATAACCTGCCGGGTTGGTGGTGAAGTGAGGTAGAGCACCGGACGCCGGAAGCACCTTAAGGTAGGAAGAGAACAGCAGGATCAACAGAACGGCAAGCCAGAACGACGGGGTTGCCAAGCCGGCGATGGAGAAGACGCGGATCACTTGGTCCGGCCATTTATCGCGATACAGTGCCGCGATGACGCCGAGCAAAAACGAGACGACCGCGCCGATGGCAAGACCGATGAAGGTCAGCTGCATCGTGACGGGCAGGGCCGTGGAGATGCGCTTGGCAACGGAGTTGCGAGCAGCACCATAGGTGCCCATGTCACCATGGATCAGATCGCCCATATAGCGCACGTAGCGCACGGGCCAGGGGTCGTCCAGACCATACTTCTCATGGTACTCGGCAACCGCCTCGGGCGAGGCACCGTCACCCAACGCCGTATAGGCGGGGTCGGTCTTGGAGAACGACATAAGGAAGAACACCAGGACGGTGACGCCCAATGCCATGATCGGCAGCGCCACGAGACGCCTTCCAATCAAACGTAGAAAGTTGTTCACGTTCTCTCCCCTTTCTTTTGTCGGTAGGACCAACTGGTATATGAGTATGGATACTCATTACAAGACCCGAGCGACATCGAGGCCGCCCGGGTCTTTGTTTCAACTATGAGGACGTTGCCTTACGACCGACGCCCCACATATGACTCAAGCGAGTCTTAGGCCTTGACGGTCGCGACGCCCCTGAAGGACATGCTCGTCGTGCCGATGCCCTTGAAGCCATCGAGGGCCTCGCCGTTGGGCGCGGTGGACGGATCGTCCCAGGAAGCGGAGACGGTCTTGACGTGGACAACGGGGTACAGAACAGCGTTGTCGGCGATGATGTCGAAGCACTCGTTCCACTTCTTCTGCTGCTCGTCGCCCTCGGCGGCAAGAGCCTCGTCCATGAGACCGTGGAGCTTCTCCCACTCAGCGGAATCCTTCCACGGGCAACGGGT
>CATYJC010000073.1 GCA_958407555.1 uncultured Collinsella sp. | reverse complement strand
CTTGTACTGCCGCTACTTTGTTCAAACAGGTATGACTTGACTATTTGCGCGACTTATGATCTACGAAACTACTCAAAAAAGTTGCGGTGGAATAGTTCTTGTTTAAGAGCCAGAAGGCTGGATTTAGGAACTATTTCACCGCAACTTATAGGGAATCCTAGACGATGTGGAGGGGGTGAGCGGCATCGACGGCGTCGAGGACGTCGGAAGGGCCGTCGGGGGCAGTGTCTGCCGGTTCCTCGTCGGGGGTCTCGATCTGCTTGATCATGACCTCCTGGCCCTGCAGCAGGTATGTCTCGCCACTGCCGCAATGGGGGCAGGTCTTGCCGTGCTCGACGGTCGCATAGTCGCGGCCGCACGCCTCGCAATGCGTCACGGCCTCGACAGGCTCCACGACAAGCTCCGCGCCCTGCGTGATAGGCTTTTTATCTGCCGCCCAGCGCCAAGCGTCGAGCAGCAAGTCGGGGACGACGCCCGAGACCTCGCCCAGCAGCAGCGTGACGCTCGAAACGCGACTCACGCCATTGGCGCGCGCCACGTTCTCGACATCGCGAATGATGTGGTAAACGATTCCGAGCTCGTGCACTGTTAATTCCTTCCGCCGTTCCCGTTATGGCTACTTACTTGCGACCAAATTTGATCTTGATAGCACGCTTAAGCGCATACTTGCCGAGGCTTGGGAGCTTTTGCTCGTATTTGACCATCGTGGAGCACTCGGGGCGATCGCGATCCAGGTGGATGGCATCGAACGCGCACTTGGTGGTGCACAGGCCGCAGCCGATGCACTTGTTGGGGTCGACGATCGAGGCACCGCAGCCCAGGCAGCGGGCGGTCTCGGCGCGCACCTGCTCCTCGGTAAAGGTCTCGACGTACTCGCTAAACGGCGCAGCCTTCTCGCGCTCGCGGTCGACATGCGCCACCTCGCGGCTCGCGTTGTCGTAGCTCTCGATCACGACATCGTCGCGGTCGAGCGCGGTGTAGTGGCGCTGGTTGCGGCCGATGGTGAGCGTGGAGCCCGGCTGCACAAAGCGATGGATGGACACGGCGGCCTCGTGACCGGCGGCGATGGCGTCGATGGCAAAGCTCGGACCGGTGTAGACGTCGCCGCCCACAAAGATGTCGGGCTCGGCGGTCTGATAGGTCTGGGGGTCGGCAAGAGCACCCTGGCCGCGGCCAAGTTCCACCTTGGAGCCAGCCAGCAGGTCGCCCCACACAATGGACTGGCCAATCGACATGACGACACGGTCGGCATCGACACGGCGCAGATCGTTCTCGTCGTACTCGGGCGCAAACCGGCCCTCGTCGTCAAAGACACGCGTGCAGCGCTTGAAGGTGATACCGCACACACGACCGGCCTCGTCCAGGTGAACCTCCTTGGGGCCCCAGCCGCAGCTGTTGTGAGCGCCGTCCTCAACGGCCTCGCAACGCTCCTCCTCGCTGGCGGGCATCTGGGCCTCGCTCTCCAGGCAGAACATCTCAACGTGCTCGGAACCCAGACGGCAGGCGTTGCGCGCGACATCGATAGCAACGTTGCCGCCGCCCACCACGATGGTGCGGCCGGACAGCGCGTCGATCTTGCCACTGTTGACCTCGCGCAAAAAGTCGACAGCCACGGTCACGTCCTCGGCATCCTCGCCCGGAATACCGGCGAGGCGGCCGCCCTGGCAGCCGATGGCAACATAAAAGGCCTTAAAGCCCTGCGCGCGCAGCTCGTCGAGCGTCACATCGCGACCGACCTCCACGCCATAGCGGAACTCGGCGCCCATCAGGCGAATGATCTCGACCTCTGCCTCGATAACGTCCTTCTCCAGCTTAAAGCTGGGAATACCGTAGGTGAGCATGCCGCCCGGGCGCTCGTTCTTCTCGAACACGACGGGCTTGTAGCCCTTCTCGGCCAGATAGAAGGCGCAGGACAGACCGGCCGGGCCGGCACCGATGATGGCGATCTTCTGATCGAAGCCGCCAGCGCGTGTCGGCGTCACCACGGGCGGGACATAGCGGGTCGCGGCATCAAGATCGCGCTGGGCGATAAACTTCTTGACCTCGTCGATAGCCACGGCGGCGTCCACACGGCCGCGGGTGCAGGCATCCTCGCAGCGGCGGTTGCACACGCGGCCGCAGATAGCGGGCAGCGGGTTCTCGCGCTTGATGAGCGCCAGCGCCTCGTCATAGCGCCCCTGTGCCGCAAGCTTCAGATAGCCCTGAACGGCAACGTGCGCGGGGCAAGCCGTCTTGCAGGGCGCGGTGCCGGACTCGTGCGTCTCGATACGGTTATCGTTGCGGTAGTTGGGCGACCACTTGGTGTGGTCCCACTTGGTGGCATCGGGCAGCTCTTGGCGCGGATACTCGGGCACCTGTCCGCCGGCCTTTTTGCTGCAGAGCTTCTGGCCCAGCTTGGCGGCACCGGCCGGGCACACTTCAACGCAGCGACCGCAGGCCACGCACTTGTCCTTCTCGACCTTGGCGACATAGGCCGATCGCGACAGGTTGGGCGTGTTGAACAGCTGCGAGGTGCGCAGTGCGTAGCACACGTTGACGTTGCAGTTGCAGATGGCGAAGATCTTGTTCTCGCCGTCGATATTGGTGATCTGGTGCACAAAGCCGTTGTCCTCGGCCTGGCGCAAGATGTCGTAGACCTCGTCGCGCGTCACGTAATGACCACGGTCGGTCTCGACCACGTAGTCGGCCATATCGCCCACGGCAATGCACCAGTCGGCGGGGTCGTCGGCGCAGCCCTCGCCCATCACGCGACGGCTCGCGCGGCAGCTGCAGGTGCTGGCGGCATACTTACCCTCGTATTTGTCGAGCCAATGCTCGATATGCTCAATCGGCACCGAGGCGCTCGAAGCATCGATAGCCTTCTCGACCGGAATGACGTGCATGCCGATACCGGCGCCTCCGGGCGGTACCATCGGCGTGGCTTTGGACAGCGGACCCTTGGACGCCTGCTCAAAGAACTTGGCGTAGACCGGATGCTCCTCGAGCTGGCTCACGCGCATGTTGAGGAACTCGGCGGAACCCGGTACCAGCATGGGCAGCACCCACTGCTTGGCGCGCTCGGGATTTTCCCAGTTGTACTCGAGCAAACCCGTGTAGCTCATGTCGTCGAGCATCTTCTCGATATCTGCCTCGGGCATGCCAGTGAGCTTGACCATCTCGGGCAGTGTATAGGGACGACGCATCTTCATCTTGCAGAGTACCTCGGCCTGCTCGTCGGTCGCGGCCTCGGCAAACGACCAGTACTCGTAGCCCAGCAGCTCGTCGCGATGCAGCAGGCGGTTGGTGCAGTGCTCGCACAGTTTGACGATGGCCTCGCGCGGATGCTCCGGCAGCGGCGGCACAAACTCCGCGCCGATATCGGGCTCGGTGTAGCTAATCCCCGGTCCGTTGAGAATCATGGTTGTCCCTTCTCTTGCCGCAGCCTGGCAGGCACGCAGCGCCCCTCTTTTTACGGGCTCGACATGCCCCATGCCGTTCACCCGCCATTGTTGACATTGTGTCAAAAATAGTATTGACGAACCGTCAACAATATTCAAGACTGTTAGGTGAACGGTCAGGCAAAAGAGGATGAAAGGCGGCAAAACATGGGCGACAACACAGCAGATACCTCTGTGGTCGATGCCGTCCCCGCATCCGATAGCGCGGCAAAGCGCCTGACGGGCGACGAACGCCGTCGCGAGATCCTCGATGCCGTGCGCACCGTAAGCTCCGAGCTGGGCGTGTCGCATCTATCTGTCTCGGCCGTGACCAAGCGAGCCGGCTGCACACGCTCATTGTTCTACCACTACTTTGCTGATATGGACGCCGCCGTCACCGCTGTCATGGACGAGGCAATCGACGGTTTTATCTCCGAGCTCGAGCAGTGGAACGCCGGCCGCACCGTCGGTGATATCGAAGGCGCG
This sequence comes from uncultured Collinsella sp., assembly GCA_958407555.1. Classification (GTDB taxonomy): domain Bacteria; phylum Actinomycetota; class Coriobacteriia; order Coriobacteriales; family Coriobacteriaceae; genus Collinsella. The sequence goes on along the minus strand of CATYJC010000073.1, from coordinate 4,598 downwards.
CTCGACACCGTCGCCCCGCTCTTTAAGCGTCTGGTCGTGAGCGGCCACGAGCTGCCGAGCACGCTCACCTCGAGCAGCGGTGCGCTCTACGGCGGCTTTTTGCACAACGTGGTCCAGCGCGTGGCGCAGTATATCTGCGACACCACCGTGGTGGATTTTGTCGCCCATCATGAGCTACGCATCGACCATGTCTACGAGACGTTCTACACCCTCATCATGGGGTTGTTGATGTATATCCGCACACACCCCGATGTGCCCGACGAGACGGTCAAGGAAATCATCGCCTCGACACTCCACATCGAGGGCTATACCGCCAAGTATCCGGAGCGCAAGCCCCAGAACTGACGACATTTGGCCAAACTGCCCGCGATCGGAAGAGGGGCCGCGGGCGTGTGAAAGGAGAGCAGCATGCTGTTCGATGTTTGGGGTAGCAATACCCTTATCCACTGGGCAGGCTGGGCCATGGTCTTTATTGGCCTGATCGTGCTCAACGAGGTCGGCCGCCGCACTAAGCTGGGCGCGGCAATCATCTTTGGCGTGGCCCCGCTGGCCATGACCATCTACTGCGTCGCCATCGCCATCGGCGTTTCGCAGGGTGCCGAGTGGGCGCTCACCAACCCCACCCATGTGTACCAGAACAGCTGGTTCCACTACGCCAAGGTATACGCGGCGCTGGCCGGTTGCTGGGGCTTCATTGCAATTAAGTACCAGTGGGGCAAGATCGGCAAGGCGCATTGGTTCCGCGCATGGCCGTTTGTGATCGTCGCCATCAACATCATGATCGCCGTCGTGTCCGACTTCGAGAGCGCCTATCACTTCTTTGTCCTGGGCCAATCCACTTGGGTCACCTCCGAGGGTGCCACGCAGCTTGCCGGCTGGAACAACGTGTTCAACGGCATCGCCGGTCTCATCAACATCTTCTGCATGACCGGCTGGTGGAGCGTCTACGCCTCCGAGGACAAGACCGACATGTTGTGGCCCGACATGACCTGGGTCTACATCATCGCCTACGATATCTGGAACTTCTGCTACACCTACAACTGCCTGCCCACCCACTCCTGGTTCTGCGGCTTTGCGCTGCTGCTGGCGCCCACCGTCGCCGCCTTTATCTGGAACAAGGGCGGCTGGATCCAGAACCGCGCCTTCACGCTGGCCATTTGGTGCATGTTTGCCCAGGTGTTCCCGTACTTCCAGGAGGAGTCCATCTTTGTGACCCACTCCACGCTCGACCCCGGCGCCGCTACCGCGGTCTCGGTCGCCGCGCTGATCGCCAACGTCGCCGCAATCATCTACATCGCCTACCGTGCCAAGAAGCTCGGCCGCAATCCCTACAAGCAGGATGTCTTTGAGGGCACCAGCGATTGGGAGAAGGCTACCGCTCGTCGCGCCAAGGTTGATTACGCTCACGCCGAGTAACGCGCCTGGCGCAAACATCGCTTGAGTACGAAGCCGCATAGCCGGCTCCGCGCAACTCAACGCATTGCAGAGCCCCCGGAATGTGATTCGTCCGCGTTCCGGGGGCTTTTTGCTGCCGCGAGGATGCGGCTAAACGATGCACTCGGGTTAAATCGGATCTTATATTTCGCATGCGCTTTATATAGCTCCATTTTTGGGTACAGTGTTGTCCCGATATTGAGCTTGGGGGATATATGAAAGATGAGACGATGGGCCAAGAGGATGCGGCCCAAGATGCAGAAGCGTGTGCCGAGGCCCTGGAGAGCCTTGACCAGATCGCACTGGCCGAGATTGCGTTTGACGATTCGAGCGTTGATGTGCGAGATGAGCCGGAAATCGAAGCGCAGCCCGATGATCAGGATGCAAAAGACGATGGCGCCGCGCCCATCGAAGACGAGGCGGGGCACGAGGAATCCGAATACGAGGCCGACGACCAGCCCGAATTCGACACGGGCGAGAAAACCGTCTTGCTCGACAGCTTGCCGGCCGAGGATTCGCTGACCCGCGAGCTTCCTGGCCTGGGTTCCGCACCAGCCGTAGACGAGACCATCGCCATGGGCGATATTCCCCTGCCGTCCGTTCCCTCGGCACGCGAGGCCGAGGTTCGCCATCGCAAGATGTCGCCCAAGCGACGCAACCTGATGGTGGCAGGCGTTGTTGCCATCGCGCTCGTCGCCGGCGGCGCGGGCTATGCGGCTTGGAACGGATACCAGCAAGAGCAGGCCGCCGTGGTTGCTGCAAACGCCCATACCATGATGTCGGTGCAAATTGGCGTACATGCCGCGGGGCTCGACTGCTCCACCGGCTCAAAGATCCCCGTGCAGGTGAGTGGCCAGGACTCCGACGGCTCTTCTGTGAGCGAAACGCTCTACGTTGACGAGCACGGTCGCGGCATTAAGCTGCTGCCCGGCGATTACACGCTCTCCATTGCTGGATCCCCCATCGCGGAAGACGGCACCATCTACACCGTCCCGACCACCAAGGCGCAGGTCACCATTAAGAGCGATGGGCAGGATTTGAGTGCCCAGGCCACCTTTAAGCTCAAGGTACCTTCGGCCGACACGGTGACCGACGACCAGATCGATGCCGCCGCCAAGTATGCCGAGGAAGGGGGCGCAAGCTCTGCCGCCGCGGCAAAGATACTCCAGCAGGCGGCAATTACGCGCCGTGATGCCGCCGCCAACGCCGTAAGCGCAAGCGAGGCACAGTCCGCCCGCGATGCCGACGCTCGACACAAGGCGACGAACCTGTATCAGCTCGATATTCCGGTTGAGTGGTATGGCAAGGTCGCGACCTGGCAAAACGGCAGCACGCTGTGCATCTATCTGGGCGCTGACACCAATACGCCAATCGTGACACTTGTCGCAGTGCGCGACGGCGAGACCTTTATGCCCGACGACGGCGATACGGTTTTGGGCACGGTCAGCCTAGGCAACGGCTACACCGTCTACGCCAGCGGCCCTGTCTATCCGTACGTGATTCCGCAAACCGTTAATGGACGCACGCAGGACCCTGTGTCGACCTATCCCATGGACCAGGCTATTGAACTTGTCGAGCTTACGACCGGCAACCGCTACACCTATAGCCAGATTAAGAACGACCTGGTTGGCAGAGACGGCAACGCAGACGCCGCGACCAAACTCGAGACCGACTACCTCGCCCAGATTCTCCTGCCGAGCATCAAGGCCCAGGACTAGCCAGCCCGAAGACAGCCGCCCGACATCCACATCCCTAACGCAGTTGCGGTGGAATAGGGACGGTTTTTGCTGATCAAACTGCAAAACAGTCCCTATTTCACCGCAACTTATTGGTGGCCTTTTGGGTGGCACTCAGCGCCACGGGTCGGCTTCGAACATCGGCTCGCGCTCGGGGCGGCGATCACTGTAGGGATCGTAGCCGTCGTCGTCCTCGTTCTCGGCACGGATGTAGGGGTCGCGCGGCTTGGGTGCCGGTTTGGACGTGGGCTTGGGCGCCGGCGCGCTTGTCTTGTTCTCGTCTTTCATCTGCATAGCTCCTTACATCGCATCTGTTCAGCATCATCGATTGTCGCACGAAAAAGGGCGGCGGACCCAATTGGATCCGCCGCCCTTGGCGTTTAGAGACGACTGGCAGATTATAAGGCATGTCCCATAAATCTACTCGGCGTCGGGGACCTCGTAGGTGGCCGCCGGCGTGTTGTCGCACACGACGGTAAAGCCGCCATCCTTGTCGACATCGACCGTCACCTGATCGCCCTCGCGCACCGTGCCGTCGATGATAGCGGCGGCGATGGCATCCACGACCTCGCGCTGAACCAGACGCTTGAGCGGACGGGCGCCAAACACGGGGTCCAGGCCGCCCACGGCGAGCATCTGCTTGGCCGCCGGGGTGATGGCAAGCGTCATGCGCTCCTTGGCCAGACGTGCGCGGACGTCGGCAAGCTGGATGTCGACGATCTTTTCGATCTGCGCCATGCCGAGCGGATGGAACACCACGATATCGTCGATACGGTTGAGGAACTCGGGGCGGAAGGTCTGAGCCATGGCGGCGTCGACCTGATGGCGCATCTCCTCCTCGTCCTTACCGGACAGATCGGCGATGGCCTTGGAGCCCACGTTGGACGTCATGATGATAATCGTGTTCTTGAAGGACACCTGGCGACCCTGGCCATCGGTCAGGCGGCCGTCGTCGAGCACCTGCAGCAGCACGTTGAAGACATCCGGATGGGCCTTCTCCATCTCGTCGAGCAAGATTACGGAGTACGGACGACGGCGCACGGCCTCGGTGAGCTGACCGCCCTCGTCGTAGCCCACGTATCCCGGGGGCGCACCGATCAGACGCTGGACGCTGAACTTCTCCATGTACTCGGACATGTCGATACGCACGAGCGCGCGCTCGTCGTCGAACAGGCACTCGGCAAGCGCCTTGGCGAGCTCGGTCTTGCCCACGCCGGTGGGGCCCAGGAAGAAGAAGCTGCCGATGGGCTTGTCTGGATCGGAGAGGCCCGCACGGCTGCGGCGCACAGCTGCGGCGACGGCGGAGACGGCCTCGTCCTGGCCGATGACGCGCTTATGCAGCTCGCCCTCCAAGCCCTTCAACTTGTCGAGCTCGCCCTGCATCATCTTGGACACGGGCACGCCGGTCCAGGCGCTCACGACCTCGGC
>CATYJC010000072.1 GCA_958407555.1 uncultured Collinsella sp. | reverse complement strand
CCTAACTATTGGGCGCCACCCCCGAGCATATGTTCGAAAACACAATATGTTGTGTTTAACGCAAAGGCGGGATGCCACCTGTAGCACCCCGCCTTTCAACCTCAACCTTCAAGTTGACCTTGAGGCGATTTTTATGTCCCTTTACATGCCGTTCACATCGCCCCCAAACTCTCCCACGCGCGGCATGTGCACCCCGCCGTGCCATTGGCCGGTGGCGCAAAATGGGACGGACCCCCGATTGCCAAAACGTGCGCAACAGCACGTTCCAGCAATCGGGGGTCCGTCCTCGGATAGCATGTAATCGCAGCTCAGCAGCGTATTAGCGATGTGCCAGCGGGTGGGCCGCCAGGTAAACCTCAGTCAGCTGCGTACGATCGACATGCGTGTAGACCTGCGTCGTCGATATATCGGCGTGTCCCAAGATCTCCTGCAGCACGCGAAGGTCCGCGCCGCCCGCGAGCATATGGGTGGCAAAGGAGTGGCGCAACGTGTGTGGATGGAGTCCCACCAACCCCACCTGGCGTCCGTAGCGCTCGCATATGACGTGAACACCCTGACGCGACAGACGCCCGCCGTTCTTGTTTAAAAAGACCGCCGGCGTCTCTGTCCCACGAGCATGAGCCGCCAGAAGTCGGCGCCCATCACATATATAGCGTGTCAGGGCACGCGCCGCACTTCCCACCAAAGGGGCCAGACGCTCCTTGGAGCCCTTGCCGCGAACCAGCACAAAGCCGTCATCGACATGGATATCACTCACATCGAGCCCCACCAGCTCGCTCACGCGCAGGCCGCACCCATACAGCACTTCCAAGATGGCGCGATCGCGCAGGCCCATCTCTCCATCGGGAAAATCCTGGTCAAGCAGCGCTGAAACATCCTCCACCGAAAGGCACTCCGGCAGGCGCTCGGCCTTTTTTGGCAAGCGCAATGCCGCCGTGGGATTTTGGGCCACGGCCCCATCGCGCACCAGAAAGGCATGCAGACCTTTGACGGCCGCGAGCGCGCGCTCCACCGAGGCATCGGAATAGCCCCCGTCGCGCCGATCGGCGATAAAGTCCTCGACGACCCGCCGGCTCACGTCCTCAAAGGATGCAATGCCCGTCCGCTCCAGATAGGCACAGTAGGTCGTCAAGTCTCGGCGATAGGCGGCAATCGTGTTGCGCGCCAAACCCCGCTCGACTGCAAGGTAATCAAGAAACTCCCCCGCCGCCACAGCGAGCGACGAAGGAGCTTCTTCGATATGTTCCCTGTTCGACGGCAACCTTAGTCCGTCGCACGATTCATGGGCGTCACCTGTAGGCGATCGACACCCTCATGCTGGCCAATCGAGGCGCGCACGAACTCACGGAACAGCGGCTGAGGATTGGTGGGGCGGCTCTTGAACTCGGGGTGGGCCTGAGTGGCCACGTACCACGGGTGCACGTCGCGCGGCAGCTCGACCATCTCGACCAGACGCTCGTCGGGTGAAAGGCCCGAGATGACAAGACCGGCGTCCTCGAGCTGATCGCGGAAGGCATTGTTGAACTCAAAACGGTGACGGTGGCGCTCGTAGACAAGCTCCTCGCCATACGCCTCACGCGCGAGGGTATCGGCAGCGAGCTTGCACGGATAGGCGCCCAGGCGCATGGTGCCGCCCTTCTCGGTCACGTCCTCCTGCGAGCTCATCAGGTCGATTACGCTAAACGGACCGTCCGGATCAAACTCGGAGGAGCTGGCACCGGCAAGGCCGACAACGTTGCGGGCGAACTCGCACACGGCAACCTGCATACCCAGGCAAATGCCCAGATACGGAATCTTGTGCTCGCGAGCAAACTCGGCAGCAAGGATCTTGCCCTCCAGGGCGCGCTTGCCAAAGCCGCCGGGAACCAGGATGCCCGATGCGTCGCCCAGAACCTCATTGACGTTTTCGGCATCGAGGCTCTCACCATCGACCAGCTGCACATCTACGTGACGATCGTAGAAAACGCCCGCGTGATGCAGGGCCTCGATAACCGACAGATATGCATCGGGAAGCTGGGTGTACTTTCCCACGACGGCAACCTTAACCTTATCGGCGTGATGGTTGGCATGGTTTTGCTTGCGCAGGAACTCATTCCATGCGCTCATATCGCGCTCGCGCGGATCGAGGCCAAGGCGCTCGCAAATGCGCAGGTCAAAGTCCTGCTCCGCGAGCAGCTGCGGCACGTCGTAAATGCTCGCGCAATCCTCGTTGGTAAAGACACAGTCGGTGTCGACGTCGCAGAAACTCGCGATCTTGCCGCGGATAGCGTCATCAATATGGTGATCGGAGCGCAGCACAATAATGTCGGGCTGGATACCAAAGCTGCGCAGCTCCTTGACGGAGTGCTGCGTGGGCTTGGTCTTAACCTCGTGGGCGGCGGCGATATAGGGAACGAGCGATACGTGGATGTAGCAGACGTTCTCGGGACCGGCCTCCTTGCGGTACTGGCGGATAGCCTCCACGAACGGCTGCGACTCGATGTCGCCGATCGTGCCACCCAGCTCGGTAATGACAACGTCGGAGCCAGTCTGCTCCTCAATGCGGCGGAATTTGTCCTTGATAGCATTGGTGACGTGCGGGATCACCTGGACGGTACCGCCCAAAAAGTCACCGCGACGCTCGCGGGCAATCAGGCTCTTGTAAATGGCGCCCGTCGTAAAGTTAGAATCGCGGGTCAGGTTCTCGTCAATAAAGCGCTCGTAGTGGCCCAGGTCCAGATCGGACTCGTAGCCGTCCTCGGTCACAAAGACCTCACCGTGCTGGAACGGGCTCATGGTACCGGGGTCGACGTTCAGATACGGGTCGGCCTTCTGCATCGTCACCTTGTAGCCGCGCGACTTGAGCAAACGGCCCAGCGATGCCGCGGTAATGCCCTTGCCCAAAGACGAAACCACGCCGCCGGTCACAAACACATGCTTAGTCATATTGAATTACCTGCGCTTCCCGTAGAAGTTGTCCATACACATCTTACGGGTCTTCATTGTAATACTCGAGAAAGAAGCAGTTCGCCATTTTTCACCAAAGTGCTTGCATTTCTCCATCTCGAAACAAAACGCCGCCCGGGACCCGAGCGGCGTAACAACATCTTAGGCGGCAGAACGTTACCGATCGGCAAGCTCGTCCCTGAGCATATCCCGAACGAGCATACCCGCGCGGATGCCTTTCAGATACCACCCGCCACGCTCGGTAAGGCAAATACCATTTGCAAGCTGGCCGCCATCCTCGCTATAACGCGAAACGACCTCGATCAAACCGTCAGAATCCAAGCGCTCAATTGCGGCGCGGGCTCGATACGGAGACACTCCAACGTGCTCCGCAAGCGTTTTGCGCGAGAAGCCATATGTCCCGCCACTTTCGGATTGCTGGGCAATCTCCATCAACACCAGCACTTCGACACGCTTCATATCGTTGACACTCGCACGACCCTTGCCCGCCATGGCAGCCTCCTCTAACCGAGCACGAGCATCCAGCGCGCCGTGCACGACCGACACACCTCACGATGGCAGGTAATATCCATCATGCGGCATCCCGCTAAGGATGAAACAGTTACGATTATTGTATACCGCCCAAATTGTTTTTAGGCAGGTAAACGGCTATTTTTCGCCGAAATAGACGCTTTATTGATCAAAAAGCCGTACCGGGCGCTAACCCGATACGGCCAAAATGCGATGCAATTACCGCGGTACTTCAAACTTAGCGATGGAAGAAACCACGACGCTCAAACTTGGGCTCGCAGCACACGTTGATGCCCAGTTTACGCAACACCGTCTCGTCCGTCGGCGAGATAATCACGCTAAAGAAGGCATCGCAACCGCGCAGCTGCTCCAGGCCCGAAAGGACACGAGCGGCCGTCTCGCTCGTAGCCGAGGTGATCGACAGCGCCATAAGCGTCTCGTCGGTGTGAAGGCGCGGGTTTTTGCTGCCCAGGAAATGCGTCTTGAGCTTGCTGATGGGCTCGATCGCCTCGTCGCTGATGACTTCAAGCTCAAGGTCGACGCCCGAAACATGCTTGAGAGCGTTCATAATGAGCGAACTTGCGGCGCCCAGGCGCGTGGAGGTCTTACCGGTCACCACGGAACCGTCCGGCATGACCATGGCGCCCACAGGACCTCCCGTCAGTTGCTCCCTGGTTAAGGCCGCCGAGCGCGCCGGTGAGTAGTTCTTATCGATGCCGGCCTTCTTCATAATAATCTTAAGACGGTCGACTTGCTCATCGCCCACGCCGGTACGGCGCACATTTTCGACCGCGGTAAAGTAGCGGCGGACGATCTCCATCTTGGAAGCGTCGCGGCAGGCATCGTCATCGGTGATGGCAAAGCCGACCATATTGACGCCCATGTCCGTGGGACTCTGGTAGGGGCTCTTGCCTAGGATCTTTTCCATCAGGGCACGGACCACCGGGAAGGCCTCGACGTCGCGGTTGTAGTTGACCGTGGTCTTGTTGTAGGCCTCAAGGTGAAAGGAATCGATGATGTTGGCATCGTCGAGGTCCGCCGTGGCGGCCTCGTAGGCAATATTGACCGGATGCGTCAGGGGAAGATTCCAGACCGGGAAGGTCTCAAACTTGGCATAACCGGCGGCGGTGCCGTGCTTATGCTCGTGATACAGCTGTGAGAGGCAGGTGGCGAGCTTGCCCGAGCCAGGGCCGGGCGCCGTCACGACAACGAGCGGACGCGTGGTCTCGACGAACTCGTTCTTGCCGTAGCCTTCGTCAGAAACGATCAGATCGACGTCGTGCGGATAGCCCTCAATGGGATAGTGCAGCTTGGCGGGAATGCCGAGCGCGTTTAGGCGATTACGGAAGACGTCGGCAGCGGGCTGACCGGCATACTGCGTGATAACCACGGCCGCGACAGCAAAACCGTTGCCGCGGAACAGGTCGACCAGGCGCAAGACGTCCTCGTCATAGGTAATGCCCAGGTCGCCACGGGCCTTATTCTTCTCGATGTGGTTCGCGTTGATCGCGATGATGACCTCAACATCATCGGCAATGCTCTTGAGCATGCGGAACTTGCTGTCCGGTTCAAAACCCGGCAGCACACGGCTCGCATGATAGTCGTCAAACAGCTTGCCGCCAAACTCCAAATAGAGCTTGCCGCCAAATTGCGAGATGCGCTCCTTAATATGAGCGGCCTGCAGCTCGATATACTTCGCGTTGTCGAAACCCTGGCGCATGTATGGCTCCCGTCCCGTTTCCATTTAATGTCCTAGGCGATTATAACGGAGCAGACCCTTCCCGATGCCCAGGTCATCAACAGGCACCAACCAAACATGCCCACCGCGACCACCGGGGACCCAAGTTAGCTACCCCAAACGCACTGCCCCACCAAGCCAAGTTGGTGCAGGGACCAAGTCACTCCGCACCAACATCGGCAACATCGCAGGTGGAGCATAAGTCAGCGAAAGCCCGCCAGAGCGAGCAAGGTGACGTGAAAGAGGAGGGCATAGGCCTTTTGGCCACGCCCGACGATTGAACGTCAGATTGCCGCTCTGGCGGGCTTGCAGCGTCGAGTGGTTCCGGCGTTTGGTAAAACGCCGGAACAAAAGAGCGCCCCCTCCCGCGCACGGAACGGGAGGGGGCTAAAGGTAGGAGTCTACCGGTGGGTTGACCCCACCGGACAGACGATGACCAGGTGATCCTTTACAGGATCGTCAAGGTTTCCGTGGGGTACCCATTGGGTACTTAGAGCAACACGCAGGCGACGGTCAGGATGATGGCGCAGACGACAGAGAGCGCGACGATGAGCTTAAGGGCAAACTTAAGCCAGGTCGTCCACTCGATCTTGGCCAGGGCGAGACCGCCCATGATGGCGCCGGAGGTCGGGGTGAACAGGTTCACGACACCGATGGCGGCGGAGAAGATCATGACCATGACCTCGGGCGAGAAGCCGAGCTTAACAGCCAGCGGTCCCATGATAGGCATGGAGACGGTAGCCATACCGGAGGTCGAGGGGATCAGGAAGGACAGGCCGAAGTAGACCAGGAAGCTCATGGGAGCGAAGATCACGCCGGACAGGCCAGCCAAAGCATTGGCGGCAGCATCGAGGACGTAGACGTCGAGGCCGGTGTTAGCCATGAGGACGGAGATACCACGGGCGAGGGCGATGACGAGAACAACAGACATCATGTCGGCAGCGCCGGTGATGAAGGTGTTAACGATCTGCTTCTCGGAAAGGCCACCGATGATACCGATCAGGACGGCCATGAGGAAGAACCAGGTGGAAGCCTCGTCGAAGTACCACTGGCCAATGGGCAGGCCGGTGATCAGGGCAGACCAGCCCTGGACGACGGCGTTACCGTCGGCGTCGTAGACAGCGCCAGCGTCGAAGAAGTTGGCGACGCCCTCGTTGAGGTCGGCCAGCGGGATGAAGCCGACGATCATGACGACGAAGGTGAAGGCGAAGGCAATCAGAACACCCTTCTGACGACCGGTGAGCTTGACCTCCTTGTGAACCTCGGAAGCAGCCTTGCCGTGAGCCTCTTCGGCGTCCTTGAGCTCCTGCATCGACAGGATGGTGGAACCCTTGTCAGCCTTGACCTTCTTGGCATAGCTCATGACGAAGAAGATGGACATGGCAGTGGTAACAATCCACAGGACGGCACCGAGGCCGATGATGATGGACTGGTTGACCTCAATGCCAACGCCGGTCAGAGCGTCGACGGCAGCGCCGACGGCGAACGGGTTAACCGTGGAGCCGAGGCAGCCGCAGCCAGCGCCGAGCAGGACGGTGGCAGCACCGACCATAGGGTCGAAGCCAGCGGCCATCATGGTAGCGGCGAGCAGGGCGTAGAAGGGAACGGTCTCCTCGCACATACCATAGGTGGTACCACCGAGGGAGAAGATGAGCATCAGCACGGGAATGAGCATGATCTCGTTGCCCTTAAGCTTCTGCACCAGAACGGCGATGCCGTTGTCCAGGGCGCCGGTCTCGGTCATCATGCCGAGGAAGCCGCCGAGGATCATAACGAAGAGACAGACGGGCAGAGCGTCAGCGAAGCCCTTGATCGGGGCGGTGCAGAAATCGCTCAGACGGGCGGCAGTAACCGCGCCGCCGGACGTGCCGGAGACGATAACGGTAATCACTGCAACAATTGCCAGCAGAGCAAGAAGAATGGTGAACGATGAAGGCATACCGCGCTTTTTCTTAGCGGTCTCAGTCATAGTTCTCATCCCCCCTTCATAAATCATTTACTGATCTCGCCCGAAGCGGCTCTTCCGTGCCGTGCCTGCCGCTTGATGCGAGATTTTTACCAGATAAAACCGCTCGGGGTGTGCAGTAATACACCCCGAGCGAGATGCTAGATGCTCTTACTTGAGCGTGGCGTACATGACAGCCTTAATGGTGTGCATGCGGTTCTCGGCCTCGTCGAAGACCTTGGAAGCGGGGCTCTCGAAGACCTCGTCGGTGACCTCCTGCTCGGTGATGCCGAACTGCTCGCACTTCTCGGCGCCAATGGTGGTGTTGGTGTCGTGGAAGCTGGGCAGGCAGTGCAGGAAGATGGCACCCGGGTTGGCCATAGCCATGACCTCGGAGGTGACACGATACGGGGTGAGCTGGGCGATGCGCTCGGCCCAGACCTCGTCAGGCTCGCCCATGGAGACCCACACGTCGGTGTAGATAACGTCGGCACCGGTGACGCCGTCCTTGACGTCGGTGGTCAGCTTGATGGTGCAGTCGTTAGCCTCGGCGATGGGCTTGCAGGCCTCGATGACGTCGTCAGCGGGCATGCACTCCTCGGGGCCGCACGCCACGAAGTTCATGCCGAGCTTGGAGCAGACGACCATGAGGGAGCGAGCAACATTGTTCTTGCAGTCGCCCATGAAGACGAGGGTCTTGCCCTTGATGTCGTAGTTGAAGTTCTCCTGGACGGTCAGGATGTCGGCGAGCATCTGGGTGGGGTGCCACTCAGTGGTCAGGCCGTTCCACACGGGCACGCCGGACTTAGCAGCGAGCTCCTCGACGTCGTCCTGAGCAAAGCCGCGGAACTCGATGCCGTCATACATGCGGCCGAGAACGCGGGCGGTGTCCTCGATGGACTCCTTCTTGCCCATCTGCGACGAACCCGGATCGAGGTAGGTGACGCCCATGCCCAGATCCATGCCGCCGACCTCGAAGGCGCAGCGGGTGCGCGTGGAGGTCTTCTGGAAGAGCAGAACGATGTTCTTGCCCTCGAGATAGCGGTGCGGAACGCCAGCGCGCTTCATATCCTTGAAGTTCTTAGAGAGCTTGAGCAGGTACTCGATCTCCTCGGTGGTGAGGTCGAGAAGCTTGAGGAAGCTACGGCCGGAGAGGTTAACACCCATGGTTCGTTTCCTTTCGAAATAATGAATTACGTAAGTAGTAAGTAATTAGTGTTGCCCGTTTGACGGGCGAAACCGGTGCGGTTGTAGGGGGACCGCACCGGAAACGGAAAGACTTAGAGGTCCTCGCGCCAGAAGGGCATGCTCATGCAGCGCGGGCCGCCGCGGCCGCGGGAGAGCTCGGCGGAGGGCACGACGAGAAGGTCCAGGCCCTCCTTGT
>CATYJC010000071.1 GCA_958407555.1 uncultured Collinsella sp. | reverse complement strand
ATCAGAGGCGTATGACCGCCGCGAAGGGACCAGGGGCCCTTTCGCGGCGGTTTTTGCCAATCTGGTGCGTCTCAGATACAAGTGAGTAGACTTTTTTGAACCTGCCGAGCACATCGCGACAAATGCTCAATAAAACCGCAGGTCAGAGCCGTGGCGTTTTAGGGTGTGCTTAGACTCCTGCAAAAAGCCTACTCACTTGGTTTTTCTGCTAGAAGACCGCCGCGAGGGAAGGCAACTCCCTTACGGCGGTTTGGACGTTTGCCCAGATAGTCGTTGGGGACGTCCCCAACGGCTACCCAAGGAGTGTCCCAAACTGCCGGCAGAAAAGGAGCGTCCCTAACTGCCACATCAAACGAAAGGGCGCCGACCTTCTGGTCGCGCGCTTGAAGTTGAACGTCAGATTGTCCAAATGCGGCCCGCGCAGCGTCGAGCCGTTACGGCGTTTGGTAAAACCGCGTAACTAAATACGCTCCGCGATCTCGTGGATGAGGTAGTCGGTCTTTTCCCAGCCCAGGCACGGATCGGTGATCGACTTGCCGAAGACGCCGCCATCGACTGGCTGGTTGCCGTCCTCAAGGTAAGACTCGATCATAAAGCCCTTGGCCAGCTTGGAGATGGACTCGTTGCGGCGGCAGCTGTCGAGCACTTCCTTGCAAATGCGATACTGCTCCAGCGGACGCTTGCCCGAATTGTCGTGGTTGCAGTCGATGATCGCTGCGGGATTGGCATAGCCGGCGTGCTCGGTGTAGCGTTCGGCCAGGCGCTCCAGGTGCTCGTAGTGGTAATTGGGGTAGGTGCGCCCATCGAGACCGATGTAGCCACGCATAACGGCGTGCGCGAGCGGATTGCCGTCGCACTCGACCTCCCAGTTGCGGAAGATGAAGCTCTGGTGCGCCTGCGCGGCGTAAATGGAGTTGAGCATAACGGTGGTAGAGCCAGCAGTGGGATTCTTCATGCCGACGGGTACCGAAATGCCGCTCGACACCAGGCGATGCTCCTGGTTCTCGACCGAGCGTGCGCCCACGGCAACATAGCTCAGCAAGTCGACGAGGTACTGGTAGTTGGAGGGATAGAGCATCTCGTCGGCGGTGAAGAAGCCCGTTTCCTCAATAACGCGCAGGTGCATATGGCGGATTGCCTTGACGCCCTCGAGCAGGTCATCGGGAGCCTCGGGATTGGGGTTGTGCAGAAGACCCTTGTAACCGGTGCCCTTGGTGCGCGGCTTATTGGTGTAGACGCGCGGAATGATGATGAGCTTGTCCTTGACCTCCTCGGCGGTCTTGGCCAGTCGGTTCATGTATTCGAGGACCGAATCCTCGCGGTCGGCAGAGCACGGGCCGATGATGAGCACCTTGCGTGCGTCCTCGCCGGTAAAGACTTTGGCGACCTCGGCGTCAAATGCCTGCTTTTTGGCGGTAAGCTCGGCAGAAAGCGGCATTTCCTCGCGGATCTCCATGGGGATCGGCAACTTGCGTTTGAATTCCATGGCCATAGGGGCCTCCTCAATCTATAGAAAGAGCAATAAGCGTATTGTTGAGTGTTCGGCATTATCCGCTGTCGCACGCTAAAGTGCAAGCCCTTGTTACCCCGAAACCCGCAAAAGGGGACAGGTTTATTTTGGCAGGTTTTATCTGGGTAAACGTCGGAGGATGTCGGGAGGGAGTGGCGCCACGGGGCATCGTCTACGACATGCCGCGGCAGAAAGTATCAACGAATTCGTCGTAGGCGTCTGTCTGAAGGAGCCGCATGGTGTTCTCAACGTTACTAAAGACCTCGATGATAAGGTCGAGCACGTCTCGGAAAAGCCCCATATCGTCCTGTGTGATGCCGATCATGAGAGCAAAGCGAATGTCGTGCCGTCCCCAGGGGATGGGCGTGTCGCAATGCGCGACGGCGATAAACGAACGTTTCGGGTAGACCGAAATCGCGTGTGGCACGGCAAGGCAATCGGTGAATGCTGTGGAGGAAACTCCTTCGCGAAGATGGACGTCTGCAACATAGTCGGCATCGACATAGCCAGCGGCGATTGCGGCAGTACCGAGCTCGTCGATGCAGGCTGCGGCGTTCGTCGCGTTGACGTTGCGACAATAGAGCTCCGGCTTAATCAGATGACGCAGCAGCGTGCGCGCATAGTTGTGGCGATGCTTTTCTTGGATGCGGGCCAGCCGGTCGCGCACCTTGCGCAGGTTCTGCTTGGTGAGGATGGGTCCGATCAGAATCTTCTCACATCCGGCGGGGACGGTCACATCGATGGTGGTAATGACGGCGTCGCATTCGGGCGGCTCGGAGAGATAACGGTCGCAGCTCATGATCGAGATAATCTGCGCTTCGTCTTTGAGTGCGATCTCTAGGTCGTCGACGAGTTTATGCGCGAAGTCATGGTAGTCCTCGACGATTACCGTGCAGGTGAGAAGGTTGTTGGGTGCCGCGACACGCTCGAAATACGCGCCGATGTGAAACGCAACGAACGCGATTTCATTTTCGCCGATTTCGACATTCATGACGGTCGAGAACCGGTGCGTTAAGTAGACGGCCATGTCGTAGACGGGCGCGTATTCGCTCTTGATCTGTGAGGCGAGCGGGTTGGGATAGCTTACGTGGTAGACGGCGCGTTGGTAGGCGTTGAACATGTGAAGCACGAGTTGCAGTCGCATGGGTTCGTCGATGAAGTGTGGAATGTTGTAGCGGGCGCCCGTTTCGTCGAGGATCTCGAGCACGGTATCCACGAATGCTGGGTCGATGATGCTTGCCAGCTTTTCGAAATCGAGCTCGCGGTATTCGACGCGTTCGATCGAAAGCGCCAACAGCAAGAGGATTTGCTGGAAGTCAGCGCGGGGAATCTCGCAACCGAACTCCTGCTCGAAATAGGACGCAATATGCTCCGCACAGCGAACGATTTGGTCGCGTTGGGAGAGCTGCGCTACGAGGCCGTCACCGTCGATGGGGCCATCGACTTCGCTGAGCTCGTTGTTCGAGGTGAGGCGGATGATGATTACCATGAGATGGACGAGCAGGTTGGAGAGCGCGTAGTCGTTGATGAAGAGTTCGGATCGCTGGCAGATTTCGACGAGGCTCGCAAGGATCTGCTGGACGTCGAAATTGGGGAACATACTCTCGAGCGTGCGCGTCGATGAGAAATATCCGTAAGAGTTATGGGTGGCGATGTGCCCGAGTAGTTTGCGCTTGTTGCGCTCGAGGCCAGTGAGGCTTACCTTGAAATCATGCGTCTCGACGAATAGATTGAACCGGCCGGCGAGTTCGCGTACCTCGGGCATGACGGCGCTCGCAAGCGTGCTTTCGGATATGCAGAGCTCGGCGGCAAGATCGAAGACTGAGAGCGGTTCCCGAGCGTTGACCAGGTGCGATGCTACATAGTTGCAGCGGGCATCGATGCCGATGCCGCCCGTGGGTTCCCCGCCCCGCTCGGGTGCGGACTTAATGCTGGGGCACGCCGGTGAGGAAAGGGCCTCGTCAGCATGTGCTAGGCGGTAGCCTTCCTTAGACGATTCGATGATTGTGTCGCCCTGACCGTTGATCTCGGTCACATAGTTGCGGATGGAACGCTCACTTGCGCCCAGCATGGTGGCGAGCATGGAGGCGGAGACCCATGAAGTGGCATGCTCCAGAATATCGACCATGCGGTTGATTCGGTTTTGCTTTGCGCTTGCCACGGCCGACTCCCAACGAGATAGAAGCGTGCGCCCGCCGAGGGCGCATCCCACGGGGCATGAAGCGCCCCGATGTTGTCATCATGCGCCATGGTATCGCAGAGGGTCGTGGGCGAAAAAGTCTCAATTTGCCGCATGAACGG
The DNA here is from genome assembly GCA_958407555.1 of uncultured Collinsella sp. GTDB lineage: Bacteria > Actinomycetota > Coriobacteriia > Coriobacteriales > Coriobacteriaceae > Collinsella. The sequence continues at coordinate 5,121 of CATYJC010000071.1, read as the reverse complement.
AAAGACTGCGGCATTGCCGCTATGGCGGAAAACCTGACACTTTGCCGCCATGCGGCAAAAAGAGGGTTCGCGGCAGGGTAGGGGCAGGCCGTATAGTGCAGTCACGGTCAAGGGAAGCCGGGTCGACACGGTCTCCCCAAACGTACGAGGACCGAGGCGGCAACCGAGCCGCTGCGGACTCGTTTATTGGGAAAGGAGTACCCCTCATGGCAGACGAGAACGGATGCGTCAGAATTCTCCTCGCTTGCGGTATCGGCGCTTCGACGGGTTTCATGGCCGCCGGCATGCGCAAGGTGGCAAAGTCCAAGGGACTCAACTGCACCATTAAGGCAGTCAGCAAGTCCGAGATTATGGATTACGCCGACAAGATTGATGTCCTTCTGCTTGGTCCGCACTTCGCCTCCGAGGTGCCCGAGATCCAGGCGCAGGTGGCGTCTCATGGCGTGAAGGTCATGGCCATCGACCCGGATTACTATGCGGCACTCGACGGCGAGAGCATCCTCGAGGATGCTTACGACCTGCTTGACGAAGACTAGGAGGGGACAACATGCTGCAAAAGTTCATGGAAGCGGTCCAGGCGTGGATCACCGAGCATGTCGTCCCCGTGATGAACAAGCTTACCTCAACTTATTGGTTCGGCGTCATCTCAGACGCGGTCCTCTACATCGTTCCCTTCTCTATGGTTTCGGCAATCCCGAGCCTTTGGAACATCATCCGTCGTTTTGTCCCGACGCTCCCCGATCTGTCGCCGCTCACGACGTTCAGCTTCGGTCTCGTTGGCCTGTTCATGGCGTTTATCATTCCGCACAACGTCGCGGTTAAGGAAGATCGCAAGGACCGTAGCATGATCGCCGGTTTCACCGGTATAGGCGCCTTCATGCTGTGTATGAACCCTACGATCACTGAAGACGGTTACGTTTTCCAGATGGCCAAGTTCGGCGCCGGCGGTATGTTCACCGCCATGGTTGTGGGCTTTGTCGTGGGCTTCATCTACAAGCGCATGGCTCGTATGACGTTCTTCTCGGAGGACAGCATGGTCCCCGACTTCGTCAAGAACTGGTTCGATAACATCATCGCCGTCTTGCTGTCGCTCTTCGTTGCGTGGCTTTTCACCAACATGCTTCAGGTTGACGTCTTTGGCGCCGTTGCGATCATTCTGTCGCCCGTCACCGGCTTTGCCCAGACGCTTCCTGGCACTATTGCGATTCCGCTCGTCATGGACACCTTCTATTTCTTCGGCATCTCCGGCTGGGTCTTCTCGCCCATCCAGCAGTCCATCCAAAAGTCCGCCCTTGCCGAGAATATGGCTGCATATGCCGCCGGTCTTACCCCGACGAACATCAATGCCTACGGTATTACTCGCTACATCATGATCGGCGGCGAGGGCGCCACGCTCCCGCTGGCTTTCTACATGCTTTTCGCCAAGTCTAAGAAGAACAAAACGCTCGGTCGCGCCACGATCGTCCCGTCTCTGTTCAACATCAACGAGCCGCTCGTGTTCTCTACGATCGTTGCCAACCCCTTCATGTTCATCCCTATGGTGCTTCAAGCCATCATCCTGCCGGCCAACGCCTATCTGTGGATGAGCATGGGCTGGGCGAGCCTTCACGTTGAGAATTTCGACATGAACTTCCTGCCCAATGCTGTCTCGGCGTTCTTTATGTCCGGTGGCGACATTCGCAACGTTGCCCTGGTCTGCGTGAACCTGCTGATCGCCGCGATTCTCTGGTTCCCGTTCTTCAAGGCGGCCGACAACTATCAATGCAAGGTCGAGGAAGAGAAAGCAGCTGAAAAGGCAGCCAAGAAGGCGGCGAAGAAGGCCGCCAAAGAGGCTGCTGCCGTAGCCGCCGTCGCCGAGTAGGCGAGACACCGGGGCCCATTGCCCTGGATTACGTAATCATTCGATGCCCCGGTTGTGGAAACGACCGGGGCCACAGGAAAGGAGACCGCGATGGCCGAGGAAGAGCCCATTAACATTCCCGCCGTTGCGATGAGCGTCATCATCAACGCCGGCGACGGCCGTGCCTGTATCGATAAGGCGATGGATGCCCTGGCAGAGTTCGATTTCGACGCGGCAGAGGCCCACCTGGCGGAGGCCGACGAGAAGATCCTCGAGGCCCATAAGTCCCAGACCGAGATGATCCAGCGTCAGGCCGGAGGCGAGGAGGTCGAGTACTCGTTGCTCTTTGTCCACGCCCAAGACACGCTCATGACCATCAGTGCCGAGCTGCACATGGCCAAGAAAATGATGCCCGTCGTGCGTGCACTCGCCGCGAAGTAGCGCCGTGAAAGCCGCGCGCGTTTCTAAATTCAAAACGACTCGTTACCTATTGATTCCGACCATTGAGAGATGAGGACATAGCATGATTGATCTTTCTACTTATGACTTTGGCGATGCCTTCCCGGAGGGCTTCCTCTGGGGCGGCGCCACGGCGGCCAACCAGGTCGAAGGCGCCTGGAACGAGGGCGGACGCGGACCGGCCGTCTCGGACTACGTCATCCTGCTCGACCGCGAGACGTGTGCCCGCGAAGGCATTGTCGAGGGCGGACCGCTCAACTCCGTGACGCGTCAGTCCCTTGCCGCTCGCAAGGCAAACGAGATGGCCTACGACTTTCCCAAGCGTCGCGGCATTGATTTCTACCACACCTACAAGGAGGACATTGCGCTCCTCGGCGAGATGGGCTTCGGCGTCTTCCGTATGAGCATCTCCTGGAGCCGTATTTTCCCAAACGGTGACGACGCGCTGCCTAACGAGGAGGGTCTGGCCTTCTACGATAAGGTGTTCGACGAGTGCCACAAGCACGGTATCGAGCCCATGGTTACCCTCAACCATTTCGATATGCCGCTCCACTTGGCAGAGGAGTATAACGGTTTCGCGAGCCGTCACGTTGTCGACGCTTTCGAGCATTACGCGGAGACGCTCTTCCGCCGCTACAAGGGTAAAGTCAAGTACTGGATGACCTTCAACGAGATTAACCACGTGTATGCCAACCCCTGCACCTGCTGCGGCGTGATCTGGGATGAGAAGGAAGACGGCTCCAACCCCTATGCTGGGCGCTGGCCCGAGAAGTTCCAGGTCGCGCACAACCAGCTTGTCGCGTCCGCCAAGGCTGTCATCAAGCTGCGTGAGATCGACCCCGAGGCACATATTGGCAACATGCTCTGCCGTCTTGAGAACTACGCCGAGACTTCCAAGCCCGAGGATCAGCTCCAGGTGCTGTTTGAGGACCACTTCAACTGGTTCTTCACCGATATCCAGGCCAAGGGCGAGTACCCCTACTACGTAAAGCGCTTCTTCCGCGACTACGGTGTCGACATCAAGATGGAGGACGGCGATCTCGAGACCCTCAAGGCCGGCGTGGTGGACTACATCTCCATCAGCTACTACATGACCTACATCATGCGCTATAAGGGCAAGATTTCCCCCGAGCCGAGCGGTAAGCTGCTTACCGAGATCAAGAACCAGTACCTCGAGATGACCGAGTGGGGCTGGCCGATCGACCCCGTGGGCTTCCGCATCACGCTCAACCACATCTACGATCGCTACCACCTGCCGATCTTTATTGCCGAGAACGGTAACGGCATGACCGAGAACCGCGACGAGAACGGTTATTGCGACGACGACGCGCATATCGAGTACATGAAAGAGCATGTCGAGCAAATGCACCAGGCGATTCTCGACGGTGTCGACGTCTTTGGTTATGCCTGGTGGGGCCCCATCGACCTGATCAGCTCCGGCACCTCCGAGATGACTAAACGCTATGGCCAGATTTCGGTCGATCAGGACGACCATGGCGACGGCACCGGCAAGCGTGGCAAGAAGAAGAGCTTCTTCTACTACAAGAAGCTCATCGCCAGTAACGGCGCCGACACCGCGAGTGACAACATCGTGGTCGAGTAGCTCGGCCCCTTCGCCGGGATGCCTGTAGGGCGGGTGTCCCGGCGGCTTTTGGAAACCTTGATCGAAAGAAGGACTCGGATGTATTCAAAGACCACGACCGTTGTAAACGCAAGCGGCATCCATGCCCGCCCTGCCTCATTGTTTGTTCAGAAGGCATCCGGGTTTGGAAGCAAGGTGACCGTGCGCAACGTTACCAAGGGCAGCGACCCCAAGGATGCTAAGTCGATTCTCATGGTTATGGGTTTGGGGATGGCGTGCGGATGCGATGTCGAGATTGCGGCCGATGGTGCCGACGAGCAGGCCGCCGTCGATGCGCTGGTTGAGCTGATCGAGAGCGGTTGCGGCGAGTAACCGCAAGGCTTTGATGAGAGGGGAGAGGGCGATGGCTCGAGGGTTTCGTGGGGTGACGACAATCGTTCGCCGGCAGGAGGCTCGCCGGTCCATGTTGGCGCTTGCAGGCGTGGCCTGCGCGTATGCGGGGATGCTTGTGCTTATGGAGGCGACGACAGGTGCGGTCGCGCCGCCGCTCGTGCCCGTAGTGTCATCAATCTCGCTTTTCGTTTCAATCGCCGGTATCGCATTGGTGATTGCATTTGAGGTCCGCGCGTATCGTGCACTCACGGAAGCGTGTGACGCTGAGCCCCAAATGGGTGACAAGATGCTGCTCGGTGCCGCACTTTGGTTTTTGGGCGGTCTGCCCCAGGCATTCGTGACGCTACTGCGCACCGTAGCGATTACTGGCACGCTCGATATCAAACAGACGCTCATCCAGATCGGCGTGACGCTGACCCTGGCACTCCTTGCCTGGCCACGTTATCGCGATTGCTTCTAGGTTGTTTTAAAGCGCGCAATGGCAAAAGATGGCCCGCTGATTCTGCGTAATCAGCGGGCCATCTTTTTGTAGTTATGATATTGGGCTTACGCCGCCTCGTCGAACTGCGAGTTGTACAGGTCGGCGTAGAAGCCGCCCTGGGCGAGCAACTCGTCGTGCGTGCCCTTCTCGACGATGTCGCCGTCGCGGATTACTAGGATCACGTCGGCGTTGCGGATCGTGGACAGGCGGTGCGCGATGACAAAGCTCGTGCGGCCTTGCATTAGCGCATCCATGGCACGCTGAATAAGCTCCTCGGTACGAGTGTCAACGTTGGAGGTCGCCTCGTCCAGAATCAGCGCCGGACGGTCGGCCAAAATGGCGCGGGCGATGGTCACGAGCTGGCGC
>CATYJC010000070.1 GCA_958407555.1 uncultured Collinsella sp. | reverse complement strand
GTTCTGAAAACTAAGCCCGGCCCCCGCCGGACAGGTCAACCTACTCGCAGAGCAGCTTGGCGATCTGGACGGCGTTGGTTGCCGCGCCCTTACGGATTTGGTCGCCGCAGCACCAGAAGGTGATGCCGCGCGCGGCCTCGGAGTTCGAGATGTCGCGACGCACGCGGCCGACCCAAATCAGGTCCTGGTCGGACGTATCCATCGGCATGGGGAAGCGGTCGTGTGCATCCTCGGCAGCCATATCGTCAACCAGCTTGACGCCGGGAGCGGCAGCCAGCGCAGCACGGGCCTCGTCAACCGTAATGTCGCGCTCAAACTCGAGCGTGATGCTCTCGGAGTGCGAACGCAGCACGGGCACGCGCACGCAGGTGCAGTTCACACGCAGCTCGGGCAGGTGCATAATCTTGCGGCCCTCGTTTTGCAGCTTCATCTCCTCGGAGGTAAAGCCTTCCTCCTTGACGCCGCCGATCTGCGGAATTAGGTTGCTCGCCAGCTGGGCGGCAAACGCGCGCGGCTCGGGAATCTCCTCGCCACGGCCCAGAGCGGCAAGCTGAGCCTCGAGCTCGGCCATACCGGGAGCGCCAGCGCCCGAAGCCGCCTGATACGTCGAAACGATCATGCGCTTCACGCCGGCGAGCTGATGCAGCGGCCACGTGGGAACCAGACCGATGATGGTCGCGCAGTTGGGGTTGGCGATCAAGCCGTGATGCCACTTGATATCGTCGGCATTGATCTCGGGCACGACTAGCGGCACCTCATGATCCATGCGGAAGGCATGGCTGTTGTCGACCACGACGGCGCCGCGCTTGACGGCCTCGGGCAGCAGCTCCTTGGCGATATCGTCGCCGGCAGCGCCGAGTACGATGTCGCAGCCCTCAAAGGCCTCGGGGCAAGCCTCTTCAATCACAACCCGCTCGCCGCGGAACTCAACGGTCTTGCCCGCAGAGCGCGCGCTCGCCAGCAGCTTGAGCTTACCGACCGGAAACTCCTGCTCGTTGAGGCACTCGAGCATCTGGGTGCCCACGGCTCCCGTCGCGCCCAAAATAGCAACCGTGTACTGTTTCATGCTTCCCCCTTTAAAGGTTGTGACTTTTGCCCGCACGCCGAGCAGGCCGATTATTGTTGCCAGTGTATACAAGAACGGGGCGGACACGAAACCCGCCCCGTCGAAACGAAACCGAAACGAAACGCCCCGCGCTAGATTTTTGGCACTTGTCCCAAAAATCTAGCGAGATAGCAACTACTTGTGGAGCGCGGCCAGGGCGGGATCGACCGGCGCGGAAGCCTCCAGGTCGGAGACCTTCACAATGCCGTTCTCATCGGAGAAGGCACGGTAAATGGTCCGAATCGCCAGATCGAAGTCCTTCTCCTCCACGCCAATGATGATGTTGATCTCGTCACAGCTCTGTGAAATCATACGCACGCTCACGCCCGCCTGGCCAAGCATGCCAAACAGGTGGCCAGAGATGCCGGCACGACCGCGCAGGTTGCGGCCAACGGTCGCGATAAGCGCCAAGCCCTCGACAACCTCGATCTCGAGCGGCTCGACCTCCTGCTGAATGTCGCCCACAAGCGAGTACAGCGAATCGTGCACATCCTTCTCCTGCACCACGGCGCCAAAGCGGTCGACACCGGTGGGCATGTGCTCGACGGAAACGTCATAGCGCTCGAAGACCGAAAGTGCGCGGCGCATAAAGCCGACGCGAGGCTTGGTGCGGTCACGGGCGACGTTGATGGCGACAAAACCGCGCTTGCCGGTCACGCCGGTAATGATGGGCTCTGCCTCGCCCTCGTCGGCCGTCTCGCTAATGATGGTGCCGGGGTCCTGCGGCGCATTGGTGTTCTTGATGACCAGCGGAATCCCCGCCTCGCGTACGGGGAACACGGCCTCCTCGTGCAGGACGCTTGCACCCATGTACGAAAGCTCGCGCAGCTCCTCGTAGGTAACGCGCGCAATGGGCTGAGCCTCGGGAACAATGCGAGGATCAGCAGAATAGAAGCCCGAGACATCGGTCCAGTTCTCGTACAAATCGGCGCCCAAGCACTTGGCCAGAATCGAGCCGGAAATATCGCCGCCGCCACGGTCGAGCAGCTTGATCTGGCCCTCACGCGTCGCGCCGTAGAAACCGGGCATAACGAAGCCGCCCTGCTGACCGTACTCCTGCACCAGCTCGGAGGTGCGATTCATGCTGAGCGTACCGTCGTGATGGAACGCCACAACCGTCGCGGCGTCCAGGAACGGCAGGCCCAGGTACTCCGCCATCAGGCGAGCGGTGAAGTACTCGCCACGGCTCACGAGCTCCTCGGTAGAGTAGCCGCCCGAGCGGGCGCGCTCGGCAAAGGCCGCGAACTCCTCGCGGATGGGATAGGTGAGCTCCAACTCGTCAGCGATATCAAAATAGCGCTGGCCGATGTCCTCGAGTAGTTCCTCGCACGACACGTGATACTTAACGTGCGCGTTAACCAGGTAGAGCAGGTCGGTTACCTTAGTGTCGCCCTTAAAGCGGCGGCCGCAGGCGGAAACCACCACAAAACGGCGAGCCGGATCGGCATCGACGATGGCCTTGATCTTCTTGAAGTGTTCGGCGTCGGCGACCGACGAGCCGCCAAACTTGGCAATTTTTATCATGGCGTGGAGGTTACCTTTCTAAAAGCCTCTGCAAACCTGTTTTGCGCGCTCTGATACCATGGGTTCACCGATTGGGACCAAGGTATCCGAGGAGCACTGTTATATGGGAACTTATCATAGTACACGAGGACGCACTTTATCATGCTCAAGTAAGGTGGCAATCCGCACCGGCATAGCTCCCGACGGGGGTTTGTTTGTCTCGGACGAGCTTGGCACCCAGCAGGTCGATATCAGCTCGCTTGCTGATAAATCGTACTTTGAAATCGCTCAAAATGTGTTGGGAATGTTACTGAACGATTACACGGACGAAGAAATTTCGGCGTGTGTCAACGAGGCATACCGCGGCACGTTCGCGAGTGAAGAGGTCACGCCTCTCGTCAAGCTCGACGCAGCACCGGGCACCGACGCCCCTCAGACCTATGTGATGGAGCTCTTTGGCGGCCCCACGAGCGCCTTCAAGGACGTCGCCCTGCAGATGCTCCCCCGCCTCATGGCCCGCACCTCCGCCAAGGACGGCGGCGCCGAGCGCATCATGATCGTCACCGCCACGTCGGGCGACACGGGCAAGGCAGCACTCGCCGGCTTTGCCGACGCCCCGGGTACGGGCATCACCGTCTTTTATCCCGAGGGCAAAGTCAGCCGCGTACAGAATCTGCAGATGTCCACTCAGGAGGGCGATAACGTCGCCGTCTGCGGCATCCGCGGCAACTTTGACGACGCCCAGAGCGCCGTCAAGCGCATCTTTGCCGATAAGGAGCTTGCCGAGCGTCTGGAGGCCGCAGGCACGGTGCTTTCGAGTGCCAACTCCATCAACGTCGGCCGTCTGGTACCGCAGGTCGTCTACTACTTTGCCGCCTATGCGCAGCTGTTGCGCGCCGGCGCCATCGAGGCCGGCGACGCCGTGGAGTTCTGCGTACCGACCGGCAACTTTGGCGATATCCTGGCCGGTTACTATGCCAAGCGCATGGGTCTGCCCGTCGCCAAGCTCATCGTCGCGAGCGACAAGAACAACGTGCTGGCTGACTTCCTGACCACCGGCGTCTACGACCGCAACCGTCCGTTCTTCACGACTATCTCGCCGTCGATGGACATCCTCATCAGCTCTAACCTGGAGCGCATGCTGTACTTCCTGTCCGATGGCGACTGTGAGCTCGTTGCCGGCCTTATGGAGCAGCTGGCACAGACTGGTCGCTACGAGGTTCCCGCCGACCTGCTGGCAAAGATTCAGAGCGTCTTTGGCTGTGGTTGGGCCAGCGAGGACGAGGTCCGCACTGCCATCAAGAGCTGCTGGGACGCGAACGGCTACGTGATCGACCCGCACACCGCTTGCGGCTATCACGTCTTCGAAAAGGTCGCTCCCACCGAGGGCGCCAAGGCTCGCGTGCTGCTTTCGACCGCCAGCCCCTACAAGTTCCCGCGCGCCTGCTGCGACGCCCTGGGCCTCGACGTTCCCAAGGATGATTTTGAGGCTATGCGTGTACTCGAGCAGGCCACCAACACGGTCGCCCCGACCCAGCTCGCTGAGCTCGAGTCCAAGCCCGTCCGTTTCGAAGACGTCTGCGACGTCGATGAGATGGCAAGCTACGTCGAGTCTGCAGCAAAAAAGATGGCAACCAACTAAACCCCTTATAAGGCGCCGGCGAAAGCCGGCGCACCTTCTTTTTATTTAGCTTTCGGGATGATGACGAGCATGCGAGCGGGTCTGCCTGTTTAGTTCGTCGCGAGTTCCGCACGAGCCGGAAAGCACTTAATGTGCTTTCCGAGCGAGCCAGGACTGCCCGAGCAGCGAACTAAACAGGCAGACCCGCCCAGGAGGACCCCCATGATCAAGATCACCGTCCCAGCAACAAGCGCCAACCTAGGCATCGGCTACGACACCCTCGGCATGGCCGTCAGCCTCTACTCGCACTTCACCTTCGAGCGCGCCGACAAGCTCACCATCACGGGCTGCCCCGAGGAGTTCCAAAACGAGAATAACCTGGTCTATGTGAGCTTTGTCGATGCTCTGGCCGCCTGGGGCGAGCCGGCTTTTCCCGTTGCTATCGACATTCAGACCGACGTGCCCGTCGCCCGCGGCCTGGGTTCCAGCTCCACCTGCGTCGTCGCCGGCATCATGGCTGCCGCCGCGCTGACGGGCCACACCGTCGACCGCGCCGAGCTCGTCCGCATTGCCACCGAGGTCGAAGGGCATCCCGATAACGTCGCCCCTGCTATCCTGGGCGGCGCCGTCTGCTCCTTTACGCCGACCGATTCGCTCCCCCAGTGCCTGCGCTACGAGGTGAGCGATCGCCTGCGTTTTATTACCGTGATTCCGCCCTACGAGGTGCACACGAGCGAGGCGCGCAAGGTCGTGCCGCAGGAGATTCCGCTCTCCACCGCCGTGTGGCAGATGGGCCGCATCGCCGGTATGACGCGCGGCCTGGAGACCGGCGATCTGGACCTGATTGCCGCCGCCAACGACGACCGCATTCAGGAGCCCTATCGTCGCCGCCTCATCCCCGACTACAACGCTGTGCGCGACACCTGCCTTAACGGAGGCGCCAAGACCATCTGGATCAGTGGTTCCGGCTCGACCCTCATGGCCGTGACCGACGACACCATCGTGGCAAAGTTCCTGCAGGTCAAGCTGCGCGAGCAGTTCCCTAAGTGTGATACGCATATTCTGACGTGCGACACGGAAGGCGCCCAGATCGAATACCTGTAGCGCCCTGCCTCATTGCTCTCACCGGCCCCCTTGGGGCTTCCCCTGAAAACGTCCTCGATCATGAATTGCCCCGTCGTGCGCTTCGCGCGACGGGGCAATTCGATCTGCGGATTGTTTTCAGGGGAAGCCCCAAGGGGACCTGCGCAGCCTCGACAGGATAGTCGCATTCACTTTTAATATTGCGTTCCTTCGGAGTAACGGACAAGGAGCCTTCACGATACGGAAAGATTTGGGGGCAAAGCCTCTGGCCTCCCCTACGTTAACTTCACTGGCGGCGGCCACAGGGACCTACGCTCTGGAAAGTCGCCGGGCTGATTTTTTAGCTTCTATTTGATAAAGGCGCACTTCCCAGCATCTCATTCGCCCTATAGCTCTGTTTTAATTTCTAATTGATGATCGATGCGTGGCGTCATCTAATTATCTTCGCTACTCAAAACAGCCCCAAGTTTACGTACTAGCGTCTCAACAGTAATTCCGAGTGCATCCGCATAGACAAACTGCTCATAAACCCTAAGGCTGCGTTCCCCGGTCTCGACCTTTGAGATGAACGACTGAGGTACCCCCAGTTTCTTTGCGAGTTCAACCTGAGTGATACCTTGCTCCCGACGAATCTGGGAAAGGCATTTTCCGCATGTCCTGTTAGCATCAACGTTCATGCCGCTTACGCTATATTCCATTTTGATATATCCCAAACTGGGATATAGTTATGTCACCGGCCATTTCACCTGCCGTAGCTGTTCGCATAACACATTTAAGTACGGGAAAGGAACCTTGATAAATATGAGTGACAAGATGAAGGGGCCCGGCGAGTCTGACGAGCGGATGCCGGATATCGAAGAGAGCCAGTTTTCTGAGGGCGCTGACAACACCCCCCTCCCAGAAGAACAGCCATCAAATGAAGATGGCACCGCATGTAAAAAAGATGAAAGCGCCTCACTTCTAACTCGCATTATTCAAAAATTCGGCGGTAAAAAACGGGCAGTCACTGCGGCCGCTGCGTTAGTTGTTGTCATTTTCTGTTTGCCCATGATGTTTCCTCAGTTGTTTTGCACTCACAAGCTATGGGCCAATGCAACCTGTACAAGCCCTCGCACATGTAAAAGTTGCGGCAAAACCGAGGGGGAACCGCTTGGACACGAATGGGAAGAAGCAACGTGCACGGTTCCGAAGACCTGTCAACGCTGCGGTAAAACCGAGGGGGAACCCCTTGGGCATCAACCGGGCTCGTGGACTACCGAAGTTGACTACGTGGACGCCACCTCAAAGGAAATACGAGAATGCGAAAAATGCGGAGAGGTCGTTGACACCCGCAACGAGAAGGAAATCACATCTTTTCTTGGCGACGGAAAGTTTTCAATTTCCCCAAAAGGCTTTATTGATCGACTTAACGAGGAATTCTCCGATATCCCCAATTGCAGCAGCATGAATGCAGATTACGAACTAGACGATAGCGGCATGGGGCTCGAACTTCAGATCAAAAACGGTTCAAAGATTGCCGGTATTGGAGGCTTCTTTTCGGACTCGAGTAACCCGGTGCTACTCAGCTATCTTGGATCCGAAAACTGCTTCAAAAACATAGTCATGTACTTCGAAAACTCCGACTATGCCGCGGCGACAGCATTGGCAACTATACAAGCAATCGATCCAACGCTTTCGTTTTCAGACGCCAAGGAAGTTGGTGCTGCCTGCGTAGATACGCCAACTGTCAAAAATGGAATTACGTATGCAATCGTAGCTTCGAATGGAGAGTACTGGCTAAGCGCTCGAATTGAATAATTTTCTTTGATTACTAAATTCAGACGCCTCTTACTCGCGATATATTAAAACTCAACCCCTGGCAGCATCGTCAATCGAAAATTGCCCCGCCGAGCACTTTAGCTTGGCGGGGCATTTCAATATGAAAGCGGATTTAAATATCAACAAGGCCTGCACGCTCCAACGAGACAGCCGGCTTCGCTGCTCAAATTGCCCTTGGTGAACCACAAGTTGAGCAATCAGTGGCCAGAATCCCCTTTAGGCGGCGCTTGTTTCTTTGTATTCGAAGACTGGTTCTAGGAGGTCTTCGATGTTACAGTGGAGGGCTTTTGCTATAGCTCTTACGGTTGTTACCGAGGCTTCGTTGATGTTTCGTTGGCGCTGCTCGTACATTTGAATTGAGCGGAGTGACACACCCGATTCGTATGCTAGGTCTTGTTGGGTTTTCTTAAGCTTCTTTCTTGCCAACGCAAGTTTTGTTTGCCTGGACACTTTCTTCGCCATATCACAAACAAGACTCGCCACGCGTTCCTCCGAGGCTTCGTGCCAGGGGTAGTACAGACTGCGTAGCACATCAAATGGAACGACATGCAGCAAATCTTCGAAAGACTCTCCTAATCGCCACTGCAGATATGCCAATATCCAGCCTGTCCAATATTCCGGTGTCTTTTCGAATCGGTAGGTTCGATTTGGCATCGGCCTTGATTGATAGCCCGACCTTTCAGCGATAAGCGCGAACAGCTCAACGCCCGATTTTCCCGACACTACCCATGCGTTGCCGCGTTCGAACTCGCGAGCTACGCCGCTCAGGCAAAAGAGTTCCGCAACTTCCGATCCTTCTGCTCCATAATCGTTAACGGCATAGTCAAAGCAGTCGCCGAGGTTGTTCATTGCATCCTCGAGGTAGTAGACGGGATATGTCCTACTCGGCCCACGATCTGTTAACTCTTGGATCATTTAAATCAACCCTCCCTGCCATTAAATCCCTAATGTCGATACCTTCGGAATCGAACCCATTGACCGTATCCAAATATTTGCGTCGAGCATTCTGCTCTCGCTCAAAACGCTTGGGATAATACTCAGGCCCCGAAGCCTGCTTCCAATCGCGGAACCTAATCGCCGAGAACGCACGCTCACTCATAAGCGCATATTGAATGCCCAAATCCCCCAAAAACATAATGCGCTGCAATTGCCTGAGCGAAATCATGCCGTTGACAAACTGTCTTGCAAACGAGAAATAGGAATCGTCTGCACGATAGCCTCGAATAACGTCATAAGGAGATGTATCAATTAAACAGTTATCAAGTAGATAGCGAAGCCCCTCGCGTGCTACTGGCGTCGAAACATTGAACTCTCTGTTGTTCGCCAGAATTGCAAGCCAATTGAGGATTGAAAACTCCCCAGACTCCAAATCCAAGACCGAAAGGCCATCTAAATCAAGCTCATATCGATTGGCAACGCCATCAGACTCGGTCCGGCATGCCCATTCCATCGCCATTTCCTCATGTGGCGTGCAATAAAACCCGCGCCCATAGTCATTGAATTGTCTGCATTTATCCAACGACGGACGTTCGACAACAACCTCCGACCCGTGCCAAAGCTCCATATCGACCTCCAAAAAAATATCACCTCAGTGATAGTTTACCAATAACTATCACTGAGGTGATATAGATGAGAGCTTTTGAGGGGTTGCAGCCCGATTAGAGGCAAGCCTCAGCGATGCGCTTTTTGAGTTTGTCGATGCCGGTGCCGGTTTGGGAGCTTGTGATGATTACGTTCTCGGCCGGGACGTTGAGCTGCTTTTTGATAGCTGCTGCCTGGCGAGCCTGCTGGGTGCGGCTGAGCTTGTCAGCCTTGGTGAGGCAGACGATAAAGTTGAACTCGTTGCCCTGCAGGTAGTCGATCA
>CATYJC010000069.1 GCA_958407555.1 uncultured Collinsella sp. | reverse complement strand
TTCGCATCCATTTGCCACGTTCTTCCGAAAATCGGACAAACAGTGTTCAATCTAACCGTCCATATAACGCAAAATAGGCCGCTTCCCCTCTTGGGAAGCGGCCCAGACCTTACGAATAGACGATGGTAAAGGGTACTTCTGTTTCGGTCTCTCCTGTTGATGTGTACCTCGTGCCCTCAAGGGTTACCGAGACCACTTGATCGACATTGATCAGTTTTGTCGGCACTGAGATGTTCTCTCCGCTATTGCGCGTCAGCGAGACATATAAATTGTACGCGCCCGCAGCATCATCTTCGATAATCTGCTCCGATCCATCCTTGTAGGTAACGGTCAACTTTTTCGCGACTGCGTCAATGCCCAGATCATCGATGTGTGTCTGGATAGAAAACGGGCTGATCTCGAGAGGCGAGTCATCGGAGCGGAGTTCCTTTGTATCGACGTACGCTCCAACGCTAAACTCGGGCGTCGATGCCTCGAACGGCTTCGCATCCTCGCCTTCGCCCTCAGTCCAGCAGATATTCCAGGTGACCGCATGTCCCAAATCTCGCTCGCGATCCCACGAGGCAAAGTACATCGTGCCATTAATGACCGTGTCGCTTGATGTGTCTTTATCAATGGTGCAGCGTGTATCAGCCCATTCCTCGCCGAAGTTCATGCTGGGCGTGCCGATGCCTTGTTCTTCTTCACCATAGAGAACAAGTTCACCAGTCTCTGCTGCCGGCTTGTAGTAGTTAACACCATTTGGATTGGACAACGTAAACGTCACGGCACCGCAACCGTTTTTATCGATAGCCATATCATGAATGTCGAGTGTATAGCCGTTGCCCTCGACGGACAGATTGACCTTCTGTACTGAACCCTCCAAGCTTTGGGGCGCGATACCATCACCAAACTCTCTGGTGTAGGTATATTTAGTCCCTGACGAGCCACCTTGAGTCCAGGTAATGGACTCTCCGTTGCCATGGTTTCCCCAGGCAGAGGCAAAATAGCTTGAATTGACGACGGCGTAGGCGACCCCTCCGGTCGCCAGCACTCCGGCAAGGCATCCGATCACGGCAACATACAGAGGCTTCGCGTGACCCTTTCGGCGAAGCGGCTCACCAGCAGCGGCATAAAGAACACGGTCAGCAAGATCGCTATCGGCTTGGATGGACTCGAAGGCCTGCTTGATTTGATTGGATTTCACGGTCGCCCTCCTCTAGGATGAATTTGAGCTTCGTTCGACCGCGAGCTAAACGCGTTCGAACGGTCGCGGCTGGTACATGCAACAACTCGGCAATCTCTGAGGTCGAAAAGCCCAGATAGTAATAGAGCACGATGGGGACACGGAATCGCTCCGGAAGTCGCATAACGTCTGACAGGACCGCCTTGGTCTCATCCTGCGTCGCCGAAAGCGAATCTGCCAGGTTCTCAATTTCCTCCACACGCCTCCATGGCTTTCGAAAGAGCGATTTACATTCATTGATCGTGACCCGGATAAGCCAGCGGCGAAGATGTTCCCAACTTTCAAAGTGCCCATCGCTTTTAAGCAACTTAAGAAAGACATCTTGGGCAACATCGTCGGCATCGGCGCGATCGCGCAGGTACGTCAATGCGATCCGAAACACGACATCCCGGTGATCTTCGACCGCCTGTCTAAATGTTTGTTCTTCCATAATCACCTCCCGGTGACGGTACTGATTCTTGATGAGGTCCTCACCATAGATACGCTCTGGCCGGACGAAATGTTTCAAAGTCAAGCAGGAAAAACCTACCAAAATAAACCTGTCCCTTATTGGCATAAAGGAATCCCCTCCTGTGCGTGAGGGCGGATTCCCGGTCCGGGCGGCGCAGGGGTTAAGTTTGCTGCTCTACAGTCCTGGCTCGCACGGAGGCCACATTAAGTGGCCTCCGGCTCGTGCGGAACTCGCGACAAACTTAACCCCTGCGCCGCCCGGACCGGGAATCCGACATACTCGTCGGGGCAACGTTCCTCATCAAAAAAAGGCCCGCTCCCCTGTTGGGAAGCGAGCCTTTATAAGGACGGTTAACGTACTAGGAAATTACTCCTCGTCGTTGTCCTTGGCCTCTTCGGCGTCGTCGGTGTCCACGAGCTGGTTGAGCAGCTCGTCGAGGGAAGCCATGTCCTCGTTGATCGCGCCGTTGGCGGGAGCCTTCTTGTCGTCGATCGGGGCGCCCAGGAGCTCCTCGTCGGCGTCGGCGTGATGCGTCGGAGCGGAGGTACCCAGCAGGATATCGTCCGGACCGTCGGGGCTAAAGACCATCTGCAGCAGCTGCGAGAGGTCTTCCTCGTCGGCAACGTCGTCGTTGTTCTCGAGGATGTAGAGCAGGTCGTGGGCCTCCAAGCCGTCACGGAGCTCCTCGATCGCCTTGGCACCGATGCCATCGATGCGCAGCAGATCCTCCTCGGACTTGCCGACCAGGTCGCCGACCGTCTCGATGCCGACCTCGCTGAACTTGTTGGTCCAGCGCTGCGACACGCCCAGGTCGTCGAACAGGTACAGGCGAGCCTTCTCGGCGGAGATGGTGTGGCCGTTGCGGGTGAACGAACCGTCAGCACCACCGAACTCGTCGTAGCCGGCCCAGTCGAGCTGCTGCGGGAGCTGCTCGTCCAGGTCCTTGAGCTCAACCGGAGCCCACTCGGGCAGCGACTTGGCGTTGGGCGAAGCCGGACCGTCGATGTCCACGTAGCCGTCGGCCGTACGATACGTCAGCTTGGCGTTGGCGTACGGCTTGAGGCCGGTGCCAGCCGGGATCTTCTTACCGACGATGACGTTGGACTTAAGGTCGAGCAGGTGGTCGACCTTGCCCTCAATAGCAGCCTCGGTAAGGACGCCGGCGGTACGGATGAACGAAGCGCTCGACAGCCAGGAGTCGATGTTGGACGCGACCTTGAGCGTACCCAGGATGACGGGCTCGGCCACGGGAGCCTGACCGCCCAGACGGGCAACGCGCTCGACCTCGTCGGCGAACTCGTAGCGATCGACGTACTGACCAAGCAGGTACTTGGAGTCGCCGGGGTTGGTGATCTGAACGCGACGCAGCATCTGACGTGCGAGCACCTCGATGTGCTTGTCGTTCAGGTCGACGCCCTGGCTGGTGTAGACGTCCTTGACGCTCTCGACGAAGGTGTGCATCGTCGACTCGATGTCGGTCAGCTTGCGCAGGTTGCGGAAGTTGACGAAGCCCTTGGTGATCTGATCGCCGGCGCGAACCTCGCAGCCGTCCTCGATCTCGGGCATAAAGCGCACCGAAGCGGGAACGCGACGCTCGTCGAGGACACGGGTGTGGTCCTCGGAGTCGGTGAGCGTCAGCACGTACTCGGACTTCTCGGGCTTAATCGAGAGGTGACCGGAGTACGGAGCCAGCTCGGCCTCGCGGCCAAGGATCTTCTCGTTGACGTTGCCGACGATATCGAACATACGGCTGACCGTAGGCAGACCCTGCGTAATATCGTCGACGCCAGCGACGCCGCCGGAGTGAATGGTACGCATCGTAAGCTGCGTACCAGGCTCGCCGATGGACTGGGCGGCAATAATGCCGACCGCGGTACCGATGGCGACCGGACGACGGGTGGAAAGATCCCAGCCGTAGCACTTCTGGCACACGCCGTACTTGGAGCGGCAGGTGAGCAGCGCGCGAAGCTTGACCTTCTTAAGGCCCGCATCGACCATCTTCTGGATGTCGGCGACCTTCTCGATGTAGCCGTCCTGCTCAAAGAGTACGGTGCCATCGGGAGCCACGACGTCCTCAATGAAGCAACGGCCGACGAGGTCGGTGTTGAGGTCGGTGGTGCCGGGAATGATGAGGTTGTAGGTGACACCCTCGTGCGTACCGCAGTCCTCCTCGCGGACGATGACGTCCTGGGCCACGTCGACCAGACGACGGGTCAGGTAACCAGAGTCCGAGGTGTGGGATGCGGTATCGACCAGGCCCTTACGGGCGCCGTAGGTCGAAATGAAGTACTCGAGCGGCAGCAGGCCCTCGCGGAAGTTCGCCTTAATGGGAAGGTCGATCGTCTCGCCGGACATGTCTGCCATCAGGCCACGCATGCCGCCGAGCTGACGCAGCTGGGTCTTAGAACCACGGGCGCCGGAGTCGGCCATCATGTAGAGCGGGTTCTCCTCGTCGAACATATCGAGCATGAGCGCTGCGACCTTGTCGGTACAAGCGGTCCACTCGTTAACGACTTCGATGTGGCGCTCCGTCTCGTTGATGAAGCCCTCCTCGAAGTACTCGTTGATCTGGTCGACGTTGGCCTGGGCGCGATCGAGCAGCTCCTGCTTCTCGGCAGGGATGAGAGCGTCCCACACCGAGATGGTGAGGCCGGCGCGGGTAGCGTAGTGGAAGCCGGAGTACTTGATGGCGTCGAGAATCGGGCCGACCTTGGCCTCGGGGTAACGATCGCAGCAATCGGCAACCAGCTTGGCCACATCGCCCTTGACCATCTTGTAGTTCATGAACTCGTAGTCTTCGGGCAGGCACTGGCGGTTGAAGATGATGCGGCCGATAGAAGTCTCGAAGCGCGCGGTCTTATTACCGGTGACGTCGTAGTCGACGAACTCGTTCTTGCCGTTCTTGACGCGGAAGATACGGGTGCCGTCCTCGTTGATGACATTGGCATCGGCAGCGGACACGCGAACCTGGATCTTGGCCTGCATGTCGACCTCGGAACGGCAGTCATAGGCGTGCAGCGCGTCGTCGAAGCTGGCGAACACGTGGTTCTCGCCCGGCAGACCCTCGCGGACCTGGGTGAGGTAGTACACACCGATGATCATGTCCTGCGAAGGGATGTTAACCGGCTTGCCGGATGCCGGCGAGCGCAGGTTGTTCGCAGAGAGCATGAGCACGCGAGCCTCGGCCTGAGCCTGGCTGGACAGCGGCACGTGGACAGACATCTGGTCGCCGTCGAAGTCGGCGTTGAAGGGCGAGCAGACCAGCGGATGTAGGTGGATAGCCTTGCCTTCGACCAACACCGGCTCAAAGGCCTGGATGGACAGACGGTGCAGGGTCGGTGCACGGTTGAGCAGCACGACGCGACCGTCGATGACCTCTTCGAGGATATCCCACACAAAGGTGGCACCGCGGTCGATAGCGCGCTTGGCGCCCTTGATGTTCTCGACCTTGCCAAGCTCGACCAGACGCTTCATGACGAAGGGCTTGAAGAGCTCCAGCGCCATGGTCTTGGGCAGACCGCACTGGTGCAGCAGCAGCTTGGGGTCGGTAACGATTACCGAACGGCCGGAGTAGTCGACACGCTTGCCCAGCAGGTTCTGACGGAAACGACCCTGCTTGCCCTTGAGGGCCTCGGCGAGCGACTTGAGCGGGCGACCGCCACGGCCAGAGACCGGGCGACCACGACGGCCGTTGTCGAACAGGGCGTCCACGGACTCCTGGAGCATGCGCTTCTCGTTGTTCACGATAATCGCAGGGGCGTCCAGGTCGAGCAGGCGCTTGAGTCGGTTGTTACGGTTGATCACGCGACGATACAGGTCGTTGAGGTCGGACGCGGCGAAGCGGCCGCCGTCGAGCTGGACCATCGGGCGCAGATCGGGCGGAATGACCGGGATGACGTCCAGGATCATGTTCGCGGGGCTGTTGCCGCCCTTCAGGAAGGCGTCAACGACCTCGAGGCGCTTGACGGCCTTCTCGCGCTTCTGCTTCTGGGAGTCCTCGTCGGCGATGATGGCCTTGAGCTTCTCGGCCTCGGAGGGGAGGTCGATGGCAGCGAGCAGGTCGCGGACGGCCTCGGCACCCATACCACCCTTGAAGTACATGGAGTAGTAGCGGGTCATCTCGCGGAACAGCGGCTCATCGGAGATGAGGTCGCGCTCGGTGAGCTTCATGAAGGCGTTGAAGGCGTCCGTGCGGAGCTGCTTCTCGTCCTTGCACTCTTCCTCGATGTCGACGATGCCGGAGGCGATCTCCTCGGGGGTCAGCGGCTTCTCGTCGGAGAACTCGTCAAAGTTCTCGGGGTTGCCCTGCTCCTTGAGGGACTCGATCTGGCGGGCGCACTCGGCATCGATCTCTTCCAGATCGGCGGCGAGCTCCTCGCGCAGGTCGTCAGCGTCGGCCTCGCGAGCCTCGTAGTCGACCTCGGTGATGATGTAGCTGGCAAAGTACAGAACCTTCTCGAGGTCCTTGGACTTGATGTCGAGCATACGGCTCATCGGGAAGCTCGTGGGGCTCTTGAAGTACCAGATGTGGGACACAGGAGCGGCGAGCTCAATGTGACCCATGCGGTCGCGACGCACCTTGGCCGAGGTGACCTCGACGCCGCAGCGCTCGCAGACGATGCCCTTAAAGCGGATGCCCTTGTACTTGCCGCAGGAGCACTCCCAGTCCTTGGCGGGACCGAAGATCTTCTCGCAGAACAGGCCGTCCTTCTCGGGCTTGAGGGTACGGTAATTGATGGTCTCCGGCTTCTTGACCTCACCGTGCGACCAGGAACGGATCTGGTCGGCGGAGGCAAGGGAGATCTTTACCGAGTCAAAATCAGTAGCTTCGAAATCTGCCACAGTCAACTACTCCTTATCAGTGGTCGTGGCGGCGACAGCCTCGGGTGCCTCGGCGGTCTCGGAATCCTGGGCCTCGACGTCGGCGTCAACGCCGGCGAGCGCAGCCAGGTCGTCGAGAGCGGAGGTCTCCTCGGCGGTCACAGGGGCGGAGGCGTCCTCGTCGGCATCGTGCATGGGCTCGATGTCCAGCGCGAGGGAACGGATCTCCTTGACGAGAACCTTGAAGGACTCGGGGATACCCGGAACCGGGACGTTCTCGCCCTTGACGATGGACTCGTAGGTCTTGACGCGGCCCACGGTATCGTCGGACTTGACGGTCAGGATCTCCTGCAGGACGTTGGAAGCACCGTATGCGTACAGTGCCCAAACTTCCATCTCGCCGAAGCGCTGGCCGCCGAACTGAGCCTTGCCGCCCAGCGGCTGCTGGGTAACCAGGCTGTAAGGGCCGGTCGAACGGGCGTGGATCTTGTCGTCGACCATGTGGCCGAGCTTGAGGATGTAGGACGTACCCACGGTAATGGGCTCGCGGAACTCCTCGCCGGTGCGGCCGTCGAACAGACGGGTCTTGCCGCGCTCGTCAAGCTGGGTGACAAACTCGGGGCGCATGTGATCGCCAAAGGCAGCGGTGGCCTTGTTGAGCATGTTCTTGTTGGCACGACGGATGACCTCGGCGATCTCGTCCTCCTTGGCGCCGTCGAAGACGGGCGTCGAGACGAAGAACGGACCGGGAACATACTTGTCGGAGTCGGCATCCTCGGTATCCCAACCGCAGGCAGCAGCCCAGCCAAGGTGGCACTCGAGCAGCTGGCCGACGTTCATACGCGAAGGAACGCCCAGCGGGTTGAGGATAACATCGATCGGGGTACCGTCAGCCATGTAGGGCATGTCCTCGACCGGCAGAACGTTACAGATAACGCCCTTGTTGCCGTGGCGACCGGCGATCTTATCGCCCTGCTGGATCTTACGACGCTGGGCGACGTAGACGCGCACCTGCTCGTTGACGCCGGGGGCCAGGTCGTCGCCGTTCTCGCGGCTAAAGCGGACGACGTCGATGACGCGGCCATAAGCGCCGTGAGGCATCTTAAGGGAGGTGTCGCGAACATCGTGAGCCTTGGCACCGAAGATGGCGCGCAGCAGGCGCTCCTCGGCGGTCAGAGCACTCTCGCCCTTAGGCGTGACCTTGCCGACCAGGATGTCGCCAGGGCCGACCTCGGCGCCGATGCGGATGATGCCGTCCTCGTCGAGGTTGGCAAGCATGTCCTCGGAGAGGTTCGGGATCTCGCGGGTGATCTCCTCGGGACCGAGCTTGGTGTCGCGGGCGTCGATCTCGTGACGGGTGATGTTGATGGTCGTCAGCAGGTCCTCGGCCACCAGGCGCTCGGACACGACGATACCGTCCTCGTAGTTGAAGCCTTCCCACGGCATGTATGCCACGGTGAGGTTCTGGCCCAGTGCGAGCTCGCCATGATCGGTCGAAGGACCGTCGGCCAGAGGCTCGCCCTGCTCAACGGTGTCACCGACGCGCACGAGCGGACGGTGGTTGATGCAGGTGGACTGGTTGGAGCGCTGGTACTTGGCCAGGTGATACTCGTCCATGCCGCCAGCGTGCTTGACGATAATCTTGGAGGCGTCGGCATAGATGACTTCGCCGGCGTTCTTGGCCAGGGTAACCTCGCCAGAGTCCAGGGCGGCGCGACGCTCCATGCCGGTACCGACATAGGGAGCGACAGGGTGAACCAGCGGCACGGCCTGACGCTGCATGTTGGCGCCCATGAGCGTACGCTTGGCGTCGTCGTGCTCGAGGAACGGGATCAGCGTGGCTGCGACGGAGAGCATCTGACGCGGCGAGACGTCCATGTAGTCGACGTCCTCGACAGGCACGTCGGCGGGAGCGCCGAAGGAGCCGTCGAAGTCGCGGGTACGGGCGATCACGGTATGCGGACGGACGATCTTGCCCTCGGCATCGGTCGTGATGAACTCGTTGGTCTTGGGATCGAGCGGCGTGTTGGCCGGCGCGATGACGTGCTTCTCTTCCTCGTCAGCGGTCATCCAGTCGATCTGGTCGGTAGCAACGCCGTTCTCGACACGACGGAACGGAGCCTCGATGAAGCCATACTCGTTAACGCGGGCGTAAAGGGCGAGCGAGCCGATCAGACCGATGTTGGGGCCTTCGGGGGTCTCGATCGGGCACATGCGGCTGTAGTGCGAGTTGTGAACGTCGCGGACGGCCGTCGGCACGTTGGTGCGGCGGCTGGAGCCCGACTTGTGGCCGGCAAGACCGCCAGGGCCGAGTGCGGACAGACGGCGCTTGTGGGTCAGACCGGTCAGAGGGTTTGCCTGGTCCATGAACTGCGAGAGCTGCGAGGAACCGAAGAACTCCTTGATAGAGGCCACGATCGGACGGATGTTGATGAGCGACTGCGGGGTGATCTCGTCGATGTCCTGGGAGCTCATGCGCTCACGGACGACGCGCTCCATACGGCTCATGCCGATACGGAACTGGTTGGCGACGAGCTCGCCGACGGTGCG
>CATYJC010000068.1 GCA_958407555.1 uncultured Collinsella sp. | reverse complement strand
GCGCCGCATTTATGGCCGGCCCCGGCATTCCCCTCATGAGCTTTATGTACGGCCTTAACTTTGAGCGCTACCGCACGCTGGCGCTGCTAATGGTTGTCGCCGGCGGCGTCACCGCGGCAATCGACTTTATCTACGCCATCATCACGGTGCTGCGCCACGCCGGCGACGTCACCAAGATCTACCTGATCTGCTTCGCCGTAAGCGTGGTGCTCCCGGTGATCCTCATCAACCTGCTGGGCCTGATGGGCGCCGTGGTGAGCTACCTGGCGGTCATGGCCCTACTGCTGGTGTTGCTGATTGTCGAGTACGCCCACATCCGTCAGCGCATCGAGCGCGACCGGAACCCGTACGGGGCCTAATTAACTGCCCCCGGTCACCGGAATTTGCGATGGAATCACCCCGGCTGGGGTCTCGTTGCGGACAATATGCATCACGCAAAACTAAGTGAGTAGACTTTTACCGAATCCCCAACCACACCGACAAAGCACAAGTCTGTGACCTGCGGTTTTATTGAGGCAAATATGTTGGGTGCTCGGCATTTCCAAAAAAGTCTACTCACTTAGCCAGCGGGCAACTCAATGATTATTTAATCCCCGTCCCAGAAAAATCATTTGATGGACAGAAGGGCAAAAGTAGTCAAAAAAGCCCCGTCCCAAATTAGCTACCCTTTGCACCGATTATTCGCCCGGGTTGATGTTTGCGTAGAACTCCGCCCCGTCGTCCAGGCGCAGGATGCCCACACGGCCGAACTCGGAACCGGTGGCCGCCGCGCAATCGATATCGATGCGATCGGGCACACCGGCGGTATCTTCGCCACCCAGGCGCACCATCTGCCCGCGACCCGACTCCTCATCGAGCCCTGCCAGGCCGCCAACCTCGCAATAGCGCCCCAGCGAAACCGTGGGCGTGTGACCGCTCACCACGACCGGACCCTTGCCCTCGGCAGAAAGCAGCCCCGTCGGGGCATCCCAATAGCCATGGCGAATCCAGAGCAAGTCATCGGACGACTGCACGGCGAGCATTTGCTGCAGCAGCTCGCTATCGGCATCGACCGCTCCCCTGCCGTCGCCGCAATCGACACCATGCTCAAGCAAAAACGCGCGCGCCGCCTCGGTCTGAATGCCGGCGTGCACCAGCAGGTACGGCCGCTCGGCAGTCTCGACCACCGCATAGAGCGGCAGGGCGGCAGCCCAGCGCACCAGTTCCTCGTATGCCTCAAATTCCATATCGTTGAGCTGTTGGCGCGTGGTCCATCCGCCGTTGATATCCCAGGTCTCGGCATCGAGCGGGTCCTGGCCAATGATCGCATCGAGCATAATCTGCTCGTGGTTGCCCTTAAGCACGCGAGCGTTGGGCAGCGACCGCACCAAGTTGATGACACCGACCGGATCGGGACCGCGGTCGATCATGTCGCCCAGCACATACAGCGTGTCGTCGGACGTCAGCGAGATCTTGGAAAGGGCCTCGTCCAGCGCGCGCACGTGCCCGTGAGCATCAGATGTCACATAGATCGCCATGGAACGCCTTTCCCTGCATTGCGGCCGAAGCCCGATGCCGCGACTAAAACTTCAAGTTGAACTTAAACGTTACCCATTGTACTCCGTTGCAATAAAGCTGGAAAGTGCCACCGCTGCCAACGGTCACAAGCGGCCGCCCGCACGCCCCGGAAATACCGCGCCACCAGCACCAACACCGCAAGCAGCACTGCCCGAGCCCCCGCCTCGTGTCGAAAATGCGAACGCCCGCGGCTCGGCCCCATAAACCCACCATCTTTGGGTACAAATAACCGCAGACAACTGACCGTGCCACGCCAACCACCCAGGAGCGGACACTACCCATGAACCAGATACTTCTCTTTATCGGCCTCGTCATCATTTTGTGTCTGACCATCAAACCCGTCGGCAAAAAGCTCCCCTTCCCCACCCTGCTCATCTTTATCGCGCTCGGCATGCTGCTGGGCGTTAACGGGCCGGCGCACATCGACTTTAGCGACTACGCGCTTACCGAAACCGTCTGCAGTACGGCGCTGCTGTTCATCATGTTCTACGGCGGCTTTAACACCAACATCGACCGCGCCAAGCCCGTCGCCGTGCCCGCGGTGCTGCTGAGCACGCTCGGCGTTATCGCTACCGCCGGCATCACGGGCACCTTTGCGCATTTTGCACTAGGCTTCGACTGGATCGGCGGCCTGCTGCTGGGCTCGATCGTGGCGTCGACCGATGCAGCGAGCGTCTTTAGCGTGCTGCGCGAGCACAACCTATCGCTGAGGGGCGGCACCGACTCGCTGCTCGAGGTCGAATCGGGCTCCAACGACCCCGTCGCCTACATGCTCACCGCGGTGCTCGCGACCCTCGCGGCAGGCGGCAACATCGACATTCCCGTGCTACTGGCCAAGCAGATTATCCTGGGTGTGGGGTTGGGCCTTGTCATCGGCTGGACATCCAGCCGCCTGATTGAACGCGCACACGCAACGGCCGAGGGCGCGCAGACTATCTTTTTGTTCGCCGTGGCGATCGTTGCCTACGCGCTGCCGAGCTACCTGGGCGGCAACGGCTTTTTGGCTGTATACCTGGCCGGCATTGTGCTGGGTGCAAGCGACATCACCGGCAAGGTCGAGATGGCGCACTTCTTTGATACCCTCACCGAAATGGCCGAGATGACCATCTTCTTTTTGCTGGGCCTGCTCGTCACGCCCGCGCGCCTGCCGCAAATGCTGTTGCCGGGCCTGGCGCTCATGGCGTTTATGCTCTTCGTGAGCCGTCCCATCGCCGTCGGCCTGCTGTTAGCGCCCTTTAAGACCAATCCTCGCCAAGTCGCGCTCGTAAGCTGGGCGGGTCTGCGCGGCGCGGCTTCGGTCGTGTTTAGCCTCTTTGCTGTGGTGGTCGGTGTTCCCGGTGGGCACGACTTGTTTGACCTGGTGTTTGTGATTGCCGTGTCGAGCATTGTAGTGCAGGGCTCGCTGCTACCGGCAGTGGCGAAAAAGCTCGACATGATCGACGCGGAAGGCGACGTGCGCCGCACTTTTAACGATTACCGCGACGAGGACGGCATGTCGTTCGTTAAGCTCAAGGTAGGCGCGGGCCATCCGTTTGCCGGGCGCTCGCTCGCCGATATTGGCAGCGTCGCCGACATGCTCGTGGTCCTGGTGCTGCGCGACGGCGCACACCCCGTGCTGCCCAACGGCGATACCGTAATTGAGGAAGGAGACCTTCTGGTGATGGCCGCGCCGACGTTTGAAGAGCGTGCCGAGGTTACGCTGCGTGAGGTCACCGTGACGCCCCACGGTCGCCTGGCCGGCCAGCGTCTTCGCGATGTGCCGCAAGGCAAGCACCCCTTTATCGTGGTGATGCTCAAACGCGACGGCCAAACCATCATCCCCGACGGCAACACCCTCATATACGCCGGCGACGAAGCCGTCATTGCCACGCTAGCGTCGTAGCAGGCAAGGAGTAGTTAATTCGGGCGGGCTAGTCGTCGCCCGCGGCAAAGTCTCGGAGGTCGAGGCCTTCGCGTTCGGCTCGGGCTAGGAGCTCTTGGGGCGACTCGTCCTCGATATCCATCACGTCGAGCATGGCGGCCGGAAAGCCCACGCCCGCCGCACTCCCAGCGCAGTCGAGCAGGCTCTCGCGCAGCTGATCTACGTCAACTTCGATCTTCATGGTGAAGCCTCCTACCGGCCAATCGCGACCGAACAAACCGCACACCCAAATGGGGTGCAATAAACCCCAGATACGGCCATAATAAAACAATGAACATCAGGGAGGTTGCGGACGATGGATAAGCTCGATGCCATGATGAAACAAGTCAGGGACTTTTGTGATGCACGCGACTGGCGCAAGTATCACACGCCAAAAGAGCTTGCCATCGGCATGGCAACTGAGTCCTCCGAGCTCCTTCAGCTCTTTCGTTTTATGAGCGACGAGCGCATTGCAGAAATGTTCGAAGACGACGAGCAACGTCAAGCCATCGAAGACGAAATTGCCGACACGCTCCTTTTCCTCCTACGTTTCGCAGATTTAAACAGAATCAATCTCCCAGCTGCGCTCTCGTCCAAACTCGTGCGCAATGGCGAGCGCTACCCCATCAAAGCATCATCTGTCGAATACAGAAAGGCGGGCCACCGTGAGTAATGAGTTCGCCCTTCGACAATACACGCTTCCCCTGCCCCAGCCCTTTGAGACAAGCGAATCACTTCAGGACTTTGGCACGCCAAAGCCTGGAGCCCATCATGACGAGAGTTGGCCCGTCCTTTACATTCTTACCAATAGCAGAAACAAGACGGCATACATCGGCCAAACAACCAACTACCAGCGCCGTATGAAACAACACGCTGCAAACGTGGACAAGGACTTCGACCGGACCCTTCTGATCGATAATCCCACCTTCAACCAATCCGCAACGTTCGAGTTCGAGAATCGACTTATTGAGCTGTTCTGTGCCGACGAAAAATACCAGGTCACCAATGCCAACAACGGCTATGCCCAATTCGATTATTTTGAGCGGCCTCAGTATCGCCAGAAGTTCCGAGACCTCTGGACAAAGCTTCGCGAAGAAAACTACGCGATTCATCCGATTGAAGAGCTCGAGAACTCCGATCTGTTCAAGTTCTCGCCTTTCAAGACGCTTACGCCCGACCAATACGAAACGATCGAGACGATTTTTAAACGTCTCGAACAGGAGCATGAAGACGTAAAACATGGTGGCTCAAAAAGAGAACGTATAACCGTCGTGAATGGCGCACCGGGAACAGGTAAAACAATCCTCGCCATCAGTCTCATGTTCAAAATCAAAAATGAGCCCAACCTTTCCGGCCTGCGAGTCGGTTTTGTCACCCCCATGGATTCCCTGAAGAAGACCCTCAGGAAACTCACGCACTTCCTTCCAGGGTTAAAGCCTGGCGATATCTTGAGCCCCAGTGACGTAACCAAAAATGATCTTTATGACATCCTACTTGTCGATGAAGCACATCGACTGGGTAATTATCTAAGCATGGGCTCCGGCATCAAGGCCTTCTATAGCACCTGTGATCGTCTCGACCTTCCGCATACGAGCAACCAAGTTGACTGGATATTCAAATGCTGTGACAAGGCATACCTGTTCTACGACCCCAAACAGCAGGTTCGCGCATCCGGACTCAATCGAGACGGCCTTGAGCAGCGACTCAATCAGCTCGAAGAAGCAGGCATCGAAACTGAAGAGTTCAGCCTAAGCACGCAAATGCGCGTGCGCGGTGGTGACGAATACCTCGATTTTGTCTATGACTTACTCGACAACAAGGCGTATATGCATGCCGGCATGAAATTCAAGAATCTCTTTTCATCGGAGCCTTATGATTCGCGAGCCGGGGATCCGAACAGCGATACCCCCAGATACCAGTTTGGAATCGTCGACCAATTTGAGGATTTCTGTTCCTTACAGCAAGCAAAGGAAGAAGAAGTTGGTCTATCCCGCATGACGGCAGGTTTTGCGTGGAAGTGGGAAACGAAGAATAACAAAGACGCGTTCGATATCGTCATTGAGGGCATCCCTAAACGTTGGAACTCGAGTCAAAAGGATTGGGTTAACTCCCCCAACGCCGTCAACGAGGTCGGATGTATCCACACGGTACAGGGCTACGACCTCAACTACGGCTTCGTAATTCTGGGGCCAGACATTTACTACGACACCGATAAAGGAGCCGTCTGCGTTAACAAAGCGAACTTCAAAGATGCCGTCGCGAAGAAAAAGGCGAGCGACGACGACCTGCGAAAGATTATCGTCAACGCCTACTACGTTCTCATGACGCGCGGCATGCTGGGAACGTATCTCTATGTGTGCAATACTGCGCTCAAGGAGTATTTGTCACGGTATATCCCGGTGATATAGACCTAACGACCGCCCTCCCCCATGTAACCATCCTGTAAATCATAGCGGCGCACTCGAGTTTTACCGTGATGCGGTCGCGCCTGGCGCTCCACTGTGCTAAAGTATCCCGAACGTTCAAACGACTACGAGGGGAACTAGAAGATGGCACGTGTGCACAACTTCTCAGCTGGCCCGGCCGCGCTGCCTACAAGCGTGCTCGCCGAGATCGCCGACGAGATGATAGACTACCGCGGTTGCGGCATGTCCGTGCTCGAGATGAGCCATCGATCTAGTATGTACCAGCAGATTATCGACGACGCCGAGGCAACCCTGCGCCGCCTGCTGAGCATCCCCGACAACTACCGTGTCCTGTTTTTGCAGGGCGGCGCCACGCTGCAGTTTGCGGGCATCCCCATGAACCTCATGCGCCGCGGCCGCGCCGGCTACGTCGTGACCGGCAACTTTGCCAACAAGGCGTACAAGGAGGCCGCCAAGTACGGCGAGGTCGTGCTGCTCGCGAGCTCCGAGGACACCAACTTCGACCGCATTCCCACCATGTCCGACGTCAACGCGCGCATTGCCGCCGAGGCCGCGGGCGACGGGCTCGACTACGTCTACATCTGCCAGAACAACACCATCTTTGGCACCATGTACCACGAGCTGCCCACTTGCGGCGATGTGCCGCTGGTCGCCGATGTCTCGAGCTGCTTTCTGTCGCAGCCGCTCGACGTCGAACGCTACGGGCTCATTTACGCCGGCGCGCAGAAAAACGCCGGCGCCGCGGGCGTGACCGTGGTCATCGTGCGCGACGATCTCATCGCAGATGGCCCCGCCTTTGCGCAGACGCCGCAGTACCTGGACCTTAAGACCCAGGCCGCCAAGGGTTCCATGCTCAACACGCCCAACACCTTTGGCATCTACGTGTGCGGCAAGGTGTTCCATTGGGTGGAGCAGACCGGCGGACTCGCCGCCATGGCCGAGCGCAACTGGGCCAAGGCCAACCTGCTCTACGACCTGCTCGAGCACAGCGAGCTTTTCCATGGCACCGCGCAGGCCGACAGTCGCTCCATCGCCAACGTCACCTTCCGCACCGGCGACGCCGAGCTCGATGCGGCCTTTGTCGCAGGCGCGGCCGAACACCAGATTCAAAACGTCAGGGGCCATCGCCTGGTGGGCGGCATGCGCGCCAGCGTCTACAACGCCGTAACCATGGAAGACGTGCAGGCCCTGGCCTCGTACATGAAGGACTTCGAAGCACAGCATAGTTTGAGTCCGCGATCTAACTAGCCCGCAACGCGCGGGCCGACCAGCCACTTCAAACCACCTGTTTAAACCAAACCTGCTAAGGAGTTTTTCATGCGCAAGATTAAGACCATCGACGACATCACTAAAGACGGCAAAGTCGAGTTTGGCGAGGGCTACGAGTTTGTGGACACCGCCGAGGAGGCCGACGCCATCCTGATGCGCTCCACCGACCTGCACGGCTACGAGCTGCCCGAGGGTATCCGCGCCATCGCCCGCTGCGGCGCCGGCGTCAATAACATCCCCGTCGAGGAGTACGCCAAGAAGGGCGTCGTCGTCTTTAACTCCCCCGGCGCCAACAGCAACGCCGTCAAGGAGCTCGTCCTGGGCATGCTGGTGCTCTCGAGCCGCGGCGTGGTGCAGTCGATGAACTGGGTGCGCGACAACGCCGACGACCCCGAGATTCAGGTCGATGCCGAGAAGGCCAAGAAGGCCTTTGTGGGCCGCGAGCTCAAGGGCAAGCGCATCGGCGTCATCGGTCTGGGCAACGTGGGATCCAAGGTCGCCAACGCCTGCGTCGACCTGGGCATGGATGTCTACGGCTACGATCCGTTCATTTCCGTCGAGCACGCGTGGGTGCTGAGCCGCGAGGTGCAGCGCGTCGGCACGCTCGAGGACCTCTGCCGCGGCTGCGACTACCTCACCGTGCACGTGCCCACCAAGGCCGACACCATCGGCATGATCAGCGCCGAGCAAATCAACCTGCTGGCGCCCGACGCCGTGCTCATCAACTACGCACGCGAGACCATCATTGACGAGGACGCCGTCGACGCTGCCCTGCGTGAGGGCAAGCTGAGCTGGTTTAGCTGCGACTTTGCCACGCCCAAGACCGTCAAGATGCCCAACACGTTTATCACCACGCACTCGGGCGCCGGCACTGGCGAGGCCGAGGCCAACTGCGCCGACATGGCCATCAGCGAGCTCAAGGATTACCTGGAGAACGGCAACATCGCGCACAGCGTCAACTACCCCGCCTGCAGCATGGGCAAGGCGCGCGCCGCAAGCCGCATTGCCTGCCTGCACGCCAACGTGCCCAACATGATCGGCCAAATCACGGCCATCCTGGCCAAGGACAATGCCAACGTGCAGCGTATGACCAACGAGTCCGCTGGCGAGAACGCCTACACCATGTTTGACACCGACGAGCACCTGGACGGCAGCACCATCGAGGCGCTCAAGCAAATTCCGTCGATGTACCGCGTGCGCGTGATCAAATAGCGCCGGCGCCAAGCCTGCCAGGCAGACCATGAAGCCCATTCGGCCCCCGTTTTCACGAAACGGGGGCCGATTTCGTTGCTCCGGCTGGTTTTGAAAATGCTATCCATAATAAGTTTTTTCGGATAATCGACAGTGAGGCCCTAGTCGCTAAGCACAACTGCTTTTACAAACAGCTTTATCAGGGGTTTTAGTAGGTAAAAATCGATCTCTATATGCCAAACTAAAGTTGACTGTCCATTTTCCGAAATAACTTGCTCTAGGTAGCACTTTTCAAGCCAATTCCAAGGAGCAATTGAAGGCTATTCGCAACTAAAACCCTAGCTTCCGCGACCGTTTTCCACCCGCGCGGCTACATTCCCGCCCAATCGATAAAAATCTCCTCACGAAGTCGCCGTTCGAGCTCCTGCTGCCGCGACGTCTTGTCTTTCAACGGCACATCGAGATAGGACATGATGAGTTCCATCACCACGCGGAAGGCATCGGAGTCGACTAGCTGACCATAGGTCATCAGAACGACGGGATATCCCATCGTCTGAAGGGCTGTCGTTCGATCGGAGTCCGAGATCTTGGATTCTATGGATCCGTGAATGGCTTTACCCTGACATTCAACCAGGCACTCCCGGCTGCCGTCCTTATTTGACAGCAAGATATCGGCGTAGCGCCTATCAAGCCCCGAAATCAGGCGGGCGCTGCGCGTCATGCGAATCTCAACATTATTGGTAAGGCGCAGCCCTTCGCCGCCGCGCAGCCTCGAAAGGCCAAACAGCATCGAAGCTTGGACCTCAAGCGGCGATGCCACAACCCCCGTAATGCATTTCGCGGCACGTGTGAATGATTTAGCACCGCGGAGTCCCTGGATCTTATTGGCGAACTGCGTAAGGTCAGAGAGCTCGATCAAGGGAGGTCGTTTCCACAAGTCCGTTGGATTCCCCGAGGCATCCTTTACGTTT